>DATMQG010000034.1:0-49312 GCA_035566835.1 Solirubrobacteraceae bacterium
TGGATGCTCTCGGGACTTACGTAGAGGTGCTGGGCGTCCTCGTCGCCAAACGCGGCGGACACGTCCGTCCAGTGGTCGACGAGCGCCGGGGCCAGCTCCTCCTCGGCGGCGATGATCAGCTCGGTCTCCTCGCCGACGAGATCAAGCAGCGCGCCGAAGCGGTCGATCGGCAGCAGGTCGGCGATGTCGGGCCGCTCGGCGCCGTCGCTCCCGCCGCCCGGCCCGAAGGCGCGCGTGGCGGCGGCGATCTCGGCCAGCTCCCTGTGCTCCGCCGCCAGCTCGGCCGCCGGCGCGATCTCGACCTGCTCGACATCTTCGAGCGAGCGCTGGGTGAAGGTCGAGAACCAGCGCAGCGACTCGATCTCCACATCAAACATGTCCACGCGCACCGCCCGATCCTCGGTCGCGGGGAACACGTCAAGGAGCCCGCCCCGCAGCGCGAACTGCCCGCGCTCCTCGACTTGGTCGGTGCGCTCGTAGCCGGCGCCGACGAGGTCGGCGGCGCACTCGTCCAGGTCGAGCAGCTCTCCTACACGCAGCGTGAACGAGTGCGGCCGCAGGGAGGGATCTGGGACCTTCTCGGACAGGGCGACGGCGCTGACGACGACGACTGGCGGCTCCTCCTCGGCGCGTTCGGCCCCGAGCAGCGCGTCGAGCGCCGCGACGCGCAGGCCGACAAGGTGCGGCGGCGGGGCGAGGTGCGACTCGTAGGCCACCCCGCGCGAGGGGTAGTAGCGGACCCGCCGCGGGGCAAGCCACGCACGAAGGTCGGCGGCCAGGTCACGCGCGGCGCGATCGTCGCCGACCACGACCATCACGGGCCGCCGGCGCGCGGACTCGTCGAGCTCGGACAGCGCCGCGATCATGTACGGCCGCAGCGACGCGGAGACGAACGCGTGGCCGCCCTCGCGCGCCAGCCTGGCGGGTGCGTCGTCCTCCTCGGCGAGCCCGAGCAACGTGCGCAGGGCTGGTGCTCCCGCGGCCATCTAACCGGCCTTCCCGTCGCTCTCGGGGGCCTGTCCGAGAACGACGCGCTCGACCTCCCCGGCGGCGCGATCGATCAGCTCGGCCACCTCCTGCCCGTCCTCTCGGAAGTTTCCGAGCACCCAGGCCGAGACGATCTCGGGGTCGCTGGAGTCGGGGCGTCCCACCCCGACGCGGACACGGGCGAAGTCGGCTCCCCCCAACTCGCGCCTGAGCGACTTCAGTCCGTTGTGACCGGCGAGGCCCCCGCCGACCCGCGAGCGCACCTCCCCGAAGGGCAGGTCGATCTCGTCATAGACGACGAGCACGCGCTCGAGCGGCAGCTTGAAGGTCCCGCGCGCCGGGCCCACGGAGCGGCCGGACTCATTCATGTAGGTCTGCGGGCGCAGCACCGCGACGCGGGGCCGCGCCGAGGCCTCGCCCGGGAGGCCTGGCAGCCGCCCCTCGGCGAGCCGGCCGCGGAAGCGGTCCTTGGTGCGCCCGAGCCCCCAGCGCTCGACCAGCGCCTCGGCGACCCTGAAGCCCACGTTGTGGCGCGTGTTCACATGCTCGCGACCGGGGTTTCCCAATCCCACGATCAACCAATCGACGGCCCCGCCGCCACCGCCAAAGGGGCGTCTCAGAGGCTGCTACTCCTCCTCGGAGGAGTCCTCGGCGGCGGCCTCCTCGGCGCCGGCCTCCTCGGCCTCCTCGCCCTCGCCGACGAGCTCTGTCTCGGCCTCGATTTCCTCGGCAACTTCGGCTTGCAGTTTCGGCGGGGAGAGCGTGGCGAGGACCGTCTCCTCGACCTCGTCCAGGAGCGTCAGGCCTCGCGGGGCCACGATCGCCGAGAGCAGGATCGTCTCGCCGATCTGCATCTCTCCGATGTCGTGCACGATCGACTCGGGGATGTCCGTCGGCAGCGCTTCGACGTTCAGCTCGCGCGTGATCTGCTCGAGCACGCCGCCTTCTTTCACGCCCGGTGCCTCCTCGACGCCTGTGAGCTCGAGTGGCACGAGCGAGTGGATCGCCTCGTCCAGGCGCACCCGAAGCAGGTCGATGTGCACGGTTTCGCCGCGAACGGGGTGGCGCTGGGCTTCCTTGAGCACGACCGGCGTCGCTTTGCCGCCGTCGACGCTCAGGTCGAGCACGGCGCCGGAGGCCGCCAGCGCATGGCGCAGCTCGCGCGCGTCGGCATCGAAGCCCAGCGACTCCCCGCCGCCGCCGTACACCACGCCGGGTACGCGCCCGCTGCGGCGCAGCCGTCGCGCCGCGCGGGAGCCCGCCGCGTCGCGGCTTTTCACATCGAGCTTGGTCGTCGTCTGGGCCATCGGAGGACGACTCTAGCAATCGGCTTCGTTGGGGATCGGGGCGCTCAGCGAGAGGAGGCTGATCGTGATGCCCCTCAAGAAGTTGCCCGTGCGCCGCACCTCCACGCACTGCACGACTGGGAGCTCGCCGATCACTGTCCACGCGATCCGCGTCTTCCCGGAGCTGCTGCTCAACGCATACGCCGTCGAGGATTTCAGCGACAGGATCTTCACGGCGCCAGCGCGGCGCAGGCGCGAGTTGCCGGCGTTCGCACGCACGAGCGCCACGCAGGACGGGCTCTGTCGGCACCCGCTGAGCAGCGCGAGCATGCCAGTCACGTCACCCCTCGCCTCGGCTGCGATCAGGGCGGCCTCGTCGTTGCGCTCCGTGTTCTCCGTCGAGAGGAATCGCCCGAGCAGGGCGCCCACGACGACGACGAGGATGACGCCGATGGCGAGTACCGCTTGCAGGACTCGACGCCGGCGAGGCGCGAGTCCCGACCACCACGCACGCGGTCCACCGATCGAAGAGCGGTCAGCAGCCGAAGCAGGGATCGCTGGCCGATCTGTGCTCGGTGGTGAGGACATGTGTGAAGAATGATGACGGGTGGCACATGCGCCCATCCCGGGCGATATTGCCCGGTGGGTCGAGCTGAAGTCGCCACTCATCCACGGCGCGGCGCTCGCGCCATCCTCGACGCCCAAGCGCACACGACGCCCGAGCGCACGCGCGGCCCAAGCGCCAGCTCCACCTCGCCAAACGCTAGACCGAAAATAAGGCGTGGCCGCACCGGAGGAAGGTGCGGCCGCGCCTGTTCCAGCGCCTTGAGGGAGGAATAGGAACCTCCGCGCTGTCCCGGACGGCGACGGGAGGAGTCGCGACACCGTCCAAGCTTTTAATCCTGCCTCGCTCGCTGGCGGCGCCACTCCTCCGCCACGTCACGGGTCGTGCTCTTCCCATGGATTACGCAGGAGCAGATCGCCTGCGTGCGTCGCACACAAAGCCAGTGCCGCTTTCGGACGTCCAAGAAGCGTGTCGAGTTGGGCCACTGTGACCTCCCGGATCGCGTGCGCGAAGCGAATTCAGAGAAGTCACGACGAGCTGCCTGGCCAACAAGGACAGACCCCACACCAACGCCCTCTGGGGCGGAATCTAGCACCCGTTAGTGATGGCCGCTCGTAGCGCCTGGATTCTGGCTGCACTTTCCGAGGATTTTCACCACGCTCCACGATTGCTTTCGAGTGCGCTTCTCACCATTCGCGATACGCTCGCGCCCGCGGTGCTTCTCAACGCCGCCGCCGAGGCAGGACGCCATGAAGAGGAGCCCGAGGAGGCCGGCATTCGCCGGGCCCCGGGCGCTTAGGGGTGACACACGAGCGGTACGGTGACTTACATGGCCGCCCCCGCGGCTTTGCGACGGCGCCAGGGACCCGGCTCAGCTGGGCCGGGCCTCGTGCTCGCCGAGCAGATCGGTGGGAGCGAGAATGAACACCTCGCACATCATGTCGGGCTCCTGCTGGTTTCCACTCATGAAGCCGATCACCGTGCGCCCGGTCGCGTCTTCGACCACGCTGTCGAAGCGCTCTCGCATGACGTCCTGGAACTCCATGCGCTGCTGGATCACTGCTTGGCTGCGACCGCCGTCGAGCAGGGTCTGCTCGACGCGCGAAAAGCCGCCCCGCAGCACGCAGACGACCAGATCGTCCTCGTAGTAGGACTTTGCCCGGGTCGGACCTCGACCGTAGAACTCCTTGAGCAGCCCCACCAATCCGTCCGAGATGGCGGTGAGAACGTCGCCATGCGTACTAGAGGTGCTGATGGTGTCTGCTTCGCTCATCGCCCACCCGCTCGCGCCCGCGAAACTTGATCTCGATGGTAGCCGAAGCGCGCTAGTGTTGGGGGCAGATCGCTCGTTGGGTTCTCGCCCTTCTGCCTTGCGCGCGGACCCAACCGGAGGACGAGAGAGGCAGGTCGCATGACCGCCCCCGAACCTCCGCTGAGCGGCGAGGAGCTCCTCACAGCGATAACTGAGGAAATGGTCGCGCTGCATCAGCGCTACCACCACCGCAAGCCCGTGACGGCCGAGACAAAAATGCTCGGCGACGACCTGCTTGCGTGCGTGCTCGGCGGGGTCTATACCGACGTCGAGAAGACGATGATCGAGCTGCAGCGCTCTACCGTGGTGCAGGAAACCCGCAGCGCCTTCCAGAACGCCATGCAGCGCACGTTCATCGACAAGGTGGGGACCCTCTCCGGCCGCGACGTGCTCGCCTTCATCTCCAACCACCACGTTGGGCCGGATATCGAGATCGAGCTGTTCATGCTCGCGCCGCCGGCCTCTTAAGCTCGCTCCCGCGACATCGGCTACTCGGCCAGCCCAACGGCTTTGAGGGCTTCGTCCGGGTCGGCGTACATCTCCATACGGGTCTGCTTGCCGTCACGGATCGTGAACACCTGCGCGTACAGCATGTCAACCGGCAGGCCGGTTGTCTTCGAGCGACCGCGCTGGCGAAGGACCCCTACGACTTTGTCGCCACCGGGGTCGTGCAATGCCAAGACCTCTATCTCCCAGTCGTCGAAGGCAGCTGTCCAGTCTCGAATAAACCGCCGGGCCTCCTCGATCCCCTCGTAGGTCTGCTGCTCCGGCCAGCCCCGGAAGTGCGACATGTCCCAGACATAGTCGGGCGCGAGGACCTCGGCAAGGAAGTCACCTCGGGCCTGGCGGTGGGCGTATCCCCGCCGCACGATCTCCACGTTCTGCTTAGACATCGCCTACCCCCGTTCCTCGGCGAGGCGTTGGGCGGCGGTGCGACCCTCGTCGATGTCGACGTAGTTGGTCACGCTCTCGATCAAGCCGTCCTGCCACACGATGACGGCGGCGTAGCGGACCTCGACCTCGGCGCTGCTGCCAGCCAAACGGCCCCTCTGAACGGGCACCGCGAACGTGACGCCGCTGCCCAGCTGCACCACCTCTTCGAGGTCAACCTCGACCCTGTCGTAAGAGCGAAACCAGTCTTCCATGAACTCTCTAATCGCCGCGCGGCCCTGAAACAGCCCCAGCCCCCCGTTCGAGAGGTCCCACACGGGGTCCGGACCGTAGAAGCTCATGATCCCGTCAATATCGCGCCTCGCCGCCGGCTCAAAGGAGCGCCGCACGAGCTCGACCAGGTCGGGGGTCATGGACTTCTCAGGCATCACCTTGCGCCCGCCCCGGAGGCGCCTGCAGCCGAACGCGGACGCCCCTCGCGGGCACGAACGTGATCCCCCGACGCACGCCCTTTTCGGGGCGGCGGCCCACCGGCGCCAGGTCGGTTCGCTCGAGCACTCGGCGGATGACGACCTGCATCTCGAACGTCGCGAAGCTCGCGCCCAGACAACGGCGCGTGCCCCCGCCGAAGGGCAGCCAGGTGTAGGTGTCTGGAGCATCGGGGCCGAGGAAGCGTTCGGGGCGGAAGACGGAAGCGTCGGGGTAGCGGTCCTCGCGGCGATGGATCGCCGCGATCGACGGGTTGATCTCGACCCCGGGCGGGATCAGGTAGCCGCCGACCTCGAAGGGCTCCCCGCGGACCACGCGCCCGACGCCCATGATCACGGGGCGCAGCCGCAGCGTCTCCTTGACCACCGCGTCGAGGTAGTCCCCGCTCTCTTGCGGGAGCTCAGCCCTGAGCCGCTCGAGGACCGCCGGGGTGCGGAGCAGCAGCTCGAAGGCCCAGGCCAGTCCGGTCGCGGTCGTCTCGTGGCCGGCGACCAGGAGCGTGACGAGCTCGTCGCGAAGCTCGCGGTCGCTCAACGCCTCGCCATCCTCGTCGCGGGCGAGCAGGAGCATCGAAAAGACGTCCTCGCGCTCCGCGAGATCCTCGGCGGCGCGGCGCCGGGCGATCTCCTGATAGATCAGCTCGTCGAGCACGAACCGGCTTTCCTCAAAGTGCTGTCCTGCTCCGGCGCCGAAGCGACCGCGAGAGAGCGCAAACATGAGCACGCTGGCGCGCGAGGCGACCGGGTCGAGCAGTGCCCGGATGCGCGCCTTGAGCTCCTCCTGTCGGGGGCCCTCGTCGACTCCGAAGACCGCGCGCATGATCACGTCGAGCGTCAACGACTGCATCCGCGGCAGCAGGGCGAAGGGCTCGCCGACCGGCCACGATTCGATCGAGCGGTCGGCGGCCTCGCGCATGACCTCGGCGTAGGCACGCATCCGCTCGCCGTGAAACGCCGGCAGCATGAGCTTTCGCTCGCGCAGGTGCTCGGCGCCGTCGAGCAGGAGCACCGAGTGGGCTCCCACCACGGGGCCGAGCACGGCGTTGGCCTCGCCGGCGCGCAGCACATCCGGGGGGCCGCGGAAGACCTGCTTGACCAGCTCGGGCTCGAAGACCATCACGAAGCCGGCGTCGAAGAGGCTGCTGAACGTGACGACGTCGCCGTAGCGCCGTCGGCACGCGTCGACGAAGCGAGCCGGGATGAGGATGAAACCGAGCGTCTGCAGGAAGCGCGGCAGGGCCGGGCCGGGAGGCATCGCCGTGGACGCTGTCGCAGTCACGCCAGCCATGTTCGCAGGGGAGGCGCCCGACGACGGGCGTTCGGCCCGAACTGACCTCGGCAACCGGGAAGCTCGCCTTTGAGCCGCAGTCACCGCATAGTTAGTGTTGGTCTAGAACAGCTGGTTCTCGCCGCCGAACACTTCGCTCACCGAGTCGTCGATGAAGATCCGCCTGATCGAGTCGGTCAGGAGGTCGGCGCAGGGGAGCACGCGGATGTTCTCGGGGCGATCAGGGCTCACGGGAATCGTGTCGGTGACCACGATCTCCTCGAGTCCGGAGGTCCTCAGGTTCTCGAACGCGTCTCCTGAGAACACGGCGTGGGTGGCCGCCGCAAACACCCTGGCCGCCCCCTCCTCGAGCACGGTCTTGGCGGCCGCCTTCAGCGTGCCGGCCGTGTCGATCATGTCGTCGACGATCACCGCCGTCCTGCCCCGCACGTCGCCGATCACGTAGCCGATCTCCGCGACCTGCTGCGCGGGGCGCTCCTTGTCGAGGATCGCCAGCTCGGCGCCGATCTTCGAGGCGAACTTCTTGTTCAACTTCACGCGGCCGGCGTCGGGAGCGACCACGACGAGGTCCGACAGCCCGAGGTCGGTGAAGTACTGGGTGAGCATGAAAAGGGCCGTCATGTGGTCGACCGGCTTCTGGAAGAACCCCTGGATCTGCCCGGCGTGCAGGTCCATCGTCAGGACCCTGTCGGCGCCGGCCGCCTCGAGCATGCGGGCGACGAGCCTCGCCGAGATCGGCTCGCGGGGGGCGGACTTCTTGTCCTGGCGCGAGTAGCCGAACCAGGGCGTGACGGCAATCACGCGGTGCGCGGAGGCGCCGACCGCCGCGTCGATCATGAACAGCAGCTCCATCAGCGAGTCGTTTGCGGTCACGCCCGTCTGGGGGTTGCCGCAGGTGGACTGCACGATGAACACGTCGGCTCCGCGGATCGACTCCTCGTAGCGGCAGTAGACCTCCCCGTTGGAGAACGTCTTCAGCGTGACGGGCCCGACGTCGACCCCGAGCCTGCCGGCGATGTCGGTCGCGAGCTGCGGATTCGCGCGCCCGCTGAACAGCATCAGGCGCTTGTTGTAGTCGATCGCCAGGGCCGCCCGCGAGGACTGCGTGCGCGTGTCCATCGCGCTCATTTCATCACGAGTGTAGAGGTCGCCGACCCGATCGGTCATGACGACTTGCGACGCCTATCGGCGTAGCCCTCGATGTTCGTCTGGCGCTCGCGCGCGATCCCGAGCGCTCCCGGCGGCACGTCCTCGGTGATCACCGAGCCGGCGGCGGTGCTGGCCTCGTCCCCGAGCGTCACGGGTGCGACGAGCGTCGTGTCGACGCTCGTGTGCACTGCGCGGCCGATCGTGGTGCGGTGCTTGGAGGTCCCGTCGTAGTTGGCGGTGATCGTCGCCGCGCCGAGGTTCGTGCCCGCGCCGATGTCCGCGTCGCCGATGTAGGAGAGGTGCGGGATTTTCGTGCCAGCGCCGACGTCGGAGTTCTTGACCTCGACGAACGTGCCCGCCTTTGCGCCGGCGCGAAGCACCGTTCCGGGGCGCAGGTAGGCGAACGGCCCGACGCTCGCGCCATCCTCAAGCATGCAGTCGACGAGGTAGGAGTGGCGCACGGTGCAGCCGGTGCCGATCCTCGCGCTGCCCCTGATGGTCGTGAAGGGCTCGATCACCGTGTCCTGACCGATCTCGACGTCGACGTCGATCACGGTGGTGCCAGGGTCGATGATCGCCACACCGGCGCGCATGTGGCGCTCGTGGATTGCTTCCTGGGCGAGCCGGCGGAGCTGCGCGAGGGCCACGCGGTCGTTGACCCCGAGCACGACCCTGCGGTCCTCGACGACGTGGGCCGCAACGGTCATGCCCTCCCCCCGGATCACCTCGAGCGCCTGCGGCAGGTACAGCTCGCCCTGCGCGTTCTCGGCATGCAGGCGCGGCAGGGCGCCTCTCAACGCATCGGCATCGAACGCGAAGATGCCCGTGTTCACCTCACGGATCGCGAGCTCCTGTTCGCTCGCGTCGCCTCGGCGCTTCGTCTCGACGACGCGCCCCACGGTGCCGTCGGAATCGCGCACGACGCGCCCGTAGCCCGACGGATCGTCGAGCAGCGTCGTCGCCATCGTCACCGCGGCTCCACCGTCCCGGTGCGCCTGCACGAGCGCCCTGATCGCATCCGAGCTGACGAGCGGCACGTCGCCGCTCAGTATCACCACCGGCGCCTGCGGGTCCGAGGCGGCCGCGCTATCGGAGTCGAGCTTTGCCATCGCGGCCGCCGCCGCGCCGCCGGTCCCGTTCGGGCGCTCCTGGACCGCGAGCTCCACCCCGTCGGGGAGCACCGCGGCCAGCGCCCGCTGCGGCGAGTCCACGACCACCACCCTGCCGGCGCCGGCCTCGAGCGCCGCCAGCACGGGCCACAGCACCATCGGGCGCCCGCACAGATCGTGCAGGACCTTCGGCGTGTGCGAGCGCATGCGCGTGCCCTGACCCGCGGCAAGGACCGCAACGCTCAGGGCGCTCACCGAGGGGCCGCTATTCGCTCGCCGCAGATCCGCATCGCAGTTGGGGGGCAGGGACTCGAACCCCGATTCTCAGGACCAAAACCTGATGTCCTGCCATTGGACGACCCCCCAGAGGGGCGCTTGAAGGATAGATCGTGGCCGCGCCATGGTCTGTAACGGGCCATACGCGCACACTCCGGTGCGGGCAGCGACGGCGTTCCCGGGCGAGATTCCCGCAAATAGCGCGATCCAACACTGAGGTGGCGCACCGGTCCGGCGCTCTTGCAACCATTCCCGGCACTCTGTCAGGCGGAGCTCGCAACACCAAAGGGCCGCGGAGCCCGCTGTTGGCAGCAGCGGCGGCACTGTGCGCCGCGATCTTCGGTGCGCAGGGCCTCCCACCCGGCGCCGAGGCGGCGGCATCCACGGAGCGCTCGTCCTGCCGCGGTGCGGACCTCGCCCCGACGGCTGGCAACTCCAGCGCGATCGGCGCGGCGACGCTCTGCCTGATCGACCGCATCAGGGCCGCGTGGCATCTCGCGCCGGTGCGTGCCAACAGCGCCCTGCGTGCGGTGGCCGCGAGCCAGGTGCGCAGCATGGTTCGCTGGGACTACTTCTCGGACGTCCGCCCGACCGGCCAGACGCCGCTATCGCTCGTCACGAGGACGAGCTATTGGGCCCACACCTCGAGTGTGTCGGTCGCTCAGAACATCGCGTGGGGCACGGGCGCGCTTGCCACGCCCGCGCGCATCGTCGCCGCTTGGATGGCCTCCCCCCCGCACCGCCGGCTGATCCTCACCGGCTACTTCCGCGACGCCGGCGTCGCGGCAGTGGCGGCCGTCCCGTGGCGCCTCGGCCGCGGCCGCCACGGGGCGACGTACGCGATCGAGTTCGGCGAGCGCCGCTCAGGCTGATCGGCCGGCGCCGGCGCGGCGCGCTCAGCCGATGGAGCCGCTCAGGTGCGCCTGCCCGACCGGTCGGATGCGCGCCGCGGCACGCGGCCGCCCTCGGCGCCGAGCTCCGACGCGGGACCACCCGTCGCGGAGAGCCCCAGCACGCGCATCGCCTTGAGCCCGAGGCTGAGCTTCTCGCGCCCATCGCTCGAGCTCACATCGAGCCCGGAGAGCTCGCGCACCCGCTCCAGGCGGTAATAGATCGTGTGGCGGTGCGTGAACAGCCGCTGGGCCGTCCCGGCGACGTTGCCGTCAGCCTCGAGGAACGTCTCGAGCGTCCGCACGAGCTCGGTCTCGTACTGCTCGTCGTAGGCGACCAACGGCTCCACCGTCTCGGCATAGAAGCGCTGCAGCTCGGCCGGGTTCTCGCTCATCGTGGAGAGCAGCAGGCGGTACGCGCCCGTCTGCTCGAACGCGAGCGCCACGCCGTCGCCGGCGCCCTCGGCCACGTTCGCGGCTAGCAGCGCCTCGCTGGCGGCGCGTGGCAGCTCAGCCGGGTCCTCGGCGATGCGGCTGCGCCCGAGCGCGAACGTGTAACCGGCCAGAGCCGCCTCCATCTCGCGCAGGATCCCGTCCGCGGCGCGCGCGGCCGTTGCTTCCTCACCACCGGGCACGAGCACGAGCACCTCGGCACCGAGGATCCCGTCGCGCTCGGAGAGCGCAGCGATCGAGCGGCTCGCCACGGCCTTTGCGCCACGCTCGGCAACGGCGCGGACGCGTCCCCGCCAGCCCTCGTCGGTGGGCGCCTGCGCGTGGGCGCGGGCGACGATCATGCTCGCGCCGTCCTCGACGTCGAGCGCGAGTTCCTTCGCGCGCCCGAGAAGCTCCTCGCGCCCGGTCAGCTGGCGCGCGAGCACCGCCCGCAGGAAGTCGGCCGCCGCCGTCTCCGAGACCCGCTCGGGCGCCCTCACGCGCTCGACCTCCGAGGCGATCATCGTCACGAGCAGCCTTTGCATCGGGGCGGAGGGCTCGCTCTTCACGCGCATATGGAGCGTCCCGACGACCGTGTCGGCGACCCGCAATGGTGTGGTGCTGATGCCCTTGCCCTGCGCGAGCAGCGAGCGCTCCTCGGCTGGCGAGCGAGCCGCCACGGCGAGCGTCGCGCCCCACGCGTCCGTCACCGCGAGGCTCGCGTCGAGCGCCCTCGCCGCGGCGCGCACGACCTCGGGTAGGCCAGCCCCGGACTCGACCGCCTCGGTGATCGCCTCGAGCGCCGCGAGGTCTGACACCCCGCTAGCCCCAGAAGTAGACGGCGGCGAGAGCCGCGACCACCCCGATGCCGACCAACACGGCGAGCACGTACAGCGACAGCAGCGTCGCGGCGAGCCGCTCCCAAAGCCGCGAATAGGAGTTCCAGGCCGGGACCAGGATCAGGCCGGCGAAGAGCGCCAGGCCGAACGTCCCTGCGAACACGGCGACTAGGTCGTTGATTGCTGTCCTGCTCATGCGCTGCTCCGTTTCGCTTTTCCGGCTGGATTGTGACGCACCGGGCCGTCGCTATGCGCTCGCGCTCGTAGGGCTGGGACCCGAGTCCGCGCGGCTTCAGGCCTCATCCTCGTCCGTGGCCCGCGCAAACGCCGCGTCCACGGGCCTGGCCACGATCGGCGCGGGCGAGCGGCCCCACAGGTGCGCCGCCGCCCGCTGGGCGAGCTCGACCCCCCCGTCTGCGCCGTCGCTCTGGAAGAACCCCACGACCGTCGGGCCCGATCCGCTTACGAGAGCACTCGACGCTCCCGCTCCGAGCGCCTGATCGATCGCCGAGGAGATCTGCGGGCACAGCGAGATCGCGGCCCGCTGCAGGTCGTTGGCCAGCAGCTCGCGGTCGACGGGCAATGGCTCTCCGGCGCCCAGCGCGCGGCGCAGCGCGAACATCTGCTCGCTCAGTTCCTTAGGCTCGCGCAAGAGCCCGAGCCTGTCCGCCTCGGCGTATACGGCTGCGCTCGACAGCTCGCCCTCGAGCGGCAGCACGAGCAGCCCGAGCGAGCGCGACGGCGGCGGCAGCGCCTGCAGGCGCTCCCCGGCCCCGCTCGCCAGCCAGCGGCCCGGGCACACCTGCGCGGGGACGTCGGCTCCGAGCCCGGCCGCCAGCTCGCCCAGCAGCCTCTCATCGCCCAGGCCCGACGCGCGGCTCGCCAGGCGCAGCCCCGCCGCCGCGTCGGCCGAGCCGCCGGCCAGGCCTGCCGCGATGGGGATTCTCTTCACGATCCGCAGACGCATTGGCGGGGCATCCCAGCCGGTGCTCGCCCGGAATGCGCGCAGCGCGCGTGCGGCGAGGTTCTCGCCCGTGTCGCCCGGCACCCCGGGGCAGATGAGCTCGTCCTGCGTTGCGCCGTCCTGACCGGGCTCGAGGGTCAGCTCATCCGCGAGCGAGATCGACTGCATCACGCTCACGAGCTCGTGGCGGCCGTCGCTCTTGCGCGTGGGCCCGAGGAACAGCCCCAGGTTCACCTTCGCTGGAGCGAGCGCGCGGTATGTGCTCATGACTCGAGCAGCCGCGCCAGCTCGCGGAAGTCCTCCGGGGACAGGCGCTCGGCGCGGGCGTCCGCCGGATGACCGAGCGCCAGCAGCGCCGCGCGCACCTGCTCACGGCTGTGTCCCGGGGCGCGGCCGGAGAGCGCGAGCGAGCCGGACAGGGTCTTGCGCCGGTGGGCGAACGCTCCGGCCACCAGCTCCCGCAACGCGAGCTCCGGCGCCGGCGCGGAAGAGGCGGCGGAGCCGGCGTGGTCGGGACGCGCGCGCCGGCGCCGCATGCCCACCAGCACCGAGTCGACGTTGGGCACCGGCTGAAAGACCGTTCGCGGGATCGTTCGCAGCACCCGCACCTCGCAGGCGAGCTGCGCGATCACCGACGGGAGGCCGTAGGCGGCCGTGGCCGGCGCCGCGGCAAGCCGCTCGCCGACCTCACGCTGCGCCATCGCCACCCAGCGGCTCACTGTGGGAAGCTCCTGCACCGTCCGCAGGAGCACGCCTGCAGCGATTCCGTAGGGCAGGTTCGCGACCAGCTTGCTCGGCCGCGGGTGCAGCGCGCCGAGGTCGATCCGCATCGCATCGCCCCAGTGCACGGTCACGTTCGCATGCGGGCCAGTGGCGTCGAGGAGGGCGTCGCGCAGACGCTCGTCGACCTCCACGACGTGCACGTGGGCGGCGCGCTCGGCGAGGTACTCCGAGAGCACGCCGAGGCCGCCGCCGATCTCGAGCACAACGTCCGCGCGGTCGAGCTCAGCCGCCCGGCCGATCACGCCGAGGATGTTCGAGTCGATCAGGAAGTTCTGCCCGAGCTCACGGTCCGGGCGCACTGCGAACTCGCGCATCCGCCGCAGGCTCGGCTGCACGGGGGTGTCCGCCACCGCGCTCATCCCCATCCGAACACGCGCGCGCCATTGCGCTCCACCGTCGCGGCGAGCTCGTCCACCTCGACGCCCCGCAGCTGCGCGAGGAAGGCCGCCGTGTGCGCGACGTACGCGGGCTGGTTGCGCTCGGAGCGCAACGACTGCGGCGTCAGGTAGGGGGCGTCGGTCTCCACCAGCAGACGCTCGTCGGGGACTCGCTTCGCCGCGTCGGCGAGATCGCGCGCGCTCGGGTAGGTGACGTTGCCGGCAAAGGAGATCACGTAGCCACGCTCGAGGCACTCGCCGAGCTGCTCGGGCATCGAGAAGCAGTGCATGACGACGCTCAGCTGCCCGGCTTCGGCCGCCAGCTGGGCGAGCGTCTCGCGCTCGGCGGCGCGCGTGTGGATCACGAGCGGCTTGCCGGTCTCGCGCGCGAGCCCGATCTGCGCGGCGAACGCGCGTTCCTGGTCGGGGCGCGGGGCGCCCTCGCGGTAGAAGTCCAGGCCGGTCTCGCCGATTGCAACGCAGCGCTCGTGGGCGGCCAGCGCTCGCAGGTCCGCGAGATCCGCGTCGTCGAAGCCCTTCGCCGTATTCGGATGACGGCCGATCGCCGCATACACCTGCGGGAAGGCCTCGGCGGCGGCCAGCGCCGCGCGGCAGGAGCCGGCGTCGATCCCGACGGTCAGCATGCGCCGCACGCCCGCCGCGTCCGCCGCGGCGACGAGCTCGGCGTCGGGTGGCTCGCAAAGGTCGAGGTGCGTGTGCGAGTCGATCACGGCGCGGCGGTCTGCGTGCCCTTCGGAAACAGCGACTCGATCGGGTTCACCCGCTCGATCGCCCCCGCTCCGAGCTCGGCGTTCGCGAGCGAGAGATCGCCGGTTCCGAGCGCCGCGAGCAGCCGCTCGGCGCTGCCCGGGAGATATGGCCACAGCAGGACGCTCACCGCGCGCAGTCCCTCGGCGAGGCTGCGCAGGACGCGGTCAAGATCCTGCCCGCGAGACTCCTCTTTGGCCAGGCGCCACGGCGCCTGCTCCTCGACGTAGCGGTTGAGCCGGCGCACCCGCTGCCAGATCTCGTCGAGCGCGAGCGTCAGTTCCGCGCGGTCGACGTGCGCCGCGATGCGTGCCGGCAGGCCATCGAAGTCGACGGCCAGCGCGGGATCGATCTCGCCCGCGAGCACGGAGCCGTCGCGGAACTGGTCGATCATCGCGATCGTGCGGCTCGCGAGATTGCCGAGCTCGTTCGCGAGCTCGCTCTCGTAGCGCAGCTCAAACGAGGTCGTGGAGACCGAGCCGTCCTGGCCGAAGGGCACGTCGCGCAGCAGGTAGAAGCGCAGCGCGTCCGCGCCGAAGCGCTCGATCACGGCGAAGGGGTCGAGCACGTTGCCGAGCGACTTGCTCATCTTCTCTCCCTCCATCAGCAGGTAGCCGTGGACGAAGACGTGCTCGGGCAGCTCCAGCTCCGCCGCCATGAGCAGCGCGGGCCAGTAGACGGTGTGAAAGCGCAGGATGTCCTTCGCGATCAGGTGATAGCTCGGCGGCCAGAAGACATCGGTGAGATCTCCGTCGGAGATGACGCCCGCTGGAGCGGGCGCGTAGGAGAGCGCGCTGTAGTAGTTCAAGAGCGCGTCGAACCAGACGTAGAAGACGTGTTGGGAATCCCACGGCACCGGCACCCCCCAGGTGAGCTTGTGCCGCGTGAGCGGCACGTCGCGCAGGCCCGAGCGGATGAACGAGAGCGACTCGTTGTAGCGGCTGCGGGGCCCAACCCAATCCTCGCGCTCGGCGTAGAGCCGCTCCAGGCGCTCCTGGAAAGCGGACAGCCTGAAGAAGTAGTTGTCCTCCTGCTCGCGGGTCAGCTCGATGTGGTGAATCGGGCAGCGGTTACCCTCGTCGATCTCGTTCTCCGCCTTGAAATCCGCGCAGCGGGGGCAGTACCAGCCCTCGTAGGTCCCCATGTACACGAACCCGTTCTCGCGCACGCGCGAGAGAACCTCCTGCACCTTTGCTTCGTGCTGCGGATCGGTCGTACGGATGAAGAAGTCGTTCGAGACCTCCAGCTGCGGGGCGAGCGCCTTGAAGCGCTCGGCATTGCGGTCGGCCAGCTCCTGGGGCGCGATGCCGAGCGCGTGGGCGGCGTCGGCCACCGGCTCGCCGTGCTCGTCGGTGCCGGTGAGGAAGAACACCTCCTCGCCGCGCTGGCGGTGGTGGCGGGCCATCACGTCGGCGGCGATCGTCGTGTAGGCGTGGCCGAGGTGCGGAGCCGCGTTGACGTAATAGATCGGTGTCGTCACGTAGAAGGACATGCGCGTCCCAGGCTACTGTTCCGCTCGCATCAGCTCCCGGTAGAGCTCGTTGGCCGCGACCCCTGTCAGCCTCGCGATGGCGCCCGCGGCCGGCCGCGCCCTCGCGCCCGCTGCGACGATCTCACGCAGCGCGGCGAGCGCATCCAGGAGCTGCGCCTCTGGTGCCGGGGCAGCGCCGATCACGAGCACCACCTCGCCCCGCGGCGGGTGCTCGCGATAGTGCTCGGCCAGCTCCGAAGCTCTGCCGCGGCGGACTTCCTCGTGGCGCTTGGTCAGCTCGCGGCAGACCGCAGCAGCTCGCCCCGGGTCGCGTCCGGCCAGCAGCGCCAGGGTCGCCGCCAGCCTGCGGGCCGACTCGAACGCGACTAGTGTCTCGGTCGTGCCAGCGAGGAGGTCCTCGAGCAGCCGGCGGCGGCGTGGCAGGAAGCCGACGAAGCGCCAGCGGTCGGCAGGCAGGCCCGAGGCCACGAGCGCGGTCACGACCGCGCTCGGCCCCGGCAGCACCTCGACCTCGAGCCCCTCCTGCAGGCAGGAGCGCACGAGCCCGAAGCCGGGGTCCGAGACGAGCGGCGTACCGGCGTCGGAGACGAGCGCGACGAGCTCGCCGGAGGCGATGCGTCGCACGAGCTCGCCGGTGCGGGCGCGTTCGTTGTGCTCATGCAGGCTGAGAAGCGGCGTGCGGATTCCGTAGCGCTCCAGCAGTACCCTCGTATGGCGCGTGTCCTCGCACGCCACGACGTCCGCCTTGCGCAGGGCGTCGAGCACGCGCAGTGTGACGTCCTCGAGGTTGCCGATCGGGGTCGGACACACGAGCAGCCGCCCGACTGCCGCGCCCGCGGTAGTCATGCGGCAAATATACGGTCTCCAATGCCCGTCGATCCCAAGCAACCCCCCGAATACACGCGCTACCGCGCGGGCCGTCGGCTGATGCCCCGCAAGGACGAGGAGCTCGGCGATCTTGCACGCCCCCCTCGCCTGCCGAGGAACGGTCGCGCAGGCGCCATCGCCGCCAAACGCCCCGACTGGCGGCGCTGGGCGACGCCCAAGCGGATCCTCCTCGGTCTGGTTGCGCTGGCCTTCGCCTGGGTGGCGCTGTCGCTCCTGCTGTTCCTGATCAGCTCACACTTCGAACGGACCTCGCCGCCAGGGGACGTGGCGACCGTGCTCGACCCCGCCGGGAATCCGCTCACCTCGGCCAACAACATCCTCGTGCTCGGATCCGACCGGCGTCAGAAGAACAGCAAGGAACCGCAGGCCGAAACGACCGGCTTCGGCCGCTCGGACTCGATCATGCTGGTCCGCACCGGCGGCGGCCACGCGGCGCGCCTCTCGATCCCGCGCGACACGATCGTCGAAATACCCGGGCATGGCATGCAGAAGATCAACGCCGCCCACGCGTTCGGCGGGCCGGCGCTGTCGATCTCGGTCATCAAGCATTGGCTCGGGATTCCGATCAACCATGTCGTCGAAGTCAACTTCGAAAACTTCCCCCAGCTGGTCGACTCGATGGGCGGCGTGGACTACACCGGCGGCTGCGTCGTCTCGCGGTTGGACGGCGGTTTCAGTCGGGGCGGCTACACGCTGCGGCTGAGCCGCGGCACCCACCACCTGAACGGCAAGCAGGCGCTGGCGCTCGCCCGCACGCGCGAGAACCTCTGCGCCCCCAGCCAGACCGACTTCCAGCGCCAGGAACACCAGCAGGCGCTGTTCACGGCGATGAAGAGCCGGCTGACCTCGCCGTCGAGCTTCTTCCGCCTGCCGTGGATCGCCTGGAACGCTCCGCCGGCGATCATCTCCGACATGAGCGGGCCGTCGCTGCTCGGCCTGTTCGGGGGACTGGCCGTGGGCGGCACCCCGCCGATCCACGTGATGACGCCGTCAGGGACCGCGAATGTGGCGGGCGTCGGGGAAGGGCTGACGGTCTCCGAAGGCGAGAGGCGGGCTGCCGTCGCGCGGTTCATGGCCGGCTGAGGACCCGGCCGGCCGCCGCGACCCGCGGGTGCGCTCAGCCCTTGGCCGCCAGGGGCTTTGAGTCCTTCGCCCCGGCGTCTTTCCCCTTGCCCTTGCCGGAGTCCTTGCCGACGCCGTCGCCCTTTCCGGAGGCGTCCGAGCTCGCGGGCTTCGCGGAGTCCGCGCTATCGGAGGAGCCGTCGGAGGAGGACTTCTCCGATGCGGCGGCGGTCTCGCGCTGGCGGTTGCGCGTGCCGTAATCGGTGTTGTAGAAGCCTTTGCCCTTGAAGTGGACGGCGGGGGCGTGCAGCACACGTTCGACCGGCACTCCCGTCTCGGGATCGATGGTGAGGGCCTCGTCGCTGAAGGACTGCTGGATCTCGAACGTGGTGCCGTCCGGGCGCCTGTACTCGTAGATCGGCATGCGACGTAACGCTAATCGGTCACGAGCGCCCGGGCGCAAGCGATACCCGCTTGCATCATCGGGGTGAAATCACGCTCCGGCTGCGTGAGCATCCGCAGTGCGAAGCCGTCGGCGAGCGAGAACAGCACCTCGGCGACGGCCTCCGGCTCGGCATGCAGGTGCAGGATCTTCTCTCGCTGCGCGTTGGCGAGCATCGCGGCGACCTGTTCGCGGGTGCGACTGATGAGCCCCGCGTACTCCGCCGCGATGTCAGTGTTTCGCCGCGAGAGTGTGAACAGCTCGAACAGGAGAATGACGAGGTCGGGATCCTCGCGGACCGTGTCCTGCAGGTTCTGCGCCATCAGGTCGATGAAGTCGTCGGCTGTCTTCGCCGTGGAGAGCTGACGCTCGAGCAGTTCCATGCGCAGTTCGCAGTCGCGGCGCACGGCCTCGACGAGCAGCTGCTCCTTGGTGCCGAAGTAATAGTGCAGGAGCCCTCGTGAAACACCAGCCTCGCGCGATACGTGGTCGAACGTGGAGCCAGCCGTGCCCCTGCGGGCGACGCTCGTGCGCATCGCCTCGACGATGCGCAGGGCCTTCTCACTCGAAAGCGAGCGCGCTGCCACGTCGGGGGGCGGAGAACCCGGGCTCTGCACCCCGGCGTGGTCAGTCACGGCAGCGACATCCATCGCGCGGCTCATCGTCGGTTGTTTCTCGACCTCAGGCGGCGGGCGCACCCACCGGCGCCGGCTCGGCCGGCGCGGTCGTGGAGCTGTAGTCGAACTCCTCCTCGGCCCCGAACAGGAGGTCGAGAACCTTTGTGCGCAGTCCCTCGCTCAGGCTGATCGCGAGCACGCCCGCGACGGCGAGCAACACGAGCGAGCGGCCCCGCCTGCGGCGACGCCGCTTGCGAGTGCTCTTCGGAGGTTCGCGCAGGGCGCCCGAGGCGTCCCGCAGCGACTGCGCGATCTGTGCGATCTCGCGCTGGAGCTTACGGTCGTCGAGCAGCGCCCTCGTCGGGGACTTGCCGTTGCTCATTCGCCCGTAGGCGCTGCGCGCCGTGCCGTACGCGGAAACCAGGTTGCCGCGCAGCCTCTCGTCTTCGAGGATCCGCGCCAGGTATCCCCGCAGTTCCGCTTCGCCTACCTTGCCGGGTATGTCCTTCGCTGCCATCTTCGCCACCGCCTCTGCTCGGAGCTTGCCGATCTCCGCTCAATATACCCCCCGGCGAGCGACGCCTGCGGAGCGCAGACAGGCGTTTGAGCCGTGCCCGCGCCGTGGCGATCGTGGCTGTGGCCCAGATCGTGTGACTACGCGTGCAGCGCCGCCTGCTCCTGGGCGGAGGGAAACGACCACGCCGCACGCGAGCGGCGCTCCTGCCGGAACACGAATCGCAGCTGCTGCGGCGGCCTCAACTGGGCCTCGTTTGGACGGAAGGTGGCGCAGGGCTCCGCGAGGTCCAGCGCACACAGGAGGTTGACCCGAAAGAAGCATTCATCACAGCTGACCTTCCGCGCAGCCCGCTTGGCCGGCCGCGTCCCTTGTCCTGCGTGCACCGCGTCTTCCCCCTGTGCCGTGATTCGGATCGAATGAAGCGAGGGGGGGATAAAAGCACCATTGCGGGGGCGGCTCAAGGGCCCGCACAACGACACCTCGCAAATCGCAGAGAAAACGGGAATCTAGGCGGAAATAGGCGGGAAGCAGTCACTTTCCTGTGACAATCGGGGCGTTGAATGCCCAATTTCCGAGAGACCCGGGACCGGCGCGCGCGAGCGCGCCGGCGCCGGCCGCCATGCGCGTCCTCGTCACGGGCGCGAGCGGCGCCGTGGGCTCGCTGCTGGCGCCGCGCCTGGTGATCGGCGGCCACACGGTGCGGGCGTTCGGACGCGACCCGGGCCGGATCGAGGAGGCGCTCGACGGTCAGCTCCTGGAAGCCGAGGCGGACGAAGTCGAGATCGTGCAGGGCGACGTCGTGACGGGCGCCGGCCTCGCGCGTGCGCTGAAGGCGGTAGACGTCGCGTATTACCTGATGCACTCGATGGAGCGCTCCGCCGCGGACCCTTCCCCGTTCACCGAGCGCGAGCGTCTCGCTGCCGAGAACTTCGCGGCGGCGGCCGCAAGGGCGGGCGTTGGCAGGATCGTGTACCTCGGCGGACTGGTCCCGAGGCAGGACACGGCCGACGGGCTGCACCGGCGCTCGCGTCACCTCGCGAGCCGGGAAGCCGTCGAGCGGATCCTGCTCGCGGCGGTGCCCGACTCGGTCGCGCTGCGCGCGTCGATCGTGATCGGCGAGCGCTCCCGCTCGTTCCGCTTCCTCGTGCGACTGGTCGAGCGCATGCCGGTGCTCACCCTTCCGGCGTGGCACAGTTTCCGCACGCAGCCGATCGATGCGCGCGACATCACCGAGATGCTCGCTGCGGCCTCGACCGCGGAGGTCTCCGGGCGCTCGCTGGACGTCGGCGGCCCGGACATCCTCACTTACGGCGAGATGATCACCACGATCGCCGACGTGCTGCTCGTGAATCGGCCCTCGCTGCGCTTCGGCGTCAGCGCGACCCCGCTCGCGGCCCGTGTCGCGGCAGCGATCGCTCGCGAGGATCCGGAGCTGGTAATGCCGCTGATGGAGGGACTTCAGGGCGACCTGCTTGTGCCCGACGATGAAGCGGCGAGGCTGCTGGGCGTCGAGCTGCACTCTTTCGTGTCCGCGGTCGAGCGGGCGCTGGGCGAATGGGAAGACTACGAGCCGCTACGGGCGCGCTGATGGTTTACCCCACCCGTCGCCGAGCGCAACAGGTACGGTTCGGACGCGCGACCCGGCAGGCGCCGCATAGCTCATGAGCCTCGTCACCGTCTCGACCAGAATCGCAGTCCCGCCCGACGAGGTGTGGAAAATGATCATGGACACCAGTCGCCTCGGCGACTGGGTGACCATTCACCGGCGGCTCGTGCACGCCGACGACGGACCACCGCGGGTGGGCTACGAGATGGATCAGCAGATACACCTACGAGGAGTCAACGTCGAGGTTCACTGGAAGCTCGTCGATTGCCGTCCAGGCGAGCTCGCGGTGTGGGAGGGCCGGGGGCCGGCGCACTCGCATGCCCACACGGAATACATCCTGAGCGCCGAGAATGGTGGCACGCGCTTTGACTATCGCAACGAATTCCGTCCTCCCCTCGGACCGGTCGGAGCAATTGTCAGCCGCGCGCTAGTCGGGGGAATGCCCAAGCGCGAGGCCACGCACTCGCTGGCTCGTCTCCGCGCTCACCTCGAGCAGGAACACCACAAGCCAACTGGTGTAAGGTCACGCTAGAACGATGTGGGCTGGACACACCATTACTAGTGAAGAGGATTGAAACCGTGACCGACTTCCTTGACGAGAAGCGCCGAGAGATCACCGACCGGCTCAAAGAGCTGAAGCCGCTCATAGACGAGTACACCCGCTTGGAGGCCGCCGCTGCCGCGCTCGACGGCGTGAGGGGCTCGTCCACCGCTGCCGCGCGTCCGCGACGCCGCGGACCCGGGCGCCCGCGTGGCTCGGTCAGCCGTGCGAAAACGGCAACCGCCAGTCGAACGGTGGCGAAACCGGCGCGCAAACCCGGCCGTCCCGCCGGCCGTCGCCGTACGGGCCGCCGCAAAGGCAGCGGCACTCGCGCGGCCGAGGCGCTCTCCTTCGTGCAGGGACAGCCGGGCATCACGATTCCCGAGCTCGCAGCGAAGATGGGCATCAAGCAGAACTACCTCTACCGCGTGCTTCCCGGCCTCGAGCAGGAAAAAAAGGTGACGAAGAAAGGGCGCGGCTGGCACCCGAGGGGCTGAAGCAGCAGGTCGTCCGGCCGACACATCTGAAGCGGACGGAAGGGGCGCGGTCGCTTTGACCGCGCCCCTTCTGTTTCCATCAACCAGATCTTGCGCGCGCGCAGGTGCGGTGCTCGCAGGTGCCGTGCTCGCAGGTGCGCAGGCGCCACCGCGCGCGGCTCGGTCGCCGGGGCGTTTTCCTAAATCATCCCCTGGCTCGCGACCGTGTCTCGCTCGCTCAGGAGCTCGGCTACCGAGGCGTCGATCTTCGCGCGTGAGAAGTCGTCGATCTCCAGTCCTTTGACGATCTCCCAGCCGCCGTTCGTGCAGATGCACGGAAAGCCGCAGATGAGACCCTCGGGGATGCCGTACGAGCCGTCGGAGGGAACTCCCATCGAGACCCAGTCGCCGTTGCCGGCGACCCAGTCGCGCGTGTGATCGATCGCCGCGCTGGCCGCCGAGGCTGCGGACGAGGAGCCGCGCGCCTCGATCACGGCGGCGCCCCGTTTGCCGACGCCCGGAAGGAACTCATCCTCGACCCATTCCATGTCATCGACGACATCGACGGCTCGCTCGCCGCCGATCTGTGCGTGGAACAGGTCGGGGTACATCGTCGGCGAGTGATTTCCCCACACGCCCATTTGGGTGATGTCGGTGACGGGTGCCTGCACCTTGCTCGCGAGCTGGGCGATCGCACGATTGTGGTCGAGTCGCATCATCGAGGTGAAGCGCTCGCGGGGGATGTCCGGTGCGCCCGTCATCGCAATCAGGCAGTTCGTGTTGGCGGGGTTGCCGACGACGAGGATCCTCACGTCTGCGGCCGCGCGATCGTTCAGCGCGTCGCCCTGGACGGTGAATATCTTGCCGTTCTCGCTCAGCAGCTCGGCCCGCTCCATTCCCTTCGTGCGGGGCCGGGATCCGACGAGCAAGGCCACGTTTACGCCATCGAAGGCTTGGCGCGGGTCGTCGTGGAGGTCCAGCCCGGCGAGCAGCGGGAAGGCGCAGTCGACGATCTCCATCGCAACTCCCTCGAGCGCCCCCATCGCCTGGGGGATCTCGAGCAGGCGCAGGTCGAGGGGCTGGTCCGGCCCGAGCAACTGCCCGGAGGCGATGCGAAAGACGATGCTGTAGCCGATCTGCCCGGCGGCGCCGGTGACGGTGACTCTTACGGGATTGGGCAAAGGTTCATCTCCTGGGTTGGCTGTGGTGCGTGTGAGTTTCGGGTGAGCACTCTGCGCCGCCGGCGAAGGCGACGGTTTCTCGCGTCAGGCCATCGCAGCTTTCAGGCGCTCGTCGATCGCGCCGAGGAACTCCTGCGTGCTCTGCCACGGCTGATCCGGGCCGACGAGCAACGCGAGGTCCTTTGTCATTTTTCCGCTTTCGACGGTCTCGACGCAAACACGCTCGAGCGTCTCGGCGAACGCGCTCACCTCGGGCGTCCCATCCATCCGCCCGCGGGCGGCCAGTCCACGCGTCCAGGCGAAGATCGACGCGATCGGGTTCGTCGATGTCGGCTTGCCCTGCTGGTGCAGCCGGTAGTGGCGGGTGACGGTCCCGTGCGCGGCCTCCGCCTCGACGGTGTTTCCGTCGGCGCTCATCAGCACGCTCGTCATCAACCCCAGCGAGCCGAAGCCCTGGGCGACCGTGTCCGATTGCACATCGCCGTCGTAGTTCTTGCAGGCCCACACATAGCCGCCTTCCCACTTGAGCGACGCCGCGACCATGTCGTCGATCAGGCGGTGTTCATAGGAGAGGCCGGCCGTCTCGAAGTCCGCGGCGAACTCCGCGTCATATGTCTCCTGGAAGATGTCCTTGAAACGCCCGTCGTAGCGCTTGAGGATCGTGTTCTTCGTCGAGAGGTAGACGGGGTAGCCGCGCTCGAGCCCGTAGCGGAGCGAGGCGCGAGCGAAATCACGGATCGAGTCATCGACGTTGTACATCGCCATCGCGATGCCGCCGCCATGGAACTCATACACGTCCAGCTCGACCGGCGGCTCGCCATTGGAGGGCGCATAGGTGAGGGTGAGCCTGCCCGCGCCGGGGACGACCATGTCGCTCGCGTGGTATTGGTCGCCGAAGGCGTGTCGTCCGATCACGATCGGCTTCGTCCAACCGGGCACGAGGCGGGGGATGTTGGAGATCACGATCGGCTCGCGGAAGATCACGCCCCCGAGGATGTTGCGGATGGTGCCGTTCGGCGAACGGTACATCTGCTTGAGGCCGAACTCCTTCACCCGCGCCTCATCAGGAGTGATCGTCGCGCACTTGACCCCGACGCCGTAACGCTTGATCGCGTTGGCCGCGTCGATCGTCACCTGATCATCGGTCACGTCGCGGTTCTCGATGCCGAGGTCGTAGTACTCGAGCTCGATGTCGAGGTACGGCAGGATCAGCTGCTGCTTGATGAAAGACCAGATGATCCGCGTCATCTCATCTCCGTCGAGCTCGACGACGGGGTTCGCCACCTTGATCTTGGCCATGTAGTTAGGTCCTCGGTCTCCTGCGTTGGAATGCCGCGCGCGGAAGAGCGCCGATGCTATCGCCCGCGCGCTCGCTCCCCCCGATCTGCTTCACTTGGCACATGGCGACCGTCTCGCAATCACCGCGCCACGCCGCCGCCTGGCAGACGCACACCGTTTCCAACCAGGTGCCGCCGCTGGAAGGCATCGACGTGTTCTCGAGCAACGTGGCGCTCGTGGAGGCGCTCGAGCGAGAGGGCGGAGGATGGGCCCGCGAGCGGGCCGCGGCCTTGGGGCTGCTCATCGGCGGCGAGCCGCAGCAGCTGTGGGGCCGCCTGGCGAACGAGAACCGCCCGCAGCTGCGCACGCACGACCGCTACGGCAATCGCATCGACGAGGTCGACTTCCACCCGGCGTGGCACAAACTGATGACGCTCGGCGTCGAGCACGAGCTTCACTCGCTGCCCTGGACGAGCTCCGAGCCCTCGCCCCACGTGGCGCGAGCGGCGTTGTACATGACCGCGATGCAGGCCGAGGCGGGCTTCGCCTGCCCGATCACGATGACCTTCGCGGTCGTGCCGGCGCTGCGCGCGCAGCCCGAGCTGGCGGCCGAATGGGAGCCGCTCGTGACGGCCACGACCTATGACCCGCGGCTGATCGAGGCGGGCGAGAAGGGCTCGGCGATCGCGGGCATGGCGATGACGGAGAAGCAGGGCGGCTCCGACGTGCGCGCCAACACGACGTTCGCGACGCCACTGAACGGCGGCGGCGCAGGTGGCGAGTACGAGCTCAGCGGGCACAAGTGGTTCTGCTCGGCGCCGATGTCCGACCTGTTCCTCGTGCTCGCGCAGACCGACGAGGGACTCTCCTGCTTTCTGCTGCCCCGCATCCTCCCGGACGGGAGCCGCAACGCCTTTCACATCCAGCGGCTCAAGGACAAGCTCGGCAACCACTCCAACGCTTCCTCGGAGATCGAGCTGCACGGCGCCTGGGCGCGGATGGTCGGCGACCCCGGCCGCGGCGTGCCGACGATCATCGAGATGGTCGGGCACACGCGCCTGGACTGCGTGATCGGCACGGCCGCGGGCATGCGCGTGGGAGTGGTGAACGCGACCCACCACGCGACCTACCGGAGCGCGTTCGGCAAGAAGCTGATCGACCAGCCGCTGATGCGCAACGTGCTTGCGGACCTCTGCGTCGAGTCGGAGGCGAGCACCGCGTTGGCGATGCGCCTCGCGCGCGCCTACGACGAGGCACACGCGGACGCCGACGCGGGCGAGGACTCAAGCGACGCCCAGCTGTTCAAGCGGCTCGCGACGGCCGTCGGCAAGTACTGGACCTGCAAGCGCGCCCCGAACCACGCCTTCGAGGCGCTCGAGTGTCTCGGCGGCAACGGTTACGTGGAGGAGTCGGGCATGCCGCGCCTGTACCGCGAGGCGCCGCTGGCCTCGATCTGGGAGGGCTCGGGGAACGTGATGAGCCTCGACGTGCTGCGCGCGCTGACGCGCTCGCCGCGCTCGCTCGAGGTCTTCCTGCATGAGGTCGAGCAGGCCCACGGCGCCGACGCGCGGCTCGACGCCCGCGTGCAGGATCTGAAGGACCAGTTCGCCGACCCGGCCACGCTCGAAGTCCGCGCGCGGCGGGTCGTCGAAAGCATGGCGCTCTGCCTGCAGGGCTCGTTGCTCGTGCGAAACGCGCCGCCGGCCGTCGCCGACGCGTTCTGCGCCTCCCGCCTGGCGGGGGAAGCGGGACTCGAGTACGGCACGCTCCCCGCGGGGGTGGACTTCGAGGGCATCCTCGCCCGCGGCCGTCCACAGCTTTAGCGCGCGGCTCGGGGCCTACCATGAGTACATGAGGCCGCGCGGCAACTTTCAGCTGGGACACATCTTTGGCATCCGCATCGGTGTGAGCGCAAGCTGGTTCTTCGTCCTCTTCTTCCTCATCTACTGGCTGGGCTCGGAATACTTCCCCCAGATCCTGAACGGCTCGCGGACGACGGCGTACGCCGTCGCCGTGGGTGGGGCGCTCGGCTACTTCGCCTCGCTGATCCTCCACGAGCTCGGGCACGCGCTGGCGGCCCGCAGGCTCGGCATCCCGATCGCCGGCATCGACCTGTGGTTCTTCGGCGGGCTCTCACAGATGCGCCGCGAGCCCCAGACGGCTGGCGAGGAGTTCAAGGTCGCGGTCGCCGGGCCGGCGGTGACGTTCGTCCTGTTTGCGATCTGCTTCGCGGTCGGCGCCGTGCTCGCGAGCGGCAGTCACATCACCGACGTCGCCCTCACCAGGCAGGGGTTCAAGACGACGCCCGCGCTCGCGCTCGTCGGGTGGCTCGCGTTCATAAATGGGATCCTGCTGCTGTTCAACATCGTGCCCGCGTTCCCGCTCGACGGCGGACGCATCGCCCGCGCGCTGATCTGGTGGCGCACCGGAGACCGCAACCGCGCAACGAGCCTCACGGGCCGTTCGGGACAGGCCTTCGCCCTGGTCCTCGGCCTGCTCGGAGTGTGGGCCTTCGCGAGCGGCGCCACGCTTGGGCTGTTCACCCTGCTGCTCGCGTTCATCCTCTATCAGGCCGCAGGCGGTGCGGTCCTGCAGGGGGCTCTCGGACGGCGGATCCAGAATGTGACCGTGGCGGACATCATGGACCGTGAGCCGGTGACGATTCCGGCGGACATGACGGTGCTTGATGCGCAAGAGCAGTTCTTCCTGCGCTACCGATGGCCGTGGTTCGCGGTCGTCGACCCGGCCCGCCATTTCCTCGGCGTCGTGCGCCAGGAGCGCATCGACAACGAGATCACAGCCGGCCGTCCGGCGCTGACGGTGGCGGACGTGCTCGAGGAGGACATGCCTGTGAGAATCAAGGAGGAGGCGCCGCTGGAATCGCTGCTCGGCTCCGAGGGACTGGGTCGCCTCGGGGCGATGGTTGCCGTCGACGGCGACGGCGTCCTCCAGGGCGTTGTCACGCTTGCGCAGGTTCGCCAGGCCCTGCGCCCGGCCACGTAGGCACAGCGAGTGGCGCGTCCGCACGACCCAGGGCTCGCCCGAGGCGGCGTTATAGAGTGCCGCCCCCACCCCATCCGCAAACGAAAACACGAGCAATGCCAGCACACGACGTCTTGATCATCGGGGCCGGTCTCGCGGGCCAGCGGGCCGCGCTGGCGGCCGCCCGCAAGGGGGCCAGCGTGGCCGTTATGAGCAAGGTCCACCCTGTGCGCTCGCATTCGGTCGCCGCTGCCGGCGGCATCAACGCCGCGATCAGCATCGACGACGACTGGCACTCGCACGCCTACGACACGGTCAAGGGCTCGGACTACCTCGGTGACCAGGATGCGATCGAAATCATGTGCTCGGAAGCGCCCGCCGAGGTGATGGAGCTCGAGCACATGGGCGTCACCTTCCACCGCAACGACAAGGGCGAGCTCGACCTGCGGGCCTTCGGAGGTGCATCGATAAAGCGCACCGCCTACGTGGCCGACATCACCGGCCAGGCGATGCTGCACGTCCTCTACGAGCAGTTGATGAAGCACCACGAGACCGTCGAGCTGTTCGAGGAGTGGTTCACGATCTCGCTGCTGATCGACGAGGCGGGGCGCTGCTGCGGAGTGATCGCGCGCGACGTGCGAAGCGGCGCGATGGAGGCGTTCAAGGCCAAGAACGTGATCCTCGCCTGCGGCGGCGCCGGACAGGCCTACAAGCCAACGACGAACGGGCTGATCGTCACGAGCGACGGCATCGCGATGGCCTACCGGGCCGGGGCGCCTCTGATGGACATGGAGATGGTCCAGTATCACCCCACCTGCCTCGTCGAGACGGGCATCCTGATCACGGAGGGGGCGCGCGGCGAGGGCGCCCACCTGCTCAACGCGGCCGGCGAGCGCTTCATGGAGAAATCGGCGCCGAACAAGATGGAGCTCGCCTCGCGCGACGTCGTCTCGCGCGCGGAGCAGATCGAGATCAACGAGGGCCGCGGCGTCGGTCCGAACGGCGAGGGCATCTACCTCGACGTGACCGTCGTGCCGCGCAGGCGCACGCTGGAGGCGCTGCGGGAGATCGTCAACCTCGGCCGCGACTTCGCCGGCGTGGACATCACGCGCGAGCCGATCGTGATCCGGCCCGGCCAGCACTACATCATGGGCGGCGTGAAGACCGACGTCGACGGGCGCACCGCGATCGAGGGGCTGTATGCCGCCGGCGAGGTCGCGTGCGTATCGGTTCACGGCGGCAACCGGCTCGGCGCGAACTCGCTGCTGGACACGCTGGTGTTCGGCCGCCGCTCGGGCGAACACGCGGCCGACCGGGCGGCGCACATGGGCATGCCCGAGATGGATTCGGGCGCGCGCCTGCTCGAGGCCGAGGCGCAGCTCGAAGCGATCATCGAGCGCCCGCGCGACGGCAGGCGCGTGTCGGAGATCAAGACCGACCTGGGCGAGCTGATGAACCGCTACGCGGCCGTGTTCCGCGATGAGGACGGGCTGCAGGCGGCGCTTGCGACGATCGGGCGCCTGAAAGAGGAGGCCCAGAAGGCGTGGATCGACGATCGCGGGACGGTCTTTAACCAGGACGTGCTCGGCGCGATCGAGCTCGGCTACATGGTCGACTGCGCGGAGGCGATCGTGCTCAGCGCGATCGAGCGCAAGGAGTCGCGTGGCGCCCAGTACCGCACCGACTACCCCGAGCGAAACGACGAGCAGTGGCTCAAGCACATCGACATCGCGCTGAACGGGGACGGGGCGGGTGGCCCTCAAATTACCTACTCGCCCGTCACCATCACCCAGTGGCAGCCCGAGGAGAGGAAGTACTGATGGCCGAAAGCCATGACCGCCCCGCCGAGCCGTTCACGCTGCGGATGCGTCGCTATGACCCCGAGTCCGGCGACGCGCCCTACTGGGACGAGCACACGATCGAGCTCCAGCCGCACCGCTCCGTGCTCGAGGCAATCCTGCAGGCCCGCGACCGCTTCGACGGGTCGATCGGCATCCGCTGCTCGTGCCGCCAGGCGATCTGCGGCTCCTGCGGCGTGCGCGTCAACGGCGAGCCGGCCCTCGCCTGTCACACGCACCTCGACGCCGCCAGGCGAAGCGCGCCAGACGGCGTGATCGAGATCGAGCCGATGGGCAACATGCCCGTCATCAAGGACCTGATCGTCGACATGGACGCGGTCCACTGGAAGAAGATCCAGCGGGTCACGCCGTGGCTGATCGGCAAGCAGCCGGTGCCCGAGCGCGAGTACCTCGTGCCACGCGAGAGCATGGTCGACGTCACGCAGACGATGGCCTGCATCCAGTGCGGCGCCTGCGTCTCGGACTGCCTCGCGATGGAGGTCGACCCGCTGTTCATCGGCCCGGCGGCGCTCGCCAAGGCCTACCGCTTCGTCGGCGACCCGCGCGATGACGAGCATTTCGCGCGGCTGAATGACCTCGCGCAGGACCCCCACGGGATGTTCGACTGCACGCATTGCTTCAAGTGCGTCGACGCGTGCCCCAAGGACGTCAACCCGATGGGCCAGATCATGCGCCTGCGACGGATCGCCACGGCCGACCACCACATCGTCGACCAAAACAACGGCGAGCGACACGAGGCCGCGTTCGCGAGCCTGATCAGGGACAACGGGCTGCTCTGGGAGGCCGAGCTGCTGCCACGCTCCTACGGCGGCAACTCGTGGCTCGGCAAATTCCACCCGCGCGCCGCCAAGGAGCTGATCAGCTCGCTGCCGACGATCGTCAAGGCGCTGGTGCGCGGCAAGGTGACCCCGATGGGAGCGCTGAAACCGCACCGCATACCCAAGCCTGACCTCAAGAGCGTGCAATCGATCTACGAGCGGATCGACGGCCGCGACTCCTCCTCCGGCCAGCGCTTCGAGCTGAACCTGTACATCGTCGGCGAGGACGAGGAGCCGCCGCCGCAAGAGCTCCTCGTCGCCGGCGTCGCGGTCGAGGGCGGCGCGAGCGCGGCCGAGCCGCCGGGCGCCGCCGAGGGCGAGCAGCCCGCCGAGCCAGCCAGCCCCGAGGGGAGCACGAGCGTATGAAGGTCGCATACTGGCCCGGCTGCGTGAGTCGCGGCTTCACGCCGGAGCTGCACGGCTCGATGGCAAAGGTGGCGCCGCTGCTCGACATCGAGCTCGTCGAGCTCGACCGCGCGTGCTGCACCGGCGCCGGCGTCATCGCCGAGCACAACCAGGAGCTCGCCGACACCCTCAACGCGCGCACGTTCGCCCTCGCCCAGCAGGTCGAGGGGGCCGAGCTGATGATGAACATCTGCTCCACCTGCCAGGGCGCGCAGAGCGAGTGCCAGGAACGCCTCGACGCGAGCGCCGCCTACCGCGAGCGGGTCAACGGGACGCTCGCCTCGGAGGGCCTCTCATATGAAACGAATCCGGGCGGGCCCTTTATAAACAAGAACTTCCTCTGGCTGCTGGTCGAGGAGATCGGGCTGGACGAGCTGCGCTCGCGCGTCTCACGGCCGCTCACCAAGCTGAAGGTCGGACCTTTCTACGGCTGTTACATCGTGCGCCCGCGCCAGCGCCTTGGAATCGACGAGCAGCACCCTCGCGATCAGTACCTGCACCAGGTAATCGACGCGCTCGGCGGGACGGTGATCGAGTACGCCGGCATGCGCAAGTGCTGCGGCTTTCCGATCATCACCATGAACAAGGAGGCCTCGCTGAAGCAGGCGGGACGGCACCTCGGCGACGCGGTGGACGCAGAAGCCGACTGCCTCGTGACGCCCTGCCCGCTGTGTCACCTGAACCTCGACCTGCAGCAGCCGCTCGCCGAAGGGGTCGTCGGCAGGGACCTCGGGATGCCGGTCCTTCACCTCCCCCAGCTCGTCGGCCTGGCGCTCGGCCTCGAGCCGAAGGAGCTGGGCCTGGGGCGTCACGTCGTACGGCCCACGTCGGTGATCGACTGGTCGACGTCCGTCGTGGGCGCGGCCGCGTAGCCGCTGCTGACGGGCGCGCCAGCCAGCCGCAAGCCATCGGTATTTTCCTTAGCCGATGACCTCCACCGAGCAGGCCCGGCGATTCGCGCTCGCCCTACCGGCGGTAGTCGAGCAGGATCACCACGGTAGGCCCTCGTTCCGGGTCGCCAACAAGATCTTCGCGACGCTGTGGGATGAGAACCACATGAACGTGATGCTCGACGAAGCTGGCATCCTCACCGCCGTTCAGGGGACGCCCGCGGTGTGCACCGAGGTGTGGTGGGGCAAGCGGCTTGCCGCTGTGCGTGTCCAGCTCGATCACATCGATGCCGGCAAGCTTGGCGAATTGCTCGCCGACGCGTGGGAGCAAAAGGCGCCCAGGAGGCTCACGGCACCCCCCTGAGCCTCGATAGTCGTTGAGTCAGCGCGCCCAGGGCGTGATAAAGGCTGTGGTGCTTCGTAGTTAAGGTGTGGAGGAAACATTGACGTTGGCGGTTCTCGCGCCCCAGACGGCCGATACGCCCAAGCAGCGGCTCGAGCGGCTGTATGGAGAGTGCCGCGACGATGTGTACGCGTACCTGGCATCGCTGCTCGGCGATCGGAGCCTGGCCGAGGACCTGACCGCCCTTGCCTTCGAGCGCGCGTTTCACAGACGCCGCCTGTTCAACCCGCGGCGGGGCAGCGAACGCGCCTGGCTGTTTGGAATCGCGCGGAATGCGGCGCTCGACGAACTGCGCCGCCGCAGGCGCAACACGACGTTCGTAGGTGAGGTCCCGATGCACGCGTGGGAAGGCGCCGAGGAGACCGAGGGCGTTCTGCGACGCGTGACGGTGCAGGCCGCCCTGGCGGGCCTAGCGCCGCGCGAGCGCGAGCTGATCGCGCTGAAGTTCCACGCCGGATTGAGCAATCCCGACATCGCGCGTGTGCTCGGGGTCAGCGAGACGAACGCCGGGACGCTCCTGCACCGGACGATCACCAAGCTGAGAAAGGCATGCGATGAGCAGGTTTGAGAAGACCCGGATGGCGGCCGAGGCGCAGCGCGAGCTCGGGGCCATCGACGCGGCCCTGGGCGGCGAGACCGTGGCCGCAGAGCACATGGCGCTCGCCGAGCTCGCCTTGGCGACGCGGGCGCTGCGGCCACGACCGAGCGATGAGTTCGTCCAAGCACTAGACGCAAGGGCGGCGCGTGGATTCAACGCCGAGCGCCACGAGGCTCCCCGCGATCGCTCCTCGCGCCGCCCCTCCTCGGTCCGCCCCGAGGGCAGGAGGCGGCCGAAGAGGCTGCGCCGTGCTCTGCCGGCGCTCGGACTCGGACTCGCCGTGCTCCTCGCGGTAGCGGTGACGGTGTCACTTTCCCGCTCGAGCGGCGGACGGGTTGCGCAGCCGGCTCACACATTCCTGCGCGCAGGGCCCGCTTCTGGCGGCGCAACCGCCCTTCAGCGCGGGCCATTGGTGATCAGTCCGAGCGGCACAAGCAAGGGCTCAGCCCAGACGTTCAACGCACCGGCTGCCGCAGCGCCCGGCGCGAGCCCAGCGCCCGCGGCCGGACCTGCCGGAGCGATCAGACAGGTCGAACGGACGTCGACGCTTGACATCGGTGTCGCTCAGGACTCCATTCAGTCGGCTGCCCAGCGGGTCTTCACGCTCGCGAGCGCATTCGGGGGCTACGTCAAGCAGTCCAACGTCAGCTCCGGCGGTCCGCTGCAGGGCGGAGCGAGCTTCGACGTCCGCCTGCCGAGCGCGAATCTCGCGGCCGCGATCGCGGCGCTCTCGCACCTAGGACATGTGCGCTCCGAGAACGACACGACAAACGACGTGACGGATCAGTTGAGCTCGCTGCAGCGCTCGCTCGGCGGCTTGCAGGCCGAGCGCGCGAGCCTGCTCCGGCAGCTCGCGGCAGCCTCGGAAGCTCAGCAGGCCGCGGCGCTGAAGGCGCGACTGCGTGCCGTGGAAGCGCACATCTCGCAATTGCAAGGCGCGCTGCGCGCCCTAAGCGCCCGGATCGCCTACACGAGCCTCGCGCTTTCGCTGACGCCCGAATCCTCGGGTGGAGCGGCATCCGGCGATCTCACCCCGGGCGGGGCCGCCGGCGACGCCGCGCGGATCCTCGAGGCCGCGCTGGCCGTGCTCGTGATCGGCGCGGCCGCCGCCCTTCCGCTCGCGGTGATCGTCCTCGCGGGCTGGATCGCGGTCGTTCTGTTGCGGCGGCGGCTTCGCGAACAGGCGCTAGACGCGAGCTGAGCACCCAGCGGGGAGTTGCCCAGAGCGAGTCGCCCGCGGCTGGCTGAGCGAGCGCATAGGCTGGCAGGCGTGAAGATCCTCACCATCGTTGGCAACCGGCCCCAGTTCGTCAAGGCCGCGGCCGTGTCGGGCCTGTTGCGCGAGCGCCACGAGGAGGTCCTCGTGCACACCGGCCAGCACTACGACGACTCGCTGTCGCGGGTGTTCTTCGAGGAGCTCGGCCTCGATCGGCCGGACCGCGAGCTCGGCATCGGCGGCGGGTCGAACACCTCGCAGACGGCGCGAATGCTCACCGCGCTGGAGCCGCTGATCGGCGAGCTGAGGCCCGACGCAATCGTCGTTTATGGCGATACCAACTCGACGCTCGCGGGAGCGCTGGGGGCAGCGCAGGCACAGGTGCCGGTCGTCCACGTCGAGGCGGGCATGCGCTCGTTTGAACGCGATATGCCCGAGGAGCTGAACAGGGTCCTCAGCGACCACGTGTCGACGCTGCTGCTGTGCTCCTCGGAGATCGCCGCGAAGAATCTGCAGGCCGAGTCGGTCAGCGGCCGCGTGGAGATCGTGGGCGACGTGATGGTGGACGTCGCGATGCGGTGGTCGTCAAGAGCCCGGGAGGATACGGACGCGCTCGCCCGCTACGACGTCGAGCCGGACGCCTACCTGCTGATGACGGTCCACCGCGCCGGCAACGTCGACAATCTCGCGCGACTGGACATGCTCGCCAAGCTGGTGCGGGACCTGCCCGCGCCGATCATCTTCCCGCTGCACCCGCGCACCCGCGCGCGACTGAAGGAATCCGGCCTGCTGGACGCGCTGGAGGAGATCGACGGCCTGACCCTGACCGAACCACTCGGCTATCTCGAGTTCAGCGCGCTGCTCACCCACGCTCGCGCCGTCGTCACCGATTCCGGAGGCGTCCAGAAGGAGGCGTACCTTGCGAGCGTGCCCTGTGTGACGCTGAGAGTGAGCACCGAGTGGGTGGAGACAGTCGAGGCGGGCTGGAACACGCTCGTCGACTTGGACCCGCCGCTGGCGCTCGCCGCCCTCCACCGACGGCCGCCGGCCGAGCATCCGCAGCTCTATGGCGACGGCCACGCCGCCGAGAGGTGCGTGCGGGCGATCGACGCGCTCTCTGGCCTCAACGCGTGATGAGCGCGGAGGGGGACACCGTCCGCGTCGGCGTCGTCGGTCTCGGCTACTGGGGCCCGAACCTGGCCCGCAACCTCGCCGCGATCCCCGGCTGCGAGGTGAGCTGGCTGTGCGACGCCTCAGCGGAGGCCCGCGCCAAGCTCGAGCGCTCGTTCCCGGGCGCTCGCTCGACGGAGGTGATCGGCGATCTGCTCGATGACGAGGAGCTCGACGCGGTCGCGCTGGCGACCCCCGTCCCGACGCACGCCGAGCTCGCCGTCGCGGTGGCGGAGGCCGGGAAGCACTGCTTCGTGGAGAAGCCCCTGGCGACCAGCGCCGCCGACGCCGAGCGCGCCGTGGCCGCCGCCGAGTCCGCGGGAAGAACGCTGATGGTGGGACACCTGCTCGAGTACCACCCCGCCGTCGCCCATCTGAGGGAGCTGATCGAGGGACAGGAGCTTGGCGATCTCTACTACATCTATGGGAACCGTCTGAACCTCGGCAAGCTCCGGGCCGACGAGAACGCCCTCTGGAGCCTCGGCGCCCACGACGTCTCGGTCGCGCTGCACCTGATCGGGGAGGAGCCGGAGGAGTGCCTGGCACAGGGCGCCTGCTTCGTGCGCGAGGGCGTGCAGGACGTGGTCTTCTGCTACCTGCGCTTCCCCTCGGGCGTCGTCGCGCACCTGCACCTGTCCTGGCTCGACCCCCACAAGGAGCGCCGTCTGACGGTTGTCGGCTCCCGCCGCATGGCCACCTTCGACGACATGCAGATCGAGGGCAAGCTGACGATCTACGACAAGGGCTTCGACGAGGACGTGCGCTCCTGGGGCGAGTACATCGCGCGCTCAGGCGACATCTACTCGCCGCACATCCCGAATGTCGAGCCATTGCGGATCGAGTGCGAGCATTTCATCCGCTGTGTCCGCACGGGTGAGGCGCCGCGCTCGGACGGATACAGCGGGCTGCGTGTGGTGCGGGTGCTCGAGCGCCTGCAGCAGTCCTTGGACGCGGAGACGGCCGGGCGCGTCTAGCCGCTCGCGGCGTAGGGTACTCGCAGCGATGTCGCAGCAGAACGTAGACCTCGTCGTGAACGTGCATCCGGCTCCGGACGTGGACATGGCCGAACTCTTTCGCGGCGACGCCATGTGGTCGGTGCTCGCCGACGCTGTCGCCCCGTTCTTCCACCCTGACTTCGAGTGCATGCCTCCCGGAGTACCCGGCACCGAGAGGACCTACATAGGCCTGGACGGACTGAGAGCAGCGTGGCTGGGGTGGATGGAGCCGTGGCTGACGTATCGGACTGAAATCAACCAGGCCCTCGACGCCGGGGATCGGGTCTTGGTGCTTGTCCACGACTACGGACGCCGTGAGGGAGCCTCGGAGGAGGTCAAGGTCGATGGCTCCGGTGTCTGGACGGTCAGCGATGGGAGGATCGCTCGCGCCGAGTTCTTCGCCCACCGCTCCGAAGCTTTCAAGGCTGCGGGGCTGCCGGAGTAGTCGTCGGGGGAGTTTCGCCAATCGTTTCGCCACACCCTCTTAGAGCGTCTCGCTGGCCCTAGGGGTCTCTTCCTCGCCCAGCGTCCCCTCGCCGGAGAGCTCGAAGGCGCTGTGCAGGACCTGGACCGCGTGGGATACCCGGTCGCGGTCGATCACACAGGAGATCTTGATGGGGGACGTTGAGATCATCTCGATGTTCACGCCCTCCTGGGCGAGCACGCCGAACACCTTCGCTGCCACGCCCGGGTGCGAGCGCATTCCGGCGCCGATGATCGAGACCTTGCCCATCGCTTCGTGTGTGTGCATCTGTGTGAAGGCCTCGCCGGTGAGCGGCTCGAGCGCGGCGCACGACACGCGCAGATCCTCGCGGGGGACGGTGAAGGAGATCTCCGCCTTCCCACCGGCGGACGCGGGCTCGTTCTGCACGATCATGTCTACGTTCACGTTCGCACGGGCGAGCACGTCGAAGATGCGAGCCGCAGCGCCGGGCTCGTCCGGCACGCCGACCAGCGTGAGCCTCGCTTCGGAGGTGGAATGCGTGACGGCTGTTATCAGCGGCTGCTCCATCGTTTCGCCTTCTGCGACGACAAAGGTACCTGGCGAGTCCTCGAACGATGAGCGGCAGTGGATGCGAACGCCGTGGTTGCGCGCATACTCGATCGCGCGCAGCTGCAGGACGCCGGCGCCAGAGGCCGCCATCTCCAGGACCTCCTCGAAGGAGACCGTGTCAAGCTTTCGAGCCTCAGGGACGATCCGCGGATCGGCCGTGAAGACGCCCAAGACGTCGGTGTAGATTTCGCACACGTCGGCGCCGAGCGCCGCCGCGACGGCGACCGCGCTCGTGTCCGATCCGCCCCGCCCGAGCGTCGTCACATCCCTGCCGGTGCTCGAGACGCCCTGAAAGCCGGCGACGAGCACGATTTTGTCCTCCTCCAGCGCCGCCTTGATCCGATCGGCGCGCACGTCGACGATCAGCGCCTTGGTGTGCGACTCGTCGGTCAGGATCCCGGCCTGCGACCCCGTGAGCGAGATCGCGCGGTGGCCGAGATCGTGGATCGCCATCGCGCACAGCGCGCAGGAGATCCGCTCGCCGGTCGACAGCAGCATGTCCATCTCCCTCGGGTCAGGCGCCGAGGAGACCTCCTGCGCCATCTCGATCAGCTCGTCAGTCGTCTTGCCGCGAGCCGACAGCACCGCGACCACGCGATCGCCCGCCTCGCGCTTGTCGACGATCCGCCGCGCCGCGCGCTTGATGCGCGCAGCGTCCGCGACCGAGGTCCCTCCGAACTTCATGACCACCATTCCCGGCATACACCGCAGGATATTGGCCGCCGCCGCGCACGCTGGGAGCGCGCCGCGCCGCACGCCCCGTGGACCGCGCCTCGGTGACCGGCGATCTCGGTATGTTCCGCTGATGGCGCGCCGGCGCAGCACGCGGACCCCCCCGGCGCTCGCGCTGGCACTTGGCATGTCGGTGCTCGTCCTCGTCTCGGGTCCTTCTCGCTCCGAGGCAGCGGTGCCCCACGCGCGAGCGAGCGCGAAACTGGCCAACGTCGGGGGCGGCTTGCCACCCCTAGAAGTCACCCTCGCGCCGGCTGGTCCCGGCGTCTCGGTCACGATGGCACCGGTGGGCCTGTCCGTCGAGTACCCCGTCATGGCCCGGTACCTCGGCACCGGGACCTGCCCTCCCGGTGCCTTGGCGGGTGAGCTGCTCCGGCTGGGATCTCCCCCCCTGGAGTTGGCCGGCGTGAGCCAGGACATGACGGCGCCAAACGGGGCCGTGCCCCCGCCGCCCAGCTCCTGGGAAACCGCCACCCTCTATTCGCTGCCCACCGAATTCTGGAGCCAGCTGCAGTGCCTGCTCGGCGCCGCGAAAGACCCGCTGACGGTCGGTCTCAACGTGCGAACGGGGAACCTCTCGTGGGCCAAGCAGATGGTCGCCAAGGCACAAGGCGCGGCAACTGGCGGCCTGAGCTTCTCGCTCGGGAACGAGCCGGACCTCTATGGCCTGCCGAACTACTCATCGCTGGACAAGGCGTTTGCCGGCGAAGAAGCAGTCGCGGCGAACACATATCTCCAGCTGGCCAGCTATCTCAGACAGGCGATCGGGAGCGCTCCTCTGCTCGGACCGGAACTCTCGCGCCCGGCGCGCTGGCGCCATCAGCTTCCGCGGGTCCTCGCGCAGCTCGGCGCGCAGACGGTGGGCGTGCACCTCTATCCGCTGACGGACTGCCGCAGCCCGCGGGAGGTCACGATCGGAGGACTGCTCTCAGCCAGGGTCGCCGACTCGCCGGCGAGGCTCGCGTGGGTGGTAGCCGAGGCGCGGGCCGTCGGGAGTCCGGCGATCATCTCCGAGGCCAACTCCGCCTCCTGCGGGGGGCTCGCGGGGGTCTCCGACAGGCCCGCCGCGGCGGTCTGGGCGGTGCGATTCGTCCTCTCCGCGCTGAAGACGGGCTTCCGGGAGGTGCGCTTCCACTCAAGCGGCGACCCCTACGACCCCTTCGTGGTTCGGGGCGCCGAAGTCCTGGAGCGTCCACTCGAGAGCGCGCTGGTCGCGCTTAACCAGTGGCTGCCCGTCGGCTCCTCGTTCCGAAGCCTGCCCCCTGTGCAAGGACTGGTTCGGACCGCCGTCGAGCAGCCGGGGGGCGCGACCGTGCTGATCCTCGACAACGAGCGCGCGCGACCCCGCCCGGTCGTGCTACGCAACGCCCACACGGTCCATATCGCGGTCCTCAGCCCCACGCGCGCCGGACTGAGGACCGAGACGGTGAGGGCTGCTGGCCATACCCGGCTCTCGATCGCGGCAAACAGCGTGCTGGCCATCTCCACAGCCCGCTGAGCGCGCCAAGCGACGGCCCAGATCGCGTCAACGCTGCTCGGAACGCGTCATCTCAGAGCGCCCGGCGCCCCGCGAGGGCCTTGCCGAGGGTCACCTCGTCGGCGTACTCGAGATCGGAGCCCACGGGCAGGCCGCTGGCGAGCCTCGTAACCGTGACCTGGGGCGCGCGCACGCGCAGCTCATCTGCGATGTGAAGCGCCGTGGCCTCGCCGGTGGTCGTCGGGTTGGTTGCCAGCACGATCTCGCGGACGGCGCCGTCGGCGGATGCGGCGCGTGCGAACAGCTCGGCGATCTTGAGGTCCTCCGGGTCGACGCCGTCGATCGGCGACAGCGCCCCGCCGAGCACGTGATAGATGCCGTGGTACTCGTGCGTGCGCTCCATCGGGATCACGTCGCTGGGCTCCTCGACGACGCAGATCAGCCCGTGGTCGCGCCGCGGATCCTGGCAGATCCGACAGCGCACCTCGTCCGTGAGGTTGAAGCAGACCTCGCACAGGCCGATCTTCTCCTTGACCTCCCTGATCGCCTCCGCGAGCGCGGTGGCATCCTCGGGAGTGGACCGAAGCAGGTGGAAGGCGAGGCGCTGGGCGGTCCGGTTGCCGATGCCCGGGAGCTTGGATAGCTCGGTGACGAGCCTCTGGACCGGCGGCGCGTAGGAGTCGCTCACAGGCCCGGCATGCCCAGCCCGCCGAGGCCGCCCAGGTCAAGCCCGCCGGTCGCCCCGCCGAGCTTCTTCGCCGCCAGCTCCTGCGCCATGCGCAGGCCCTCGTTGACCGCTGCGAGCACCATGTCAGCCAGGATCTCCACGTCTTCGGGGTCGACCGCCGAGGGGTCGATCCTCACCGCCTTGACCTCGAGGTCGCCGCTCACCTTCACGCTCACCATGCCTCCGCCGGCGGAGGCCTCGACGACCTCGCTCCTCAGCGCCTCCTGCGCGGCCGCCATCTCCTGCTGCATCTTCTGCACCTGCTGCATCATCTGCTGCATGTTCGGCATCCGCGGCTGCTTGGGCATCAGTGGCCTTTCTCCTCGCTGCCCGCGGCCTCGAGCTCCTCGCCCCGCTCGCCAATGCCCTCCTGGACACGATCCCACTCGCCCGGGACCTCCTCGGCGTCGAACTCCTCCATAACGCGCCGCACCCACTCCTCCTCCGAGCGCGCGGGCTCGGAGCTCTCGCCCTGACTCTCGCCGAGCGCGTCGCTGAGCTCGAACGAGAGCCGCCAACGCAACCCCGTGACCGCGCGCAGCGCCTCGGTGACCGCCGCGCGGTTGAGTGGAACGGAGGCCTTCTTCCTGAGGAAAGGCTTGGATGACGCGAACGCGACCGTCAGGTCTTCGGCGTCGATCTCGACCGGCTGCGCCTCGGCGATCAGCGCGCCCAGCAGTGCGTTCTCGCCGCGCACGAGCTCGACGACCGCCGGCCACAGCGCGCAGAGCGACTCGAGGTCTCTCGGGGCAGCTGCGGGTCCCGCCTGGACCTGTGGCTCCGTCGCCTCCGCGGTCGCGAGCTCGACGGCGACGGAAGGCGCCACGGAACGCAGCGGCCCTGGCGCGTCTTCGGCGCTTGGGGTGGGCGTCTCATGCTCGACCGCCGGCGGCGGATCGCCGGCGCTCGTCGCCCCAGCTTGCCGGGCGCCCGGAGCGCCCCGCGCGCCGGCATCCTCGCCGCCGTCTCCGGAGCCGCTGGAAGCCACCCGCTCGGCGTGCACGTCCCCGCGCTCCAGGCGCTCGATCCGCGCGAGCAGCGCACGCATCGAGCTGTCCACATCGGGCCGGGCCGCCTTCACGAGCGCGAGCTCTAGGCGGGTGCGGGCGTCAGCGCCGGCGCGCACGGCCTCGAGCGCGCCACCCAGCAGCTCCAGCACACCGACCACGACGCCATGGTCAAGGCGCTCGGCCTGGGCAAGCAGAGCCGCATCGGCCTCGGGCGTGAGCGACAGCTCTGGCGGCACCTCGCCGAGGATCTGCACGACCAGCAGCTCGCGCGCACGCACCTCGAGGTCAGCGGCGAACGAGCCGGCGTCGCGGCCCTGCTCGGCGGACTCCTCGAGAGCCGTCAGCGCTCCCCGGGCGTCACCCGCCGCGACCGCATCCATCGTCGCTTCCAGCAGCGCGGCGTCGGCGACGCCGAGCACCGCGAGCACGTCCTGCAGGCCGATCTCGGTGCCGGTGTAGGTGACGAGCTGCTCCAGCGTTCCCAGCGCGTCGCGGAAGCTGCCGGTTGCCGAGCGTGCGATCGCGGCGAGCGCCGCGGGCGGGATCTCGATCGACTCGGCCTCGGCCGTGCGCCGCAGCACGCTCGCGATCTGCTCGACGCTCGGGCGGTGGAAGTCGAAGCGGTGGCAGCGGTCGACGACGGTTGCCGGGACCTTGCCCGCCTCGGTCGTCGCGAGCACGAAGACCGTGTTCGGCGGCGGCTCCTCGAGCGTCTTCAGGAATGCGTTCCACGCCGCCGTCGAGAGCATGTGGGCCTCGTCGAGGATGTAGACCTTGCGGCGCCCGCTGACGGGCGCGTAGGCGACGCTCTCGCGCAGCTCGCGGATGTCATCGACGGAGTTGTTCGAGGCCGCGTCCATCTCGATCACGTCCAGCGAGCTCGCCCGCGCGATCGAGAGGCACGATTCGCATTCCCCGCATGGCTCGATCGTCGGCCCGCGCTCGCAATTCAGGCACGCGGCGAGGATCTTGGCCATCGAGGTCTTGCCCGTGCCGCGCGAGCCGACGAACAGGTAGGCGTGGTGCACTTTTTCCCCCTGCACGGCATTGCGCAACGTGCGCACGACGGGCTCCTGGCCGACGACCTCGCCGAACGTGCGGGGACGGTGCCTGCGGTATAGCGACCGCTGCTGGTCCTGTGGCTGCTTGAGATCCGACAACGTTGGGCTGAGTCTACCCACGCTCGCGGCCCGCCCGAGCGGATACCGTCCCCGCTCGTGACAGCCTGGACGAGGCGCCATTCGGCGCCGCTCACAGCCGCCTTCGCGATCGCCGCCGGGGCGATTCTGCTGCGTCTCGTGAGCGGCGTCGGCTTCGTCAACTACGACACGCTCTACGCGCTGGCCTGGGGAGGACAGCTCTCACGCGGCGAACTGCCGGCGTACGCAGTCCCGATCGCGCCGACTCCCCACCCGCTCATCGAGGCCGTCGGCTTCGTGCTCGCGCCGCTCGGGCCGAGCGCGGTTGACGGGGTGACCGTCGCGCTCGGGTTTCTCGCGCTGGCGGCTTGCGGCTGGGTCGTCTACGAGCTCGGCGCGCGATGGTTCGGGCGGGCCGCCGGCGCGCTGGCCGCGCTCGTACTGCTCACACGCGTGCCCGTCCTCTCCTACGGCGTGCGTGCATACGTCGATCTGCCTTACATGCTGCTGCTGCTGGGGGCGCTGCTCGTCGAGGCGCGCCGGCCGCGGGCCGGTGGGCCGGTGCTGGCGCTGCTGGCGCTCGCCGGCCTGCTGCGCCCGGAGGCATGGGCGTTCTCGGCCATCTATTGGATCTATCTGGTGGTCTCGCCGTCCGAGTCCCGACGGGCCGGCGGGATGTCGGGGGCGCTGCGAACGCGCCGCGAGCTCCTCACCCTCACGCTGCTTGCAGCCGCGGCGCCGCTGATCTGGATCCTCAGCGACCTCCTGATCACGGGCGAACCCCTGTGGTCGCTGACGAACACGCGACACACCGCCTCGACCCTGCATCGGGTCAGGGGAATCACGAACGTGCCCGAATATGTTCCGCGCAGGATCGGGGAGATCCTGCGGCCGCCGGTGCTCGTCGGCGCCGCGCTCGGTGGGGTGCTGTCGCTGTGGTGGCTGCGCCGCCGCGCGGTTCCCGGGGCCGTCGCGGGTGTCCTTGCGGTGCTGGTATTCGCCGCGTTCGCCGCGCTGGGGCTGCCGATCAACACGCGCTACGCCTTCCTCACCGCCGCGATCCTCTGCATCTTCTTTGGCGCCGGCGTGTTCGGCTGGACGCGCCTTGAGCGTGGAGACCCGCGCCGGCGCTGGTGGGGGGCCGTCGGGGCGTTCATGCTCCTGGCGCTGCTCGCGTATGCGCCGTCCCAGTACCGCCGCGCGCACGACCAGCTCGACACCCTGGCCCGCCAACACAGGATCGAAGGCGATCTGCTGGCGCTCGTCGACGACCACTCGATCGGTCTTCGCTGCGGGCCCGTGGGCGTGCCAAACCACGCGCCGGTCCCGCTGCTGGCGCTGTACCTGGAGACGAGCCCCGCGCGTGTCGTGAGCCCGGAGGCGGGCGCCATCACCACCGGCGTGTACGTCGATCCCGCTAGCCGGCAGGTCGAACAGGACTACGTACTGGACCCGCGCGACCCCCACGCGGCGGCGAGCGTCCCGCCGGGCTTCAGCGCCGTGAAGACGAACCGTTCGTGGCTCATCTTCCAGCGCTGCCGGTAGCGGACCGTGCACCCCTCGTCGAGATTCCGAGCCCCGACCGCCTGATCCCCGCCCGGTGCTCCGGTTCGGGAGCGCCCGCTGCGCCTGCCGGTGATCGCTTAAGGCTGCTTCCTTCCGGACCTGACCTGGTTCGCAAGCCGACACCGCGCGGGACCCGAACCATCGACGCTCCGGACGAGGGAGCGACCGGAGCGAAGTCCCTCGGAGGGGAATTCGGCTCCGCTAGAGCGGATTGCGGATTCAGGGCACCGCTACCTCCCCGCCTAGCACGGTCCGCTTCGATCGTAACGCACGCGTCGCACGCGCTCCGGGAGTTCCGCTAGTCTGCCCAGCCGTGACCTACCTAATCAGCTTGCTAAAACTTCGCTCCCGCGCTGCGCTTGGTCTGGCGGCGCTCGCCACCGCGGCGCTGATCGCCGGCTGTGGCTCAAGTGGCTCGAGCAGCACCATCACCGTCGGCAACGAGAACAAGGCCGACGAAGCGCTCGGCAAAAGCAATGCCGCGGCGACGACGTCCACCCCGACCAGCACCACGGCGAGCGCGAAAACGCCGACGAGCGGGCCGCTCGCCAAGGAACCGACGGTGACGGTCCCGGCCGGGGCAGCCCCGACCACGCTCGTGACCAAAGAAATCATCAAAGGCACCGGGGCGGAAGCGAAGACCGGACAGCCTGTGACGGTCAACTACGTCGGTGCTCTCTTCCACGGCGGCAAAGTATTCGACGCGTCATGGAAACGCAACGAACCGTTCGTCTTCACGCTCGGGCAGGGCGCCGTCATCAAGGGCTGGGATCAGGGCGTGGCCGGGATGAAAGTCGGGGGACGGCGCGAGCTGGTCATCCCGGCGAACCTCGCCTACGGCTCCAAAGGAGCCGGAAGCTCGATCCCGCCGAACGCGCCGCTCGTGTTCGTGATCGACCTGCTCGGCGTGTAGGCGACGCGCGCCGGCTCGGCAAGACGTGGTGCGCTGCGCGGCGCTGCTCCTCCTGAGCTGCGCTGCCCTCGTGGCGACGGGATGCGGCCGCGGCGAAAACTCGAGCTCCGCCGAGCTGAGGCTCGAGCGCGAAGACCTCCTCGCCGTCGCGCATGCCCTGCAGCACGCGCAGGGACCCGTCGAACGAGAGGTGGCGGCTGCGAAGGCGGCTTGGCCACTCGTAGCGCACGGCCTGCCCGCCGACCCTGCTGCGATTCAGCGAGCCCCGATTCTCGCTGCCACCGCGAGCGCGGCGAAGATCCCCATGCCGGGTCCCCTGCAGGAAGCGCAGGCGAGGATGTTGACCGGGCCGGGTTCGTCGATCGCCGGCCTGTTTCGCACCTACGTCGGCCTGGCCGCGCACGGTTGGCAGATCATCGACACGAGCATCGAGGTGATCGAACACGGCTCGCCGGCTGCGGCGCGCTTCGCGCGAGCGAACGTCGCGCTTTACATCGAGAGCGTGTATGACGCTCACTTCACCCTCGCCCAGATCGGCAAGAAGGTGCTGGACGGCTACAGCAAACTCGGAGCCGGCAAGGCGTTCGGGACGGCGCTTACCGCGGATGAATTGGAGGCGCTTGCGCATGGCTACTCGGAAGTGACGGACCGGCTGCACCCGCATGTCGCCGTCCGCCTGGGATCGTGAGCATGGTCGCATTCGTGACCGCCGGCGCCGGTTTCCTTCTGGCGGTCCTTTGGTTCGACCTGATGTTCGACGTGCAGGTCCTCGCGCATCGCGATGGCGCTGTCCCCGAGGGAGTGCTCGCTTCCATTTCCGGCTACTACCGCCGCGTCACGACGGCGGCCAGGCCAATGAACCGGCTGATCGCGACCGTCATGCTCGCCACGCTTGCGGCGCTCGTCGTCGAGGTCGCGCGCGCCGAACCGATGCAGTGGGTGGCGTGGGTCTCGCTCGCGCTGGCCGCGGCACCGTTCGCGCTCGCGGGCGCCAGGATCGTGCCGATGGCCGTCCGCCTCGGCGCGCGAGCCGATGCGCCGGAGCGTCAAAGCGAGCTTGCGAGGGCGATCTTCCGGGACCACGTGATCTGCACCGCCTCGATCCTCGTGCTGCTCGTGCTGCAGCTCTCGTTCGCCTGAACCACGCCGCTCCCCGAACTGCCCGGTTGAAGGGCGCCTGGCTGCACGACCGAAATCCCCGGCCCGTCGCCCCGGACTCCTCAAGAAAGGCGTCGCTCGCGCCGATACAGACGGGGTCGGTCTCCTCGACGGATCGGATCAGCATGCGCAGGCCCCGTAGGTTCCCGATCGCGGCCAAGTTCGCGGTCATGCTCGCTGTGCTCATCGCAGCGCTGCTCGCGGTCGGCTTCACGGGGCTGCGGGGACTGTCGAACCTCAACAACCACGTCAACGGCCTCTATCGGCACGTCGTGACGCTGCAGCGGACCACGGCGTTCGCGACTGACACCGCGACAGCGGCCAAGGTCGCGTTTCAGATCATCGTCTCCAACAACGCTTTGGAGATCGCGCACCTCGAAGATCAGCTCACAAATGAGATCGTGCCGAGGGTCAACGGCGATCTGGAAGGGCTGCGAGCCGCCCACGCGCTAGATGCCCCGGCCGAGCGAGCGAAGGTGTCGCAGGAGAGCGAATCCTGGACGCGCTTTCTGGCGCTTCGAAGCGCCAAGCCGCTGGATTCCGTCGCGCAGTCCGACTCGGCTGGAGGGCACGACAACGCTCTGGCGAACCGAGTGCGAGCGATCTTTGAACCGATCGAACGAGATGCCAGGCAGCAGACGAGCCTGGCGACATCCCAGTCCGCTGTGCTTGCAGCGGAGGCGCAAGCGCGATATCGCGACAGCCGCAACCTGGTGCTGCTGATCGCCGCCATCGCGATTGTGCTCGGCGGCGGGGTCGTCGCGCTCCTGATACGCGCCGTCGTGCCGCGAGTTCGCCGTTATTCCAACTTCGCCCTGCGCGTGGCGGACGGAGAGGCAACGAGTGGCGTGGTCGTCAGCGGCCGCGATGAGCTCTCCGAGCTTGGTGTAGCTCTCAACGAGATGGTCAAAAAGAGGGTGACCGAACGCTCGCGCGAGGATCTTCAGGCGGAGTTCGCCGAAATCATGCAGTTGACTGAGACCGAGGACGAGGCCCACAGCCTCCTCAAGCACCAGATCGAACGCCTGATCCCGAGCAGCAGCGTGGTCATGCTGAACCGCAACAACAGCGCCGACCGCCTCGAGGCAACCACGGAGGTCGCCGGCGACTCACCGCTCGCCGTCACGCTGGAGGACGCCAAACCGCGCTCGTGCCTGGCGGTGCGCTTCGCACGTACGCACAGCGAGCAACTCGATGGCGACTCGCTGATCTCGTGCGAGGTGTGCGGCAAGAGCGCCGAGTTCTCGACTTGCGAGCCCCTGCTCGTGGGAGGAGAGGTTATCGGCTCGATCCTGGCCTCTCACCCCGACCCGCTTGGTGACGCTGACACACAGTCGATTAAACAGTCGGTCACCCAGGCAGCTCCCGTGCTCGCGAACCTCCGGAATCTCGCGATCGCGGAACGCCGCGCGGAGACCGACGCTCTCACCGGCCTCCCCAATAATCGCAACGTGACGGACACCGTCAGACGAATGGTGGCGCATGCCTCACGGAGCGTTTCGCCGCTGACCGCGCTCGCTCTCGACCTCGATCACTTCAAGCAGGTCAACGATACCTATGGTCATGGCAGCGGCGATGAGGTGCTGGCCGCCGTGGGTTCAACACTCAAAACCGCGTGCCGCGAGAGTGACTTCGTCGGGCGGGCCGGTGGTGAGGAGTTCCTGATCCTGCTGCCCGACACGGGCCTGGAGGCAGGGCGGCTCGTGGCCGAGAACATACGCGCGGCGGTGGCCTCGATCACGGTCGCCTCCGTTCCCCGTCCGATCACCGCCAGCATCGGAGTCGCGGTCCTGCCCGATCACGCGCACGACGCCAAGAGCCTCCTCCGGCACGCCGACCGTGCCCTCTACACGGCAAAGACGAATGGGCGCAACCGCACCGAGATCTTCGCCCGCGACATGCTGTCGATCGAGACGGTCACCGAAGTCGCACCCTCCTCGGGCACAGCAAGCCTCGTGAACGGACAGGGCTCGCAAGACACACCCTGAGCGGATCCCCGGCGCTCCGACCGCAACGAGTTCGGCATCCAGCCGCACGACTTCATCGCCGAGGGAGACACGACTGTGCCTGACAGGGGTTTTCGCCAAGTAGCGAAGAAGCGCGCAATTCGAAGAACCGCGGCCCAGCAGCGGCGGCTTGAGCTGCTCGCTCCGCACACGTTTCCGGCGGGTGCTCAGGGCGATCGGTCGCGTGATGACCGGCCTACCTACACCTCCGAAGCGTGTCCGTCCCACAGGTCCCGGCGTTCGCTATACGCAGGCAGTCAGGAGCGCGCCGGCCCAATAGAATCGGCATCGAGGGCGCGTAGCTCAGTGGGAGAGCGCTCGCTTCACACGCGAGAGGTCGCAGGTTCGAAACCCGCCGCGCCCATCCTCGTTTAGCGCAGCGTAGGCGCGCATCGCGTCGATGATCGGGCCGAGCTGGCGGCCGCGATCGGTGAGCCGGTACTCGACTTTTGGCGGACTGGAAGGGATCACGTCGCGCTCGATCAGTCATTGCCAGCGGCGCTCCAGGAGGTCCGCCGCCTGGCGGACCTCCGCTGGAACGGGCTTGCATCTAGGAGACGTGCACGACATCGCGCGCTGGCTCCAATGCGCTGTCGAGTACCTCCTGGACGGTCATCACAGGGTGGAAGGTCATCTGACTGCGAACCTCCTCGGGAATCTCATCCAGATCACCGCGGTTGCGCTCGGGCATGATCACGTCGGTCAGACCCGCGGCGTGCGCCGCGAGCGCCTTCTGCTTGAAGCCGCCGATCGGCAGCACCCGGCCCTGCAGCGTGACCTCGCCGGTCATGCCCACGGTGTGCTTGACCGGGCGGCCCGACAGCAGCGACGCCAGCGCCGTGACCATCGTCACGCCAGCGCTCGGGCCGTCCTTGGGGATCGCGCCGGCCGGCACGTGCACGTGGAACTCCCTATTCTCGAACGCGCCCTCCTCGATGCCGAGCTCCTCGGCGTGTCCGCGCACGTAGGACAGGGCGATGTTGGCCGACTCCTTCATCACGTCGCCGAGCTGGCCTGTGAGGACTAGGCCGCTCCCGCCCGAGCTGCCGCTCTCCATGGCGGCGGACTCGACGAACAGCACGTCTCCACCGGTGCCTGTAACGGCCAGACCGGTAGCGACGCCCGGGGTCGCGGTGCGCACGGCGGACTCCTGGAAGAACTTCTGGCGGCCGAGCGCATCGCGTACAGCGTCCAGGCCGATCTTCACGGGTGCCTCCGCCTTGCCGGAGGCAATGTGCGTCGCGGTCTTGCGTAGGACGGTGCCGAGCTCGCGCTCGAGGTTGCGGACGCCGGCCTCGCGGGTGTACTCCGCGATGATCGTGCGGAGCATCTCGTCCGAGATCTCGACCTCGTTCTCGCGTAGGCCGTTGCGGTCGCGTTGGCGCGGCCATAGGTAGCCCTTGGCGATCGCGAGCTTCTCCTCGGAGGTGTAGCCGTCGAAGCGGATCACCTCCATGCGGTCGAGCAGCGGGCCGGGGATCGTGTCGAACACGTTCGCCGTCGCGAGGAAGAGCACTTGGCTCAGGTCCAGCTCGACGTCGAGGTAGTGGTCGCGGAACGAGTGGTTCTGCGCGGGGTCGAGGACCTCCAGCAATGCCGCCGAAGGGTCGCCGCGCCAGTCCGCCCCGACCTTGTCCACCTCGTCGAGCAGGATCACGGGGTTCATCGTCCCGGCGTCACGCAGCGCCCT
>DATMQG010000035.1:0-2406 GCA_035566835.1 Solirubrobacteraceae bacterium
GCCGGCGAACTCGCCCGGACCGGCGAAGGTGCCCGTCAGGCGCCAGTGAACGGCGCAGCGCTCGTCCTCGCTGGTCGTGGAGAGGACCTCGAAGCGCAGATCGGGCATCGCCTCCAGAAGGCCGCCAGTGAACGAGCGCACGCCCTCCGGCGCGACGGTGTCGACCTGTCCGCGCACGTGCTCACGGCCACCCTCGGCCCACAGCGAGACGGCCGTGTCGAGGTCGCGATCGGCGATCGCCTGGAAGTAGCGGCGCGCCACCGCCTCGGCCTTGTTACCGGAGATCCGCCTGCGTTTGCGGGCGACCTGCTGGACGCTGGCGGCCGCCTCCTGCACCTTCGTGCTTGCGTCGGTTGCGCTGTTCCCCTCGTCCATCTCTCCTCCTTTTGCGCCGGTCAAGGCAACTAGTCTAGTCTGCGCCGCGTGGCGATGGTGAGCGGCCGGCGCGAGCTCGGGAGGGGCGAGCGGGTGGTGCCCGGCGTATTCCGCCTGCGCCTTCCGCTTCCCTGGCCGGGCGTGCCGCATTGCAACGCGTGGGCGGTCAAGGCTGGCGATGGCTTCGTGCTGTTCGACACCGGCCGCCACCAGCCAGATTCGTTCTCAGACCTGGAGCGTGCCCTTGCGATGTGCAACCTGCGCCTCGACGAACTGCGCCTCGTCGTCTGCACGCATGCCCACTCCGACCATTACGGCCAGGCTGCCACGCTCGTCGAGCGGACCGGGCGCGAGCTGTGGATGCACCCCAACCATCAGCACATGACCCGCATGGCCGAGGATCCCGAAGCGGTCAACGCGGGGCGCATCGAGGTCGCCCGCCAGAGCGGCGTTCCGGAGGAGCCGCTGCGCCGCTACGCCTCGCAGCTGGGCTCCCGGGAATCCGGGCTCTCCGGCGTGATCGAGCCCGACCGCGATCTGGTGAACGGCGTCACGATCGCAAGCGACCTCGGCGACTGGGTCGTGTACGAGACCCCTGGACATGCTCCCTCGCACGTCTGCATGTTCCAGTCCGAGCAGCGCCTGTTGATCTCGGGCGACCATCTGCTGGGACGCATATCGCTGTACTTCGACTACGGCTACACGCCCGATCCCGTGGGCGAGTTCCTGACCTCGCTCGACGTCGTTGAGAGGCTCGGCGCGCGCCTGTGCCTGGCCGGACACGGGCGCACGTTCACAGACGTCTATGCCCACGTCCAGGGCAACCGCAAGCTGGTGGGAGAACGCCTGCAGACGGTCCTCGACGCTGTCTCGCGAGAGCCGCTAACCGCCTTCGACATCGTCCCGCATGTCTACGGCGACTCGCTCTCCCAGCAGAACGCCCAGTGGCTGCTATCCAAGATTCTCGGCTACCTCACCCACCTGCAAGCCACCGGCGTCATCCGGCGCATAGCTGGTGAGCCGGAGCGCTGGTCTGCATAATCAACAGATGCGCATCGACGAGATCCTCGCCGACGACCGTCCGGTCTTCTCGTTCGAGTTCTTCCCGCCGAAAACCGAGGAGGGCGAGCAGCGGCTGTATGAGGCGCTCGCGGACCTGCGCCCGCTCGAGCCGGCGTTCGTGTCGGTCACCTACGGTGCGGGTGGCTCGACGCGGGAGAAGACGATCGAGATCGTCAAGCGGCTCAGGGACGACTGGGGGCTTGAGGCGATGGCGCATTTCACGTGCGTTGGCGCGACCGTGCCCGAGCTGCGCGCGACGCTGGATGAGATGCTCGGCGCGGGAATCGACAACGTCCTCGCCCTGCGAGGCGATCCGCCCGCGGGGCAGACGGAGTGGACGAAAACGGAGGGCGGCCTCGAGTACTCGCGCGAGCTGGTCGAGCTGATCGCCGCCGACTACCCCTTCGCGATCGGCGCCGCCTGCTTCCCGGAGACACACATCCACGCGACCAGCGCCGAGGACGACCTGCGTCACCTCTCGGAGAAGGTCAGCGCGGGCGTCGACTTCCTGATCACGCAGGTCTTCTTCGACAACTCCTACTACTTCGACTTCGTCTCCCGCGCGCGCGAGGCCGGCATCGCCGCTCCGATCATCCCGGGGATCATGCCCATCACCCGCGTCGGACAGATCGAGAAAATGGCGGAGATGTGCGGGTCGGCCATCCCCGACGCGCTGCGCCGCGAGCTGCACGGCCGCGAGGAGGATCTCGAGGCGGTGCTCGACTTCGGCGTCGCCTACGCCACGCTGCAATGCTCCGAGCTACTCGCGGCGGGGGCGCCCGGGATCCACTTCTATACGCTCAACCGCTCTCCGGCGACCCGCGCCATCCTCGGCGCGCTGAAGCTCGCCAAGCCGTGGGAGAAGGCGGTCTACCCGGCCTCGATCTCGAGCGCCTCGGCCACGCGCGGCGAGCCGTCGGCGGCGTCGTAGCGGACGTCGACCGAGTCGTTCTGGCGATAGGTGCCGAC
>DATMQG010000036.1:0-14498 GCA_035566835.1 Solirubrobacteraceae bacterium
TCTCGGTGATCGTCTCGCTGTTCGGGATCGTCAACACGCTGATCCTGTCGATCTACGAGCGCACCCGCGAGCTCGGGATGATGCGTGCGATCGGCACCTCGCGCCGGCAGGTCCGCCAGATGATCCGCTACGAGTCGATCATCACCGCGCTGATCGGGGGGGTGTTCGGGCTCGTGATCGGGGTCGTAGGCGCGGTGCTCGTCACGAGCCTGGCGCTGTCAGGGTCCGGCTACGTGCAGTCGATCCCGGTCGGCACGCTCGTGATCCTGCTCGTGGTCGCTGCCGTCGCGGGCCTGCTCGCCGCTCAACTCCCGGCCCGCCGCGCGGCGCGCCTGGACATGCTCCAGGCCCTCGCAAGTGAGTAGCGGCGCATTAGCCGGTCTGGTCGGCGATTCGCCGCTAAGCTGCCGACGATGGCCACCCCAAGCGTGCGCGAGGCAACCGACGCCGAGCTCGACGCGACTGCCTGGGATCTCGAGCCGCTCCTGGACGGCGAGGGCGAGGAGGGCGTCGAGCGACGTCTGACGCAGGCGCTCGAGCGCTCGCGGGCGTTCGCCGAGCGCTACGCCGGCGAGTTGGGAGAGCTGAGCTCGCAGGGCCTCGCGGAGGCGATGGCCGAGCTCGCAGAGATCCTCGAGCTCGTGTCTCGCGCGGGCCATTACGCGATGCTGCGCTTCGCGACGGACACGGCCGACCCGGCGCGCGGGGCGCTGCTCCAGCGCGTGCAGGAGCAGGAGACCGCGATCCAGACGACGCTCGTGTTCTTCGAGCTCGAGTGGGCAGCGCTCGGCGACGAGCAAGCCGACCAGCTTCTCGAAGGCGACGGTCTGGACTTCTGCCGCCATTACCTGCGCACCGCGCGGCGCTACAAAGACCACCTGCTCTCCGAGCCGGAGGAGAAGATCCTCGCGGAGAAGGCCCTCTCTGGATCGAGCGCCTGGACGCGCCTGTTCGAGGAGCTCACCTCCGCGATCGAGGTGCAGCTGGCGCCGTCGGCCCCCGAAGGGGAGGCGAGCAACGGGACAGTCGCGCTCGACGTGGCGCTCAGCCGGCTGTCGCTGCCCGACCGCGAGCTTCGGCGGAGCACCGCGGAGGCGGTCACCGCGGCGCTCGCTCCGGGGCTGCGAACGCGGGCGTTCCTGTTCAATACGCTGCTCGTCGACAAGGCCACCGACGACCGCCTGCGCCACTATCCGCACTGGCTGGCAGCACGCAACCTCGCCAACGAGGCGAGCGACGAGTCCGTGCAGGCGCTCGTGCAGGCGGTGCGGGGACGTTATGAGATCGCGCGTCGCTGGTACCGGCTGAAGGCGAAGCTACTGGGGATCGAGCGGCTGGCCGACTACGACCGCAGCGCCGCGGTCACCGAGGACGAAGTGTCGTTCCCGTTCGCTCGGGCACGCGAGATCGTGCTCGACTGCTACTCGTCCTTCTCGCCCGAGCTCGGCACGCTGGCCGCGCGCTTCTTCGACGAACGTCACATCGACGCACCCGTGCGCCCGGGCAAGCGAGGTGGCGCCTTCGCCGCCGCGGCCGTTCCCACGGTGTTCCCATACGTGCTGCTGAACTACACCTCGCGCCGGCGCGACGTGCTGACGCTCGCGCACGAGCTCGGCCACGGTGTGCACTTCGCGCTCGCGGCCCGCCAGGGCATCTTTCAACAGAGCACCGCGCTCACACTCGCAGAGACGGCGTCGGTGTTCGGCGAGACGATCGTCTTTGGGAGGCTGCTCGACGAGGACACGGCTCCCGCCTCGCGCCTCGCGTTGCTCGCGGAGAACCTCGAGGACACGATCGCCACGGTCTTCCGGCAGGTGGCGATGAACCGCTTCGAGGATCTGGTGCACACTCAGCGCCGCGAGCAGGGCGAGCTCTCGGTGGAGCGCTTCGGCGAGCTGTGGGCGCAGAGCCAGTCTGAGATGTTCGGCGACTCCGTCGAGGTGACGGAGGGCTACCGCTCGTGGTGGTCATACATCCCGCATTTCATCGGCAGCCCGGGCTACGTGTACGCGTACGCGTACGGTCAGCTGCTCGCGCTGTCGGTCTACGAGCGCTACGAGCAGGCCGGCCCGGAGCTTGTTCCCCGCTATCTGGAGCTGCTCGCAGCCGGCGGCTCACGCTCCCCAGAGGAGCTCGGTCAGATCGTCGGCGTTGACCTCGCCGATCCCGGCTTCTGGGAGGCGGGCCTGGATCTCGTCGAGCGCCAGCTGCAGGAGGCGGAAGAGGCGGCGCAGGCCTCCGGACGGCTGTACTCTTCGCCGTCGTGAGGATGCGGCCGATCGGCGATGACCTGCTCGAGCGGGTCGCGATCAGGTTCAACCTCGCGCCGCTGCCGGGCGCGTACGCGATGTACGGGATGGTCACCGGACGCGTCGTCGGTGTCGCCCAGAAGCTCGGCGTGTTCGGCGTCCTCCTGAAGCGGCCCGCGACCGCGGGACGGGTCGCCGAGGAGCTCGAGCTGGAGGTGCCCGGCACACGCCTACTGTGCGAGAACCTCGTCGGGCTCGGCATCCTCCATCACGACGGCCACACCTTCTCGCTGGCGAAGCGGGCGCGCAAGTGGCTGGACCCGGCGTCCGACACCTACATCGGAACCTGGCTCGAGCACACCGTCAGCTACTGGGAGTGGTATGCAGATCTCGAGCGCATTCTCCGGGACGGAGGCAGCTTCGAGATTCACCGCCAGCCCGCCGAGGACGAGGAGTACTGGCGCGTCTACATCACAGGCCAGTATGAGCTTGCCCGCCTCTCCGCCGCGGAAGTCGCGAAGAAGGTTCGCCTGCCGCGAGAGCCGACGGCGCTACTCGACGTTGCTGGCGCGCACGGATGGTTTGCCGCGGCGCTCTGCCGCCGCCATCCAAAGCTCAAGGCCACGGTGCTCGACCTGCCGGGCAGCGCGCGCGTGGGCCGCCAGATCATCGCCGCGGCCGGGATGAGCGACCGCGTCGCGCATCGCGACGGTGACATGTTCAGCTCCGATCTCGCCGGCCCATACGACGGCGCGCTCGTGTTCGACATCATCCACCACCTTCAGCCCGAACAGGCGGAGGGCCTGTTCGAGCGTCTGCGCGCCGCGATGAGGCCAGGCGCGACGCTGGCGGTGCTCGACATGTTCCGCAACGACGCGACCCGCCAGCGAGCCTCGGCGTCCTCGCTCGGGCTGTTCTTCCATCTGACATCTGGCGCCGATCTCCCCAGTCCCGCGGACCTGTCCGACTCGATGCGCAGCGCGGGCTTCAGCGCTCCGCGGCGCACGAAGATCCGCCGCATCCCCGATCAGGATCTTTACCAGGCGACCGCCGCCTGAGGCGCGGCAGAACCTGGGTCGTTGTGGCTGCGAGTTCCTGCCGTTGCACGAGGCCATCGACTACCGCTCCGCCGCCGCGATGTACCGCGAGTGCTGTCGGCGGGGCACCACGATCCACGGGCTCCCCGACTGCTTGATCGCAGCGGTCGCGATCAGAGCCGACGCCGAGCTGCTTCACCAGGATGCGGACTTCGACGCGATCGTCCTCCACTGGCCGCTCAGGACCGTGCCCCGGCTCTGAGTCCGGCGCTCACAGCAGCCCGAGCACCCCGCCGATCTGGTGGACGAGGTCGAACAGCGGCTGCGGGACGATGCCGAAGAAGAGCGTCGCCGCGCCGCCGAGGACCGCAACCAGCGCGACCTCCGGCTGGGCTATCGCGAGCGGCCCTTTGCTCCCAGCCCCGCTCTCGCTGGCCGCGCCCGCGTCGAGCTCACGCGAGCCTCCGGCGAGCGCCGGCAGCGTGCCGGTCGCCGGCGAGGGGGCGGGGGGCTCGGGGCCCAGCCGCGGCTCGCCTGCGGGTGCTTCGCGCATCCACATCGCCGCCAGCACCGGCAGGTAGTAGCCGAGCGAGATCATCGACCCGATCACGATCACGACGCCGAGCCACGTGTAGCTGCCCGCAACGCTGGCGTCGATCAAATAGAACTTGCCGATGAAGCCGGCGGTGGCGGGAATACCGGCGAGGCCGAGCATCGCGAGCGTCATCGGCCAGGCGAGCAGCGGCCGCTGACGGCCGAGGCCTTCCATCGCCCGGATCGAGTCGCCCAGGTCCTGCTCGCGCTCGCGCGCGACGATCACTGCGAAGGCGGCCATGTTCATCGGCAGGTAGACGGCCAGGTAGAACACGGTCGCCTGCACGCCCAGCCGGCTCGCGACGACGATCCCGGCGAGCATGTAGCCGGCCTGCGCGACCGAGGAGTAGGCGAGCATCCGCTTCAGCGAGGATTGGCCGAGGGCGCCGACGTTGCCGATCACGATCGTGATCGCCGCGAGCGCCGCCACGGCCGGGCCCCACACGGACTGGTCGCTGATCAGCGCGACGTCGAAGAAGCGCAGGAACAGCCCCAGCGCCGCGACCTTCGTCGCGACCGCCATGAACGCCGTCACCGGTGTGGGCGCCCCCTCGTACACGTCGGGGGTCCACTGGTGAAACGGCGCCACCGAGGCCTTGAAGCACAGTCCGGCGACGCACAGGGCGATGCCCGTCAGGGTCAGCGGGTCGCTCGCAAGGCCGCCGCTGGAGAGGGCGGTCGCGATCGCCGTGAAGTCGGTGGCGCCCGTCGCGCCGTAGATCATCGCCAGCCCGTAGAGCAGGGTGGCGGAGCCTACGGAGCCGATGATCAGGTACTTCAGCCCCGACTCGAGCGAGTGCTCGCGACGCAGTTCGGTCGCGCACAGCACATACAGCGGGATCGACAGCAGCTCCAGTCCGATGAACGCCGCGACCGTGTTCTGGGCGCTCGCCAGCAGAAACATGCCGGCGAGCGAGCTCAGCAGCAGCGCGTGAAACTCGCCGTGAGCTGCTTCCCTCGCCGCCAGCGATCGCCAGGCGAGCAGCACGCTGCATGCCCCTCCCGCCGGCAGCAGGATGCTCAGCAGCAGCGCGAGGTTGTCGATCCGCAGCGCCCCCGAGATGACCGACTTCTGCGCGTCCCACTGCCAGATCGTCAGCCCCAGCGCCGCCGCCAGCGCAACCATGCTCAGCGCAGGCACGACGTGCGAGCGGATCCACCGCGAGCCGAGCAGGCCGACGAGCAGGACGACCACGGCTCCGCCCAGCAGCGCGATCAGCGGCGAGACCGCCGCGAAGTCGATGTGGGGGCCGTTCAGATGGACGGTGGCGAGAAGCTCGCTTGCGGCTGGGCTCATGGGCCGCTCCCAGCGCGGGATGTGGCGCTCGCCAGCGGCGTTTCACCCGGGGCGGCCGTCAGCGCGAGGTGGGCTCTCGCCACCGCCGCCTTGGCAGACCCTTCGCTCCGACGCAGGGCCAGCTGCGGATAGAACGCAAGGAACAAGATCACCGCGATCAGCGGCACGAGCACGGCGCCGTCGCGCACGTTCAGGTCATGCGAGCGTGCGCCCTTGGCGAGGCGGTTGTGCATCGAGCGGATGAACAGGCGCAGCGCGTAGACGCTCGCCATGACCACGCCGCTGAAGGCGATGATCGCGATCACCAGCTTCGTGTTGAAGACGCCGAGCAGGATCAGGAACTCGCCGACGAAGTTCGCCGAGCCGGGAATCGCGAGCGTTGCCAGCGCCACGATCAGGAACAGGGCCGCCAGCACGGGCGCCCGGAACGCGATCCCGCCCATCTCGCGCAGGTCCTCCGAGCCGTCGGTGCGCTGCGCCAGTAGGGCGATGATGAACAGCAGCGCGGCCACGACGAGCCCGTGGTTGACCATCTGCAGCAGGGCGCCCTGGGCGCCCTGCGGGTTCAGCGCGAAGATGCCCAGCGTGATGAAGCCGAGCTGCGCCACCGAGGAGTATCCGGCGATCAGCCTCACGTCGTTCTGGCTAAAAGCGAGCAGCGAGCCGTAGATGATCGACACGAGCGCGATCAGCAGCATCAGGGTCTGGAAGTGTGCGGCGGCGCGCGGGTAGAGCGGCAGCACGATCGCCAGGAAGCCGTAGGCGCCGACCTTCGAGAGCACCCCGGAGAAGACCATCAGCACCTCGATCGGCATCGCCCGGTAACCGTCGGGCATCCAGCCGTGCAGCGGGAAGGCGGGCATCTTCACGAGGAAGGCCGCCGCGAAGAGCAGGAAGATCCAGTCCTGTGAGCCGGAGCTCAATGGGGTCGCCTGCAGCGAGGAGAGCACGAACGTGATGTGGCCGCCGCCGCTCTGGGCTGCCAGCACGCCCGTCGCGATCGCCCCGGCGAGCATCAGCAGCGAGCCCACGAGCGTGTAGATGACGAGCTTGATCGTCGCCCGCACGCGACCAGGCTCCCTCCCCCAGCCTCCGATGAGGAAGTAGAACGGGATCAGCATCAGGTCGAAGAAAGCGACGAACAGCGCCAGGTCCTGGGCCAGGAACGCCCCGAGCACCGCCGACTCGGCGAGCATGAACTGGAAGTAGAAGAGCCTCGGCCGGTCCCACCGGCGAAGGTTCGCGGCCAGCACGGCCGCGGCGAACAACAGCGTTGTGAGGCCCACCAGGAACACGTTGAGGCCGCTGATGGCGAGCTTGTAGTGGATGCCGAGCTCGGAGATCCAGGCAACGTCGGTGACATGCTGAAGGCGTACGCCGGCCTTGTAATCGACGATGTATCCGATCGCCAGGCCGAGCGCGGCGAGCGAACCGGCGAGCGCGAGGAGCCCCGGCACGCTCGCGCCCGACCTCGCTCCCCTCGACTCGCCCTCGTCGCTCGAGGCCGGTGGCGCCCCGGCGCGCGCGCCACGAGCGAACATGGACGCCGCCGCGCCGAGCAGGCCGCAGGTGGCGGGCAGCCAGACCAGTATCGAGAGCGCCGGCATCAGGACTGCAGCAGGAAGTAGAAGCCGACGCCCGCGACGCCGATCACGAGCAGCGCCGCGTAATAGCGCACGAAGCCGCTCTGCGCCGCTCGCACCGCGGCCGAGCCGGCGCGGACCAGCCCGGTGGTGCCGCCGACGAGCGTGTCTTCGATCAGGCGCGGCTCGACCGTCCGGCGCGCGAACCGCGCCGTCGCGAGCGCCGGGCGCACGACGAGCAGTTCGATCAGCTCATCGAAGTACCACTTGTTCACGAGCAGCTCATACACCGGACGCATGCGCTGGCGGATCACGGCCGCCGTGCCGGGCCGCTTGACCCAGATGCGATAGGCGAGGGCGATGCCCGCGAGGCCGATCACGGTCCCGAGCGCGAGCCCGAGCACGAGCAGGCCGTTGCGCGTATGCGTCGCATACAGCGAGGAGTCCGCGAAGCTCGGCTTCAGGAAGTCGTCGATCACGAAGTCGACCTGGGGGATCTGCACTAAGCCAAGGCCGATCGAGCCGAGCGCGAGCACCCCCATCGCGACCCGCATCAGCGGCGTGCGCTCGGCGATCGGATGCAGCGGGCCGGGGAAGCCGACGTCGGTGTCCTCCGCTTCGCCGCTCGTCGGGTTGCGGGGCACCTCCTCGTGATGCACGTGGCCCTGCTCGAGCTCGCGCGCCTCCGGCACCGGCTCGCCTCCGAAGGCGCGGAAGATCATCCGGAAGGTGTAGACGGCGGTGAGCGCGGCGCCCACGTAGCCGATCGCGTACAGCGCCCAATGCCACCCGCCGCGCTCGCCGGTGACGAGCAGGATCTCGTCCTTGGAGAAGAAGCCCGAGAAGGGAGGTATGCCGGCGAGCGCGAGGCCGCCGATCACGAAGGCGCCGTAGGTGAAGGGCATCGCCCTGCGAAAGCCGCCCATCCGATCGAGCGACTGCTCGCCCGCCATCGCGCCGATCAGCGATCCGGCCGCCATGAACAGCAGCGCCTTGAAGAACGCGTGCGTCATCAGGTGGAACAAGCCCGCCGCGTACGCGCCGATCGAGACCCCCATGATCATGTAGCCGATCTGCGACATGGTCGAGTAGGCGATCACCCGCTTGACGTCGGTTTGCGCCAGCGCGATCGTCCCGGCGATCAGCAGCGTCGCAGCACCGATCACGGCCCCGACGTCCTGCGCGGCCGGAGCCCGCTCGAACAATGGGTGCATCCGCGCGATCAGGTACACGCCGGCCGTGACCATCGTCGCGGCGTGGATCAGGGCGCTCACCGGGGTCGGCCCTTCCATCGCGTCGGGGAGCCACGTGTGCAGCGGGACCTGAGCGGACTTGGCGAACGCCCCGACGAGCAGCAGCACGCAGCCCGCGACGAGGTCGCCGTTGTTCGGGCTGAAGCCGAATGCGCCGGCCTCGGTCGCGTGGAACGCCTTCAGGAAATCGAGCGAGCCAGTGTGCTTGAAGATGAAGAAGGTGCCGAGCACCAGCCCGACGTCGCCCACGACGTTGATCACGAACGCCTTCAGGCCCGCCCGCGTCGCGGTCGTACGCCGGTACCAGAACGAGATCAACAGATACGACGCCGCGCCGACGAACGCCCAGCCGGCGATCAGCATCATGAAGTTGCCGGCGAGTACGAGCAGCAGCATCGAGAAGACGAAGAAGTTCAGGTAGGAGAAGAAGCGCGCGTAGCCGCGATCGCCCTCCATGTAGGAGATCGAGTAGAGATGGATCAGCGTCGAGACACCGGTGACGGCGAGCGCCATGAACACCGACAGGGGATCGACGAGGATCGACATCTGCGCGTCGACGCCGACCGTGGAGGCGTAGCTCCACAGCGAGGAGACCAGCTGGCGGTGTGCCGGCGAGTGCCCCTGGAGCGAGATCAGCATCGCCACCGCGGCTACGAAGGCGAGGAAGATCGCGCCGGTCCCGATCCAGCCGGCGCTGCGTCGTGGCAGCACCCGAAAGCCGACCGCGATCGTCAGGGTGCCGAGCAGCGGGAAGAGCACCACGAGCCACCCGTACGTCGTCGCCATCAGCCCTGGAGCTCCCGCAGCTCGTCGACGTCGATCGGCAGCCGCCGGCGGTAGATGGCGACGATCATTCCCAGCCCGATGCAGACCTCGCAGGCCGCCACCGTCATCACGATCAGCGCGAATATCTGCCCATCGCCGTTGCCCCACATGCGCGAGAAGGCGACCAGCGCCAGGTTGGCGCCGTTGAGCATCAGCTCCAGGCAGAGCAGCACGACGAGCGGGTTGCGCCGCGTGATCACGCCCACCGCGCCGAGCGAGAAGACGATCGCCGAGACGGCCAGGTACCAGGCGATGCTCACGAGGTCGCGCTCCCGACGCCCTCGGCCATCGTGCCGGTGTCGGCCGGCCGCGTCAACTCGAGCGGCGTGAGCGGCTCGTGCTCGTCCTCCTCTCCGATCCCGCCCCTGCGCCGGGCGAGCACCACGCCGCCGACGGCGGCGATCAGCAGCAGGAAGGATGCGATCTCGAAGGCCAGCAAAAAGCGCGTCAGCAGCAGTTTTCCGATGTAGGCGGGGGTGCCGTACGTACGCGGTCCCGGCACGTAGCCCGCCCCGTGCCCCTGGATCGCCTCGAGGCCGGTGCCCAGAAGCGCGATCAAGAGCTCGACGAGCAGCGCCCCCCCGATGATCGCCGCGCCCAGCCGAAGGCCCGAGCCGATCGGCCCCGGACCACGCAGCCGCTCGCCGAGCGTGTCGCTCTCGCCGCCGACGTAGGCGACGACGAATACGTAGAGCACCATCACCGCACCGGCGTACACGACGACTTGCACGGCGGCCACGAACTCGGCGCGCAGCAGCAGGAAGAGAACCGCGAGCGAGATCAGGTGGACGACCAGCGCGAGCACGCTGTAGAAGGCGTCGCGAAGCACGACCACGCCGACCGCCCCGGTGATCACGCCGATCGCCGCGACGAAGAACAGGACCGCGCTCACTCGCCCTCGTTCCTGAGCGGAGTGCGCTCGAGCGACTCGGCCAGCAGCATCTCCTTGGTGAAGATCAGATCCGAGCGGTCGTAGCTCGAGAGCTCGTAGTCGTGGCCCATCGTGATCGCGTCGAATGGGCATGCGACCTCGCAGTAGCCACAAAAGATGCAGCGCGACAGGTTGATCTCATACACCGCGGCGTAGCGCTCGCCCGGCGAGACCCGGTTCTCGGGCGTGTTCTCGGCGGCGACCACGCGGATGCAGTCGGCTGGGCAGGCGGCGGCGCAGAGCGAGCAGCCGACGCACTTCTCGAGACCCGCATGCGTTCCATGTTGGGGGATGTCCTCGAAGCGATGCAGCTTGTGGCGCCCCCGGAAGCGCGGATAGACAGGGGTCTTCTCCTCCGGGTACTGCATCGTCACGGGTCCCTCCGCGATGCGCCCGAACGTCGTCTTCAGTCCTCGCGCGGTCTCGCGCAACGCGCGCCAGGCGCTGCGCAGCGCCCCCGGAGCTGGAGAGCGCTTGACTTCGATCACATCCTCGCCGGGATCCCAGCGCATGACGTTCACGGCGGCGGACGCCGGGGAGTCGCTCGGGCTGCTCGCTGGCGTCGCGTCGCTCATCAGTGTGTCGCCACCACGATGATCGCCGTGGCAAGCGCGTTGAGGGTGGCGAGAGGCAGCAGCACCTTCCAGCCCAAGCTCATCAGCTGGTCGTAGCGCAGGCGCGGAAGCGTGGCGCGGATCCAGATGAAGATGAACGTGATCAGCGACATCTTGAAGAGGACGACCAAGGGGTCGACCCAGCCGGGAGGATGGATGCCGAACGGAAGCAGCCAACCGCCGAGGAAGACCGTCGTGACGACTCCTGCGACGACGAGCATGTTGAGGTACTCGGCGAAGTAATACGAGGCAAAGCGCCCGCCGCCGTACTCCGTGTTGTAGCCGCCGACCAGCTCGGCGTCGGCCTCGGTGAGGTCGAACGGCGCGCGGTTCGTCTCCGCGAAGCCCGCCACGAGGAAGATCACGAAGCCTACGAACTGGGGCACGATGTACCACATGCCGCCCTGCGCGCGGACGATGCCGGTCAGCGAAAGCGTCTGCGCGGTGAAAACCACGCCGAGCAGCGCGAGCCCCTGGGAGACCTCGTAGGAGATCAGCTGCGCGGCCCCGCGCATGGCGCCGAGGAAGGAGTACTTCGAGCCCGAGGCCCAGCCGCCGAGCATGATCCCGTAGAAGGCGACCGCGCCGAACGCGAACAGGTAGAGAGGGCCGATCGAGACGTCGACGCCGTACAGCCCGACCTTTGTCCCGAAGATGTCTTGAACGTCGCCGAAGGGGATGATCGCGAACGCCGCCACGGCCGTCAGGATCGAGATCACAGGCGCCACAGCGAACAACAGCCCGATCGAGGTGGTGGGCCTGAACTGCTCCTTGGTCAGCAGCTTGAGGATGTCCGCCATCGGCTGCAGAGCCCCGTAGGGGCCGACGCGATTCGGTCCGTAGCGCGCCTGGAAGCGCCCCAGGAGCTTGCGCTCGATGATCAGCACGATCGGCACGAGCTGCAGCGCGATGGCAAAGATCAGGATCGCCTTCAGGACCTGGATCCAGGCCGGTTCGAAGTAGCCGACGAGGGCCAGCGGGGCGACGCTCATACGAGCTGCTCCCGTGAGGGATAGGCGCTCGCTGCCTCGCGCTCCTGCCAGCGGATCCCCTTGCCCCCGATCTCCTCGAGCGTCAGCCCGGCGTAGAAGGGCACGGAGTCGAACAGCTGCGCCGAGGCCATGGCGGCGGAGTGCACCTCGAGGTCGAGCCCCAGCCTGCCCGCCAGCTCAGCGATCACCGCCCACTCGGCGCGCGTGGAGCCCGGATGCGCGACCGCGGGACGCAGGCGCTGCAGGCGTCCGTCGGGGTGGGTGATCGTGCCTTCCTTCTCCGCGTAGGCCTCGGCTGGGAACACCACGTCGGCATGCCGGCGAACGCCGTCGGTGAGGAAGCTCGCGTGCGCGATCACGGTCGCGGCGCGGTCGAGCGCTCGCTCCCACAGCTCGCGGCCGGGCAGCTCGAGCAGCGGATCCGATTGCAGCACGTAGAGCGCGGTCAGCTCGCCCGCGGCCAGTCCGTCGGCGATCCCGGCGGCGTCGCGTCCAATGCCATCGCCGGCGCCCGCGGCCGGTGGCTCGGAGAGCCCCGCGCCCGCGTTCGGCAACACCCCCGCCTCGCGCTGGCCGCGGCCGTTCGCATGCGCCGGTATTTCGAGCAGACCCGCGCCCGGCACCTGGCCGAGCGACAGCGCCTCGGCGAGCTCGAGCAGCGCGGCTGCCGCCAGCTGGCCGTCGGGGCCGGCGGCGAGACGCTCGGCCCACAGCACGACGATCTCCTCGCCCTCGCCGGCCAATCTCGCGGCGAGCTCGTGCGGTCCCCGCAGCAGCTCCTCCCGCGTCGCCGTGAGCAGCTTCATTCCGTGGCGGCGCACGCCCTTGCGCAGGCGAAGATCGAGGATCGGCGCGTCGCGGATCGGATCGCTGTCGAGCACCAGCACCGCATGGGCGAACTCGAGGTCGCTCGCCTTCGCCTGCAGGCGTGGCTCGTTCAGCGCCACGTGGAGCTCGAGCGCGAGCTCGCCGGCGACACGCGAATCGATATGGGGAGAGCCCGCGCCCTCGCGCATCAGCCGGGCGAGCAGCAGGCCCTCCTCGTTCGTCGCCCCCCCGCCCGCGATCGCGCCGACGCGCTCGCCGGCGCGGCGCACGCCGATGACGGCCTCGGTCAGGGCGCGTTCCCAGCTGACCGCGCGCAACAGCCCTCCGTCGCGGATCATCGGCTCGGTGATGCGAGCGCCGCCGTTCTGGGAGGGCCCGGTCGAAGGCGCCCGACTCAGCTCCGACACGCTCGCGGGCACGCCGCCGAGCGCGGGATAGGCGAAGCGCCCGCGGTCGCATAGCCAGCCGTCGTCGACCTCGACGTTGTCACGCGCCAGCACGCGCATCACGCGCTCGTCGCGGACCGTGAGCGTTACGTTGCACTGGGAGGGACAGAGCGTGCAGACCGAGCCGGCGTCCTCGACGTCCCAAGGGCGCGCGCGGAAGCGGTAGGCCCGTGAGGTGAGAGCGCCGACCGGGCAGAGCTCGATGATGTTGCCGCTGAACGGCGCCTCATAGGGATGGCCGTCAAACGTCGCGACGTAGGACTGCGCGCCGCGATCGACGAGCACCAGCTGGTAGTCCTCGGAGATCTCCTGCGAGAAGCGCACGCAGCGGTAGCAGAGGATGCAGCGCTCGCGGTCTATGGCGATCCGCTCGGAGAGCGCGAGGGGCTTGACGAAGTGACGCTTGGGCTCGATGAAGCGCGACCCACCCGCCCCCCAGCCGAACGTGATGTCCTGCAGCGGGCACTCGCCGCCCTTGTCGCACACCGGGCAGTCGAGGGGATGGTTGACGAGCAGGAACTCGACGACGGCCCGCTGGGCGTGCTTCACCCGCTCGCTCTGCGTGTTGACGACCATCCCGTCCTTGGCCTGCGTCGAGCAGCCGGTCTGGAGCTTCGGTATGCCCTCGACTTCGACCAGGCACATGCGACACGCGCCGACCGGGTTGCCGAGCTTGGGCTCGTAGCAGAAGACGGGGATCTCGACGTCGCCGTACTTCGCGGCGTCGACGAGCATCGCGTTCTCCGGTGCGCTCACCTCACGACCGTCGATCGTCAACGAGATCATCTTCGGAGTCGGCCTCGGCATCAGGCGCTCACCATCGCGCCGAGCCCGCCCAGGCGCGCGCGCTCCATGTGCGTTTCGAGCTCCTCTTTGAACTTGGCGATGATCGAGCCGATCGGCATCGCCATCGAGTCGCCCAGCACGCATAGGCAGTTGCCGATGATGTTCGCCTGCACGGAGGCCATGATCTCGAGGTCCATCGGGGTCGCCTCGCCGAGCTCGATCCGTTGAAGCATCTTCAGCGTCCAGTTGGTCCCCTCCCGGCACGGAGTGCACTTGCCGCATGACTCGTGCTGGTAGAACTTCGCCAGCTTGAGCGCGACATCGAGGATCGCCGTGGAGTCGTCCACGACGATGATCGAGCCTGAGCCGAGCATCGATCCGGCCTTCGCGAGCGAGTCGAAGTCGTACCTGACGTCGAGGTCCTCCGCCGTCAGCACCGGCGCTGAGGAGCCTCCCGGGAACCAGCACTTGACCTCTCGTCCCGCCGGCGGGCCGCCGGCTAGGCCGTAGACGATCTCCCGCGCCGGCGTCCCCAGCACGATCTCGTAGTTGCCCGGCCGCTGCACGTGGCCCGAGATGCTCACCAGCTTCGTGCCCGTCGAGGTCTCCACGCCGATTTTCGCGTACTGCGCGCCGCCCATCTCGATGATCACCGGCACGGTGGAGAGCGTCTCGACGTTGTTGATCAGAGTCGGACCCTGATAGAGCCCCTGGTTGGCGGGGAACGGCGGCTTCAGACGGGGGTTGCCGCGCTTGCCTTCCAGCGAGTCCAGCAGCGCGGTCTCCTCGCCGCAGATGTACGCGCCGGCCCCGCGCTGCAGGACGATCGAGAGCGTGTGAGTGGACCCGAGGATGTGCTGCCCGACGAATCCCGCGTCGCGGGCTTCCGCCAGGGCCGCGTCGAGCACTTCGGCCTGCAGCGCGTACTCGCCGCGGACGTATATGAACGAGCGCTGGGCGCCGGCGGCATGCGAGGCGATCACGATCCCCTCGATCAGCCTGTGCGGGTTCTTCTGCAGCAGTTCGCGATCCTTGAAGGCCCCCGGCTCGGACTCGTCCGCGT
>DATMQG010000037.1:0-40808 GCA_035566835.1 Solirubrobacteraceae bacterium
CAGGCCCATGTAGCGACCGTAGCCGCGTCCCTGGAGGGGGACCGAGCGCGCGCCGTCGAAGGGCCCGCGGCCCGGCCCTGCCGGCGGCTCAGGCCGGCTCATGGCCCGACCCAGCCCTTCGGGTCGTGCGCGCCCGGCGCCGGCGGCCGCGGACGCTCACCGCGCGCACCTCGTTCAGCAGAGCGGTGAGTCGCCCGCGCGGGCCCACGGCAAGCGCGGCGGGCTCGTCGCGCTGGGCGAGCACCAGCGCCGCCGGGAGGGCGACCAGGACACCGACGAGCGAGACGCTCAGGTCGATCAGCGTGACGATGCCGAAGTCCCGGAGCATCCGGATGTCCGAAAGTGCGAGCACGCCGAACCCGGCGATCGCCGTCACGCCCGACGCCGCGACGGCGGCGCCGGTGCGCTGGTAGCTGCGGCGCAGCGCCTCTATCGTGTCGCGGCCGGCGAGGCGCTCCTGGCGAAAGCGCTCGGAGATCAGCACGCTGAACTCGGTCGAGATCGCGATCACCAGCGCCCCCAGCGTCACCGACATCGGGTTCAGGGGGACGCGCACGGCGAACAGGATCAGAGCCGACCACCCGGTCGCGAGGACGATCGGCGCGAGCGGAGCGAACGCGCGGCGGCGGTCGCCCCGGAAGGCGAGCAACAGCACCAGCGCGACCGCTGCGAGCCCCGCGAGCAGGGTCTCCACGCGACGCCAGGGGGAGGCGACCTGCGCGCCCGACTGGGCCGCCAGCACGGGCAGGCCGACGAGCTGGGCGCTGACGCCCGCGGGCGGGTGCAGGGCCCCGCGCATCGCGTCGATCAGCCGCTGTTGGCGATCCAGTCCCATCAGGCGGATCCCGAAGGCGAGCGTCGCCTGGCGGCGGTCGGACGTGACCACGTCCTGAGAGAAGTAGGGCGGGATCGCTTCCAAGAGTCCGTTCACCTCACCTTGGGAGAGCTTCGAGGCGCCCGTGCCGGTGAGCGCCTGCCCCTGGAAGAGGTCGGGCAGCGAGAAGGCCGGGCACAGGCGCGCGCTACCACACCCCCGGGAGGAGCTGTAGCCGAAGCGCCGCAGCATTGCGGTCTCATACGAGCTCATCCAGGCGATCGTCGACGGCTGCGCCACGTCCTTGCCCGAGATCATCAGGTCGATCCCGCCTCCAACCCCGGTCGCACGCTCGAGCGTGTTCAGGTTCTGCAGCGAGCCGAGGCTCTGCGGCACGAGCTTGGTGATGTCGGTCTCGACCTTCGTCTGTGTGTCAAGGCCCCAGCCGAGCGCCGCGAGCGCCAGGCCCACGGCAAGCACCCGCTGCGGCTGGCGCACCGCGGTCACGAGCGCACCACGCGACACGAGCCGGGTCAGGGGGTTCTCGAGCGCCAGCTCGCGCGCACCCCGCCACGCGGCCGCCAGGTGCGCAGCGCCAAGTGCGTCGGCGCCGGCGCGTGCCGAGGTGAGCGTCCTGGCAGCGAACGTCGCGCCGCGTGGGGCGCGGGCGCCGGCTGTCGTCCTCCGGCCCACGCTGCGCGCGAGGGTCAGTGCGGCAGCTCCCGCGGTGAACGCGCACAGCACGGCGATCGCGACGCCGAGCACCAGCAGCACGCCGAAGCCGCGGACCATCGGCACGGGCGAGAGAACCAGCACGAGCATCGCCGCGGCGCTCGCGGCGGCCGCGGTCGCGATTGTCGGGCCGCCGAGCGCGGCGGCGCGCCGCAGCGCATGCACCCGCTCCGACGCGTCGTCAGCGATCGCTTCCTGCGCCCGCGTCTGGAACTGGATTCCATAGTCGACCGCGAGTCCGACCAGCACCGGCAGCACGGCGATCGAGGCCATCGTCAACGAGGCGCCGACGAGCGAGAGGGCTGCGAACGTGAGGGCGGTGGCGAGCATCGCCAGGGCCAGCGGCAGCAGGCGCGGGCGCCCGGAGAAGATCAACGCGAGCGTTGCCGCCATCACGAGCAGGACCGCGATCAGCAGGAGCTCGATCGACCTCGTGATCGAGTGGCTCAGGTCGGCGACGATAACCGGCTCGCCGGTCACGAGATAGGTGCCTCCGTGCTGCAGCCGCCACTGGCTCATTGCGACGGCGCTGCGGATCAGGCCGATTGTGCGCGTCCGCGCCGACTCCGGCAGGCCGGCCTTCAACCGCACGGACACGAGCGCCGCGTTGGGGCTTGGGAACAGGTAGGCGAAGCGCTGCTTGGGTGTGCCCGCGGGCTTGCGCGGGTCGAACACGAGCGTCGAGACGAATTTGGCGTTGTCGACGCTCGGCTGCGAGGTGAGGCCGTACTGGAGGGCGGCCCTCAGGATTCCCTCCTGGAAGCGTTCGGTCGTGATCTTGCTCGCCTGCCGGCCGAGGGTCGCCGCTTCAGCGCCGCTCAGGCCCCGCGCGAGCGCCGCCCGGGTGATGACGGCTTGCGCCTGCTTCGCCTGCGCTTCGGCCTGGCGGGTCTGGACGAGCAGCTGTTCGTTGATCTGGCTGGCGGCCTCGTTGACGAAGGTGCCGGGGCCGAAGACGACCTTCACCGTCCGCGCCCGCGCGAGCTGAGCGCAGGGACCGCCCGCGCCGCCCTCGGATGCGAGTGCGCTCGCTGGGACGTTGCCCGACAGACAGCCCTCGAGGCCCACTAGCCGCTCGATGTCGGTGCTCAGCACGAGCTGCTGCAGGTTGCCCTTGACGAGCACCTCGATCGGCTCTTCGCCAAAGCTGCGGTAGAAGCTCTGCGTTGCCTTGTAGGGTGCGCTCGAACTCGACACGAACGTGTCGGTCGCGACGGTCGGACGCAGCCGCAGCGCCAGCGCCGCGCTCCCCAGTCCGAGCACGATCGCGATCGCGATCACCAGTCGCGGCCGGCGAGCCGCACCTCCGACGAGCGCTGTGATGATGCGAGGTGCGGTCACGCTAGTGGGGCCGGTGGGGGGACACGTGACGGCGAGCGGCGCCGGCGGCGAGCGGTCGGTGAGACGCCGCCGGGCTCAGTCCATCCCGAGCGGCCCGGCCGATTCACCGGAGAGGAACTGGCGGACGAAGGGGTTCTCCGATGCGAACAGCTCTTCGGCCGGCCCCGACTCCACGATCCTGCCCTTCCACAGGACGGAGATGTGCTCGGCGACCCGCCGGGCGCTCATGATGTCGTGCGTGATCACCACGTAGCAGCCACCGTTCTCGGCGTGGATCTCCTTGATCAGCTCGCACAGCAGCGCGGTCCGCACCGGGTCAAGGCCCGAGTCGGGCTCGTCGAACAGCACGATTTCGGGATCGAGCACCAACGAGCGCGCAAAGCCGGCGCGCTTGCGCATGCCCCCGGAAAGCTCGTTGGGCATCTTCGCCCCCTCGCCCCCTAGTCCCACCTCGCGCATGCGGCGATCGACGATTTCACGGATCTCGTCCTCGCCCTTTTCGGTGTGCTGGCGCAGCGGGAAGGCAACGTTGTCGTAGAGATTCAACGAGCCGAACAGCGCCCCGTCCTGGAACAGCACGCCGAATTTCTTTCGCGTCTCGAACAGCTCGGCGTCGCGCAGGCTAGGGATCGACTGGCCCTTCACGATCACGTCCCCGGAGTCCGGGTAGAGCAGCCCGACGATGTGCTTGATGCACACCGACTTGCCGGTGCCCGACGGGCCGATGATCATCGAGATCTTGTTTTCGGGCAGCGACATGTTCAGCCCGCGGAGAACGTGGTTCGAGCCGAAGGCCTTGTGCACGTCGACGAACTCGATCGCGTCGGGCTCGCCCGAGGCGCGGATCTCGCCGCTGTGGAACTCGAACTCCTGCTCCTCGCCCGCCGGCGAGGATCGTTGTGGCTCGTGGACCGCCACCTCAGCCTCCGATCGGCGCGCGCGGGTTGGCGCCCCAGAAGACCTGGGTGCCGAGCATTCCGATCAGGTTCACGAGGATCAGGTTGAGCACCATCGACTTCGCCGTCGCGGTCCCGACCCCGACGGGGCCGCCGCTGGCGTTATAGCCGTAATAGCACGCCACGAGCACGATCGCGGTCGCCATGAACATGCCCTTGATCACGCTGAATAAGAAATCCGGAGCGTTCTGGAACTGCCAGAAGATCAATAAGTAGCCGCCCGCGGAGGTGAAGCCAATCTGCTGCACCACCGCGATGTAGGACGCGATGTACGCCACGCCGATCGCGCCGATGTACATGAACGGGAGCACGATCCAGGCGGCGAGCAGGCGCGTGGCGCACAGGAAGGTGACCGAGTCGATCCCCATCACCTCGAGCGCGTCGATCTCGTCGGAGATCCGCATCGCGCCGAGCTCGGCGACGATCCCCGTGCCCACCTTCGCAGCCATCATGTAGCCGAACACGTAGGGCACCGCCTCGCGCAGGTTGCACCACGCGGCGAACACGCCGGAGTAGGTCGGCGTCCCGGTCGACTGGTTGAAGTAGGCGGCCTCGATGCCGCACGTGCCCAGGCCGGTGACGAACACCAGGGCCCAGATCACGGCGGTCGAGCCAACGATCAGGATGCCCGACTGGCGCAGCGCCTCGCCGAAGAAGCGGAATACGCGCAGGCCCCAGACGTCACGGACGATGTTGCCTGTGAACCTGCCGATCTCGCCCGTCGAGGCGAGCCATTCGCGCGGGAGTGCAAGCAGCTCGTTCACTTGATCACGAGGATGTTCGGGTGCGTCGCCAGGAGGGTCTGCGTGAACACGTAGTTGAACGCGCCGATCCCGAGGAACGAGACGACGACGGCCTCGTTGACGGCGCGTCCAACGCCCTCGGCGCCGCCTGAGGCCGACATGCCCTTGTAACAACATACGATCGCGACGATCGCGCCGAAGATCGTCGTCTTCAAGACCGACCCCCAGAGGTCCGTGACCGAGGCGTTCGCGAACAGCGTCCCCCAGAACGGCCCCAGCGGCTGGCCGAAGGCGAGCGCGGCGAGGATCCCGCCGAAGATGCCGAACAGCAGCGCGTAGATGTCGAACAGGCCGGTCACGACCATCAGCGCGAGGAAGCGCGGCACGACCAGGTTCTTGACCGGGTCGACGCCCAGGACCTGGAGCGCGTCCAGCTCCTCACGGACCTTGCGCGCGCCAAGGTCCGCCGTGATCGCCGTGCCGGCGACCCCGGCGACGACGATCGCGGTGATCAGCGGGCCGATTTCGCGGATCGCCGCGAGCACGAAGAAGCCGCCGAGGCGGTCGAGCGCGCCGAACAGCGTCAAGAAGTCACCGGCCTGAAGGCCCGGTGCGCCGTAGTTGATCGCGACCGTGGAGACCAGCAGCGGGAACCACACGAGCCGCAGCGCAAACAGGAACTGGGAGACGAACTCGCCGCCGTAGGGATACGGCGGCCTCAGGGCTGACCAGATGGTCTTGCCCGTGAGGATCATCATGTCCCCGAATTCCTCGAGCACGTGCCTTACCGACGGGAACGCCCGCTCGGCGACGCTGCGCACCATCTCTGTCCTGGCCCTCCCTCCGGTCGCAAAAGCTAGCGCCGAGAACTCTACGCCATGAGTACCCCCGTGCGCCACCTGCTAACGCTGAATCGGCCCGGCCGCCGCTGCCCCGGGCCACTCCCCGCTGGTATCGTGGCGCGATCGTGTGGGGGAGGTGTAGAGCCGTCGCAGTCGCGCACCGCGCCCACCGCGCGCGTCGCGCCGCGCTCGCGTTGCTGATCGCTGTGGCGCCCGCCGCACTCGCGAGCGGATGCGGCGGCACTCGCCAGGACGCCCATGAAGCCTCGCGCAGCTACGCGATGGAAGTGCTCCAAGCGAGGTTCCCCGTCAAGCAGTCGATCGCGCGCCCGACCAGCTTCGCGCTGCAGGTGCGCAACGCCGGGGCGCGTACAGTCCCCAACGTGGCGGTCACGCTCGACTCCTTCTACTACACCGAACACTATCCCGAACTCGCCGCAGACAAGCGTCCGATATGGGTGATCGAAGAGGGTCCCGGCCCGGTCGCCAGACCGCCGGTCCAGACCCAGGAAATCAGCAAGCCGGGCGGCGGCCAGACGGCATACGTCAGCACGTGGGCGCTCGGGCCGCTCGCGCCGAACGGCACGCAGACGTTCGTCTGGCGCGTCGTCCCGGTCAAGGCCGGCGTCTACACGGTCCGCTACACGATCGCGGCGGGTCTAGCCGGCAAGGCCAAGGCACAGCTTGCCGCGGGCGGGCCGATCCAGGGCCAGCTGACGGCGTCGATCGCCCCAATCCCGCGCGCCACCCACGTGGACCCACGGACTGGCCGCGTCGTGTACGGCACCTTCCCGCTCGTGCCATGACGGCAGCGTCCGAGCGGAGTTTGGCCCGGTGTCCAAAGATCGTGGCACCGATTTCGCCATGCGGTGATGCCGCCCGCCACTCGACAGACCTAGGATTGCCCTTCGTCGCACGACGTTGCGGCTGTGCGCGGCCGTCAGCGAGTCAATCCAATGCTGGCCCTGGGCGATCCGCGCACCGTCTTCGTGCGGAGTAGATCAGCCGAGGAGGAATCGACCACACATGACCGCGACACCACGGCAGAGCGCGATCCGGGAGCTCGTCGCCGGGACCGAGCCGCTCACGATCGCGAAGCTTGCCGGCGGCGGCGAACCCGATGCGGCGGATGTGCTCAAGATGGCCGAGCAGCTCGGCGTACGGATGGTCGACTTCAAGTTCACCGACGTCCCGGGCACGTGGCAGCACATGGCGCTCTCGATCAGCTGCCTCGACGCGGACGCCTTCAGCGACGGGCTCGGCTTCGACGGCTCCTCGATTCGCGGCTTCCAGCAGATCTCCGAGTCGGACATGCTGCTGATGCCCGACGCGAGCACCGCGATGATGGACCCCTTTTACGAAGAGCGCACGTTGTCGCTGATCTGCAACGTGATCGACCCGATCACCCGCCAGGCGTACTCGCGCGATCCACGCTACGTGGCCCAGAAGGCGGAGCGCCACCTGCAGCACAGCGCCGTCGCCGACACCGCCTACTTCGGGCCCGAGGCCGAGTTTTACGTCTTCGACCACGTCTCCTTCGACCAGCAGTCGCACAAGGCCTACTACGAGGTCGACACTGCCGAGGGCTACTGGAACCGCGGCGCCGGTTTCGGCGTGCCTGCCGCGAATCCGAACGTCGGGCACCACCCGCGTTCGCAGGAGGGGTACTTCCCGACCCCGCCGCTGGATACGCTCGGGGACCTCAGGGCGTTGATGGTGATGACGCTCGAGGCGCTCGGCGTCGGGTGCGAGTTTCACCACCACGAGGTCGGCGGTCCGGGTCAGGGGGAGATCGACCTGCGCTTCCGGCCGCTGCTCGAGATGGCCGACACGCTGATGCTCCACAAGTACGTGGTCAAGAACGTCGCGCGCGCCGCCGGCCGGAGCGCCACGTTCCTGCCCAAGCCGATCTTCGAAGAGAACGGCTCGGGGATGCACGTTCACCAGTCGCTGTGGAAGGACGGCAGCACGCTGATGTTCGACGAGAACGGCTACGCGCTGCTGAGCGAGCTCGCGCTCAGCTACGTGGCGGGCCTGCTCGATCATGGCCGGGCGCTGATGGCGTTCTGCGCTCCCACGTGCAACAGCTACCGCCGCCTGGTTCCCGGCTATGAGGCTCCGGTCAACCTGGTGCACTCCCAGCGCAATCGCTCGGCGGCGGTGCGGATCCCGATGTACCTCGCCTCGCCGAAGGCAAAGCGGATCGAGTTCCGTCCGCCCGACCCTCTGACGAACCCGTATCTCGGGTTCTCGGCGCTGCTGATGGCCGGGCTCGACGGGATCAAACGCGGACTGAAGCCCGGCAAGCCCGTGGACAGCGACCTGTTCGACCTCTCCGAGGAGGAGCTGGCGCAGATCGTGAACGTGCCCGGCTCGCTTGTCGAGGCGATGGATGCACTCCAGGACGACCACGCGTTCCTGCTCGACGGCGACGTGTTCACGCAGGATCTGATCGACGAGTGGATCTCCTATAAGCGGGCGGAGGCCAAGGAGATCGACCTGCGCCCCCACCCGTGGGAGTTCGTACAGTCCTACGACGGCTAAGGTGCGCAGGGCGCCCACAAACACACGATCCCTTCCCCGGGAGGAAGCGAACCAGCCAATGCCAAGGACCCGCCAGCAGAACGTCACCGCCGCGCAGTGGAGCGCCAACGGAGCCGCGCTCGGCGCGCTTGACCTGACCCTCCCCAACAACCAGGTGTTCGGGTCGAACGTGTTCTCGCCCGCCCTCCAGCGCCAGCGCCTGCCCAAGCACGTCTACAAGGCTCTGCAGCGGACGCTCGCTCACGGCGAGGCGCTCGACACCTCGCTGGCGGACGCCGTGGCGCAGGGCATGAAGGACTGGGCGATGGAGAATGGAGCCACTCACTACACCCACTGGTTCCAGCCGCTCACCGGCTCCACCGCCGAGAAGCACGACTCCTTCTACGCCCCCGTCGGCGATGGCACCGCGATCGCCGAGTTCTCCGGCACGGAGCTGATCCAGGGCGAGCCCGACGCCTCCTCCTTCCCCACCGGCGGCATCCGCGCGACCTTCGAGGCCCGCGGCTACACCGCATGGGACCCGACCTCGCCCGCCTTCATCCTCGAGAACCCGAACGGTGCGCTGCTCTGTATCCCGACCGCCTTCACCTCGTGGACGGGCGAGGCGCTCGACCACAAGATCCCCCTGCTGCGCTCGATGGACGCGCTGTCGGGGGCGGCGATTCGGGCGCTGAAGCTGCTCGGCGACGAGGACGCCCGGCGCGTGTTCACGACCGTCGGGCCCGAGCAGGAGTACTTCCTGATCGACGAGCAGTACTACTTCGAACGGCCCGACCTGCTGATAACCGGGCGCACGCTGTTCGGCGCCAAGCCGCCCAAGGGCCATGAGCTCGACGATCACTACTTCGGCTCCATGCCGGAGCGCATCCTTGCCTGCATGCTTGAGACCGAGCAGGAGCTGGCCAAGCTCGGCGTGCCGATCAAGACCCGCCACAACGAGGTCGCGCCGAACCAGTACGAGATCGCGCCGATCTTCGAGAACTCGAACGTCGGCTCCGACCACCAGCAGCTGACGATGCTGCTGATGCAGCAGGTCGCCCGCCGCTACGGCCTGGTCTGCCTGCTGCACGAGAAGCCGTTCGCCGGGGTCAACGGCTCGGGCAAGCACAACAACTGGTCGATGGGCACCGACACTCACATCAACCTGCTCGAGCCCGGTGACACGCCCTCGGAGAACCTGAAGTTCCTGTTCTTCTGCACCGCCGTGATCCAGGCGGTGAACGTCCACCAGGCGTTGCTGCGCGCGTCGATCGCCTCGCCCGGCCAGGACCACCGTCTCGGCGCCAACGAGGCGCCGCCGGCGATCATCTCGATCTTCCTCGGCGCCGAGCTCGAAAAAGTCTTCGCCGCGATCGAGTCCGGCAAAGCCGAACGCTCGAAGCCCGGGTCGTTCCTCGGGCTCGGCACCCCCGTGCTGCCGACGCTGCCGCTTCATGGCGGCGACCGCAACCGCACGAGCCCGTTCGCGTTCACCGGCAACAAGTTCGAGTTCCGCGCGCTCGGCTCCTCGCAGTCGCTCGCGCTGCCCAACACGGTGCTGAACACGATCGTGGCCGAGGCGATCGACGACCTCGCGGCGAAGCTGAAAACCGCGCTCAAAGGAAGCTCGGCAAACCTCGAGAAGGCCGTTGCCAAAGTCGTCCGCGACAGCTACGCCGCGAACAAGCGGATCGTCTTCGACGGCGACAACTATGCCCCCGAGTGGCACGAGGAGGCGGAGAAGCGCGGCCTCTTCAACCTCCGCTCGACGCCCGAGGCGCTGCCGTGGCTCGTCGATAAAGGCACGGTCTCGCTGTTCAAGAAGTATGGGGTCCTCTCCAAGCGCGAGCTCGAGTCGCGCGAGGAGGTCTTCCTCGAGCAGTACGCCGTGAAGCTGAACATCGAGGCGGAGACGGCCGCGTCAATGGCTCGCACGCAGATCCTGCCCGCCACCGTCCGCTACCTGAACGAACTGCGGATGGCGGGGCTCGATGAGCTGATCGAGGAGATCGAACCCGTCGTGAAGGAGCTCCACTTCGCGCTGCGGGCGCTCGAGGACGCCAACCTCAAGGACAACCAGGACGACTCCTCGCCGATCAAGTGGGCCAACTACATGCGCGACCGCGTAGTCCCCGCGATGGAAGACGTGCGCGAGGTCGCCGACCGCCTCGAGGGCCTGATCCCCGACGACCTGTGGCCGCTGCCGAAGTACTCCGAGATGCTGTTCATCAAGTAGCTCGGTGATCCCAGCGCGTGGGCTCGGTGACCTGAAGTCCGGGCACCCGAGAGAAGTGGCGAACGTTGCGGGTCACGAGCGGCGCATCAGCCTGCAGGCAGATACCGGCCTGCATCGCGTCGCGCACGTCGATGGCGCTGCCGGAGGCGCGCAGCTCACGCAAAAGCGCGCCGGCACGTAACGCAGCTTCTCGCGTCAGTATCAGACAGGGAGCGGCAAGCAGCGCGTTGGCCGGCGCGGGATCCCGGGCATAGCTGGTGCCAAGGGCGAGCTCGAACACCGTCACGGCCGTGATCCAGAAGCCCGCTCCAGCTGAGAGCTCGTCGACCAACTCCCGGCCGGGGCCGGCGTCGCGCAGATGGTCGATCAGGACATCTGAATCTAGGACGGGGGTTGCCAAGATGCCCATGCCTGTTCGCGCTCACGCTCAAAGGCGGCAGCGTCCTGCTCGTCCCAGGCCCCTCTGGCAGCAGCGATGGCGCTGGTCAACTGCCTGCGCTGCAGCTCCGACTGAAAGTACTCGCTGAGGGCTTCCTCGACGATTGGCGAGAACCCGCGCAGTCCCCGATCGACCGCGCTTGCCTTCAGCCGCCTGTACACCGGATCCGACAGCTCGATCGTCGTGCGCATGCATGCATTCTAATGCATCGAGTGGGATTTCGCGCTCGTCTGAGGCCTGCGCGTCCACAACGGCGGGCCGGCCAGCACCGGCGGCGGCGATCCAACCGCCGCTAGCATGGCTAAATGGCCCGCGATTACCTGAAAGCGATTCAGAGCCGTGTCGTCGTCTACGACGGCGGCATGGGCGCCACGCTCGAGCAGTTCGACCTGACTCAGGAGGACTACGGCGGCCTGCTCGGCAAGTGCCACGAGGCGCTCGTTCTCAACCGCCCGGATGTGATCGAGGGCGTCCACACCTCGATGCTCGAGGCGGGCGCGGAAGTCCTCGAGACCGACACCTTCCAGGCCTCGCGGATCAAGCTCGATGAGTGGGGCCTGGCCGACTACACGGTCGAGATCAACACGAAGGCCGCCGAGATCGCGCGCAAGGCGGCCGGCGAGAGCCGTTTCGTCGCCGGCTCGATCGGGCCGACCGGATACCTGCCGGCATCGGAGGATCCCACGCTCGGGCAGATCCGCTTCGGGGAGCTCCTCGAGGTGTTCGAGGAGCAGGCCGCGGGGCTGATCGATGGTGGCGCCGACCTGCTGATCATCGAGACCGCGCAGGACATCCTCGAGGTCAAGGCCGCGATCTTCGGCGCGCGCGCGGCCTTCAAGAGCACCGGCCGCACGCTTCCGATCCATGCCTCCGTGTCGCTGCTGCCGAACGGCGGCAAGATGCTGCTCGGCACCGACATCTCATCGGTGCTGACCACGCTCGAGGCGCTGCGGGTCGACGTGATCGGCCTCAACTGCTCGACCGGCCCCGAGGACATGCGCGACGCGATCCGCTTCCTCGGCGAGCTCTGCCCGGTGCCGGTCGCCTGCATACCCAATGCCGGCCTGCCGCTGCAGGGACCTGACGGAGAGACGATCTTCCCTGAGCAGCCGGAACCGCTGGCAGATGCGCTGAAGGAGTTCGTCGAGCGCTACGGCGTGGGCGTTGTGGGCGGCTGCTGCGGCACGACGCCGGAGCACATCGCCGCGATCGTCGAGCGCGTCGGCGGCCGCACTGTCGGATCACGCCCCGCCCCCCGTCCACCCCACCTCTCATCGATGATCGCCGCGACGCCGCTGGTGCAGGAGCCGCGCCCGACGATGGTCGGCGAGCGCGTCAACTCGCAGGGCTCGCGCAAGGCGAAGGAGCTGCTGCTCGCCGACGACTACGACGGGCTCGTCCAGATCGCCGAGGACCAGGTCACCGGCGGCGCGCACGTGCTCGATCTGTGCGTCGCCCTCACCGAGCGCCAGGACGAGGACGAACAGATGCGGATCCTCGCGAAGAAGGTCTCGCTCACCCAGCCTGCGCCGATCCAGATCGACTCCACCGAGCCCGAGGTGATCGAACGAGCGCTGGAGCAGATCCCTGGCCGTGCGATCGTCAACTCGGTGAACCTCGAGGCGGGCCGCGACAAGCTCGACCGCGTCGTCCCGATCGCGCTGGCCCATGGGGCGGCACTGATCGCGCTGACGATCGACGAGGTCGGCATGGGCAAGACAGCCGAGCGCAAGGTGGAGATCGCGAGGCGCATCCGCGACCTCTGCTGCGAGGAGCACGGCATGGACCCGGAGCTGCTGATCTTCGACTGCCTCACGTTCACGCTCACGACCGGCGACGAGGAGTGGCGGCCATCGGCGGTCGAGACGATCGATGCCATCAAGCGCGTCAAGGCCGAGATCCCCTCCGTGAAGACCTCGCTCGGCGTCTCGAACGTGTCCTTCGGAGTCTCGCCGGGGGCTCGCGCCGTGCTCAATTCGGTCTTCCTGCACCACTGCGTACAGGCCGGCCTGGACCTGGCGATGGTCAACCCCAACCACATCACCCCCTACAGCGAGATCTCAGAGCAGGAACGCGAGCTGGCCGACGACCTCGTGTTCAACCGCCGCGAGGACGCGCTCGAGCGCTTCATCGCCCACTTCGAGTCCAAGGGCGAGGAGGACGCCGGGCCCGGCGCCGCCGATCCCACCGAGGCAATGGAGCCGGAGGAGGCGCTTCATTTCCACATCCTGCGCCGGCGCAAGGAGGGTGTCGAGGTGTGGATCGATCGAAGTGTCGAGAAGATCGGCGCCGTCCCCACCCTCAACCAGGTGCTGCTGCCCGCGATGAAGGAGGTCGGCGACAAGTTCGGCGCAGGCGAGCTGATACTCCCGTTCGTGCTCCAGTCGGCCGAGGTGATGAAGCGCGCGGTCGCCCAGCTCGAGAAATACCTCGACAAGATCGAGGGCTACACGAAGGGCACCGTCGTGCTCGCGACGGTGTTCGGCGACGTCCACGACATCGGCAAGTCGCTCGTCAACACGATCCTCACGAACAACGGCTACACGGTCGTCGACCTCGGCAAGCAGGTGCCGATCCAGACGATCGTGGATGCGGCGCAGGAGCATGAGGCAACGGCGATCGGCCTCTCGGCGCTGCTCGTGTCGACCTCCAAGCAGATGCCCGCCTGCATCGAGGAGCTGCACGCCAAGGGTCTTGAGTATCCGGTGCTGATCGGTGGCGCGGCGATCAACCGCGCTTTCAGCTACCGCGCCCTCTACCCGGGCGGGAAGGAGTCGCAGGAGATCTACGAGCCCGGCGTCTTCTACTGTAAGGACGCCTTCGAGGGCCTGGCGGTGATGGACCAGCTGGTCGACTCCAGCGCCCACGAGGCGCTCGTCGAGAAGCTGCGGGCGGGCGCGACCGCATTCCGTGAAAAAGGTGAGGAGCCGGTCGAGGATCTCAACTTCGCCGACGACTCAGTCCGCTCGCCGGCGCGCACGGACGTCCCGATCCCGACGCCTCCCTTCTGGGGCGTGCGCGAGATACCGGTCAACCTCGATGAGGTCTACCGTCACCTCGACACACACGTCCTCTTCAAGCTGCATTGGGGCGGCCGCGGAGTCAAGGGCGAGGCCTGGCAGAAGCTCCTGCGCGAGGACTTCCGGCCGCGACTGGAGCGGATGTGGCGCGAGCAGGACTACCTGCACCCACGCGCCCTGCTGGGCTTCTTCCCCAGCTACGCGCTCGGCAATGACATCGTCGTGCTTGATCCGGAGGACCGCACGAGCGAGCTCACGCGCTTCGTCTGCCCCCGCCAGCCCAAGGGCGATCGCATCTGCCTGGCGGACTTCTTCCGACCGGCAGCGGATCGCGACCCGCCCACCCCGCCGCCGGAGCTGGACGTGATCGCCGTGCAGGCCGTCACCGTCGGCAGCGAGGTAACCGAGCTGATGGCGAGGCTCGAGGCCGAAGGAGAATTCGCCGAGCAGCTGTTCGTCCACGGCCTCGGGGTACAGACCGCTGAGGGCCTGGCCGAGTGGCTGCACTATGAGGTGCGCGGGATGCTCGAGATCCCGGCGACGCAGGGGCGCCGCTACTCGTGGGGCTACCCGGCGGTGCCCGAGCAGAGCGAGCACCTGAAGGTGCAGAAGCTGCTCGATCTCTCGCAGATCGGGATGACGATCACGGACGGCTATGCCCCCGACCCGGAGCAGTCGACGCTCGCGCTCGTAGCGCACCACCCGCAGGCGATCTACTTCGGCACGCGCCAGGGGCGCCTGCTCCCGGACGGCTCACCCGACGACGTGATCCGTGGCTCGACCCGCGACCCGTCGTTGTTCGGCGAGCTCGAGGACAGCGATCCCCCTGACGGCGCCGTCGAAGAAGAGGACGAGCCGGCGATGGCGGGCTAAGCACGCGCTGACTCGACGGCCGTCTATGAGGCGGTCGCCTTGGATCGGCCGCGGTCGATGCCCGGTCCTAGCACCGCGCTGAACGGTTGACCCACCGATGTTTTTTGGCGTAGAGTCGGGCTCTCTCTACCTCTCTTCAAGAAGGAGGCCACCATGAGCACCGCAGGCGCCGTCGTCCTTGTCCACGGAGGCTTCGTCGACGGCTCGGGCTGGCAGGGGGTTTATCCGCTGCTGAAGAAGGACGGCTACAGCGTCAGCGTTGTCCAGAACCCGACGCTGTCGCTCGAGGGCGACGTCGATGCGGCGAGGCGCATCATCGACGCGCAGGATGAACCCGTGATTCTCGTGGGTCACTCGTATGGGGGAGCGGTGATCACCGAGGCGGGAAACGATCCAAACGTGGCGGCGCTCGTCTACATCTCGGCGTTCGCTCCAGACGCAGGCGAGTCTGTGAACACGCTGATCGCAGATCCGCCGCCGGGCGCGCCCGTGCCGCCGATCCTGCCACCGCGGGACGGCTTCCTGTTCCTCGACCGTGAAAAGTTCCATGACTCGTTCGCCGCAGACATCCCGGCAGACCTAGCGGCGTTCTGGGCGGACTCGCAGGTGCCGTGGGGCGTTGACGCCCTTGCCGGCACGATCAGCGAGCCGGCGTGGCGAAACAAGCCAAGCTGGTACCTCGTCGCGACCGAAGATCGGATGATCCCGCCCCCGGCGCAGCACATGATGGCTGAGCGGGCCGGTTCGACCGTGACCGAAGTTCCTGCCAGCCACTCGATCTTCCTGTCTCATCCAGCTGAGGTCGCAGGGATCATCGAGCAGGCCGCATCGGGGGTGATGTCAGCCGCGCACTGAGCGAATCCCTGGTTTAGGCCTGGAGCCCAGCGGCTTCGAGGGCCTCCGAGCGATCTCGGTACACGCAAGTCGACGTCAAGCGACCGTCGCGGAGGGTCACGACGTGCGCGTCTGGCAGCTCGATCGGCACTCCGCTTGCGCTGCCCTCGGCCACCACGCGCACGAACACCACTACCTGGTCACCCGCATCGATAAAGCGGTCCGGCTCAAAACGCCATTCCGCCCAGGAGCCCCGCAGCATCGCGAGCAGTTGCGCCAACCCCTCTCTTCCCCTGAAGGCCGGGTCGCCCTCCGGGTAGCCGCCGGGCAGCCGAAGCTCGTACTCCTCGTCGAGGTAGTCGAGAAACACCCGATCGAAGAACGCGGAATCGTCCTTCGGGTCACTACCCCCCAGGCTGGGGAGCAACGCATACCAGCGACGGACAAGCTCCATGTTCGGCGACATCGTTCCGCCCAGTATCCCCTCACTGTCATGGACGCGGAGCTTCCGGTTGGGCGTCGCACCCTGGCGGGCACAGGCAGGCGCGTCAGCCGGCGGGCGGCGCCGGCGTCAGGCCGTGCCGACGCATGACCTCCGCTATCTTCGCCAGGTCCGGCGGACCGGGAGTCGATGCCAGCACGTCGCGAATCTCGCGGAAGTAGTCCGGAGTCATCACGCCGGGGCTGGATATCGCAAGGAATACGGCTTCTTCGGTTCCGTGGTTCTCGAACCCATGGACCGCGCCGCGAGATATGCAGACCGCCTCCGCAGGGCGGATCTCGAGGGTCTGTCCGGCAACCCTCCACGTCGTGACGCCTTTCAGCCCGTAGATCGTCTCCTCGAACGCGTCGTGACTGTGCGGTGCCGGCATCTTGCTGTCGGCCGGAACGAAGCACTCGAAGACGCTCGCGCTTCCGTTCGAGTCGGCCGCCTCGACCAAGAAGCGGACGCTGAGCGCACCCACCTGAATCATGTCCGTCGATGCTGAGGTCATCCTGCCTCCAGTCGAATGGTTTCGACGGCCTCGGCTTCCGTCGCAACGTTACGCCACCAGGTTCACCTTCCGTCGCGACACCTGCTCGCTGCTCCTCCGCGCGAAAGCGCAACTAGACGAATCGCTTCACGAAGTCGAGTGCCGTCTGTGCCACGTCGCGCCAGCCGCTGTCGATCGTGAGTGAGTGCCCGCGGTTCGGGATCCTGGTGATCTCGGTGACGGACTCGTTGTGCTTCTGGCGCTTGTAGGCGGCGTTGGCGATCGCCCAGGGGACCGTGTGGTCCTTCTCGCCCTCGATGATCAGCAGCGGGCCACGGTCTGGATTCCTGGGATCGACTTTGGCCTCGGTGAAGGGGTTGAGGTTTGCGTTCGCCATCTGCATCAGGGCGACGCCTGGGGCGGCCACGTGGTACGTGTCGTATAGGTGCCGCGCCTCTTGGTCGTCGAGCGCGTTGGCCCATCCGTACTTGAACTGGTCAAAGGTGAGGGTGATCGCGCGGCCTCGGTTGAGCGGATTCCGCAGCACCGGGCTGGCCGACTTCAATGCCGGCAGCGGCAGGGGAAGGACGCCTCGGAACGGCCCCGCGTCGATGGCCACCGAGGCGGCTGAGAGCCCCCGGTCGGCGATCATGTAGGTGAGCAGGCCGCCCGTCGAATGGCCCATCACGGCGGGCTTCTTGTCGAACCGGTCGATCACCTTGACGGTGTGGTCGGCAACCTTCTTCAAGGTCTTCTTCGCGAACACGTCGGGGTTGGCGCGGGCTTCCTCGACCGTTTCCGGGTCGTCCGGCCAGGAGGGCGCTATACCCGCGTAGCCGTTCTCCTCGAACAGACCGACCCAGTTGTCCCAGCTGCTCGGCAGCAGCCAGAGCCCATGGATGAAGACGACCGGCGTCTTGCCGCTCGAGTTGGCTTGATCGATCTGGCGCTGCTCGCGATCGGTGATCTCGGCCATGGTGCGGCTCCTTCCCCTGGCGGCGGCAGCGCCGCCGGACGAGTCGACTCCGGTCAATATCTCACGGATCACACATATAGGGGCCGACTGTCCTGCCCCAGATCGAGGGTTGGCGACTCCTCAGCGACCCGACCTTCGGTGGGGGCGGTGCGCTTAGCCGGACGGCGTACTCTGGCTGCGAAGCAGGGAAGGCAGGCGCGGCAAGCGATCCAGGTGCGATTGTGCATTACGCTCCGATGATGAGTCCTCCTGCGACCCTTCTCATGTGGTTTCAACTGCGCTCCCCCGAGCTGGCCGAAGACTTTGAGCGTCTGATGACGGAGGATCGGGACATCGTCCGCGGGTCGTTGGACACGGTGTCGGACTGGCGTCTCACGCGGCCGGCGGACGTGCCGGGACAGTCGATGGGCCAAGCCGATTACGTGCTGATCGCAGAGATCGTCGAGGTAGACCGTTTCGAGCAACAGGCGAGCGAACACGTCCAACGCTTGGCGGACGACTTGGCACATCTCGTCTCGAGCCGGGGGATGCTCGTCGTGCGTCACGTCCTCTGAAATCCGCGGCCGACGGAGAGCGATCAGACCAATGCTGCAGACGAGCTTGCGAGGGGCGGTCGCCGGCGCGGTCGCGACGGTGGTGATGACGCTCGAGCAGCCACTCGACAAGCGCCTCTTCGACTCGAAGTACGACGACGTCGAGATCCTGGGCAAGCTCGTGACGCGCGGCGACGACTGGCAACCCATCGGCTTCGCGCTCCACGTCCAGAACGGCGCGATCTTGGGCACCGCATACGCGCGGCTCAAGCCGTCCCTGCCGGGGCCGGCGGTCCTCCGCGGCCTGCTGGCGGGTCTCATCGAGCACGTCGCGACCTGGCCGATGGTCGCGCTGGTCGACCGCTACCACCCTGCCCGCAAGGAGCTGCCGAAGCTCGCCGGCAACCGCCGAGCCTTCGGCCAGGCGACGATCCGCCACGCAGTGTTCGGGATCGTTCTCGGGGTCCTCGAGGACGCGCTGAACGCCCCTGCCAGCCCTGGGCGTATCGATCAAGTTTGATCAATTTCCCGGAGCTCCGGATACCGCGTTTCTAGGACCGGGACGCCGAGCTCTAATGGGCGTGCGAGCTGGTCCGGAGGGCGTGTCGAAGCGCCAACGGGGCCTAGAGTGGCCGCGTGACGATTCAACGGATGGACAACGTCGGCATCGTGGTGGAATCCCTCGACGCCGCTATCTCGTTTTTCGCCGAGCTCGGCCTCGAGCTCGAAGGGCGAGCGACGATCGAAGGAGACTGGGCAGAGCGCGTCACCGGACTGCGCCCCATGCACGTCGAGATCGCCATGATGCGCACGCCGGACGGCCACAGCCGCCTCGAGATCTCGCGATTTCTCACGCCGCCCACCGTCGCCGATCACCGAAACGCCCCCGTGAACGCTCTCGGCTACCTACGCATCATGTTCGCCGTGGACGACATCGACGATACGCTCGCCCGGCTCCGCAAGCACGGCGCGCAGCTTGTAAGCGGCGAAGTGGTCAGGTACGAAGACGCGTATCGGCTCTGCTACATCCGGGGGCCCGAGGGACTTCTCATAGGGCTGGCCGAACAGATCAGCTAGTGGGCAGAACCTTCGCGACGGGAGAGCCCCTCACGCGTCGGTCCCGAACGGTGCGCCTACCCGCGCTCCTGGGCGAGCCGTTCGGCGGCTGCGCGGGCCTGATCGACGTCGGAGGTCGCAAGGCGAGCGATCGAGCCTCCTACCCAGAGGTAGACCCATCCCTCGCGTTGTCGAATACGACCGGCGCTACCAACCAGACGCCCGTCTTGGATGACAACGGCAAACACAACCCCACCGCCGAGGTCGCTGACCTCCTCAAGCTCGTAGTCCAATTCCTCGTAGGCACTGAACCACTCCTCAACGAAGCCACGTATCGCGGCTCGACCCTCGATGAGGTCCGCCCGCCCGTCCAAGACCCCATCTTCGGCGACGTTGCTCATCACCGCGTCGAAATCACCGCGATCCAGAGCCTCAAGCTGCTTGCGCACAAGCTCAACCGGATCGGGCGTCGTAAAGTCCTTGCTCATCTCCCGGTCAGTATCCCGGACGCACGACTACGCGGCGAGCGATACCGGCCCGCCCCCCGTGGAGAGACCCTGCCAGCCCTGGGCGTCGCAGGCCGCCAACGCTGGCCGCATCTGCTCAGCCCGGCGCGTCTGTCGCGCCGACTATCGCGCAGCTAGTCGTCCTCGCGCGGCGGCGGGCGGAACAGGATGCGCTTGACCTCGGCCGCCGACCCTCCGCCGAGGCGAAGCGCGGTCTGAAAGCCCTCCGCTCCGAGCTCACCGGTGTCCAGGGCACGTCGCAGCTCGTTGAGAGCGCCGAGGTCCTCGTCCCGCACCTGATCGCGGGCCGTCTCGATCAGGATCAGGTGGCGCGGACGTTTGTGGGCAGCCGCCATGCGCACGTAGTCCTCGCGCGCGGCGGGCTCGAGGCTGTCGATGGCCAGCACCACCGTCTGGCGGCTCTCGAGGCGCTTTGAGACGGCGGCTCGCAGCAGATCGGAGGCGCGTGCGGGGAGGTCATCTGCGGCCACGCGTCCTGCGAGCAGGGCGCGAACCTTCTCGAGCGACAGCAGCGACCCCCGGTCCTCGATCAGACGCTCGAGAAAGCGGTCCCGCTCGGCGGGAGACGCGGAGACGACGATCAGCAGGCTTCCTGGTGAGTAGCGCAGGCGGTCTCCGGGGGCAAGCACGCGGCAGTGGACCGTGAGGTCCGGGGGGCGTGGCGGCGCGCCGTCCCGGCGCGGGCGATCCGAGGACCAGCCGGTACGCTCGTCCGCTGAGATCTTGACGCTGCGCGCCGGCGGTCGTGAAGCCATGTCCCCATCATGCCCTAACGGCGAGCCCGACCACCCCACCTCGGGCGGCTCAGGCGGCGGACGTCCCGCCGGTAGCGATCAGCGCGAGCTTGCCGCTGCGATCGAGCGCCTTGATACGCGCCTCCTCGCGCCGGGCAGCGGTGCGGTCCGGCATCGGCAGCGCGAGAGCCAGCTCGACCGGCAAGCGGCTTGCGGTGTAGCGGCTTGCCTTCCCGGAGGAGTGGCGGGCCACGCGACGCGGAACGTCGCTGCTCCAGCCGGTGTAGAGCGAGCCATCGGCGCAGCGCAGGATGTACACCCAGGCGTCGGCCATGGTCGATCGATACGCCGCGCGGGCTCTGATGCCTGCCTGCCGACTACGGCTTCGCGGCCGAGGCGGCGGCAGCCGGCGCACGAGCGGCCGCATGCGGCAGCGGCGCGAGCCTCACCGGGGCGGCGTGCATTGTGCGCAGGCGCACTTCGCGCCAGGAGAGACCCTCGTTGACCAGAGCCGGCAGGCCCATGATCAGCGCCGTCGCGATCTCCACGGCCTGAAGCACGATGCCATAGGCAATCGCCTCGGGGGTCGAGACGTGATAGGCGCCCACGAGCACCGCGACGCATGCGGCCTGGAAGACCCCCACATTGGCTGGGGTCAGCGGGACGACAGCGGTGACGTTCACGGCGAACAGCACCGCCGCCGCCCCGGCGACGCCGACGCGTGCGTCGAGTCCGAACGCCATCAGAACCAGCCAGCAGCTCATCAGCTGCAGGGCCCAGGCGATGAGCTGAACGGTCGAGCCTACGAGCGCGGCGCGCGGGTGGGCGAACACGCGCAGGCCGTCACGCGCCCGGCCGAGCGAGCCCCGTAGCCCCACCACCAGGGGCTGTAGGCGCCTGGAGCGCGACACGGCCGCGTGCGGCAGCAATGCCGGTGCGAGCAGCACGAGCGCGAGCACGGCGAGAGGAGTAAGCGCGACGGCGACGAGCGCTCCGTCATGGCCGCCGAGGAGGTTCACCCCTGAGAACATCGTGACACCGAGCAGGGCGAGTGCGAACAGGTTCAGCAGCGTCTGGGAGGCCATCGTGCCGAGCACCGCCGGCAGCGTCTCTCGCGCGCGCCCGATGCGGCGGGCGACGATCAGGGCCCGCGACGGCTCCCCGAGCCGGGCGGGGAGAGTGGCGGACATCAATACCCCGATAAAGGTGCCCTGCATCGCATCTCGGCGTTTCGCGCGCCTCCACGTCGGCGCCGCGCTGAGGATCGCGTGCCATGCCAGCGCGCGGGCGAACATCGAGGCGCACATCACCCCGAGCCCGGCCGCGACGAGGCCAGGCTTCGAGGCCAGCAGGCTCGCCGCCACCCTGGCGACGCCGATGTTCGACAGCGCGAGCAGCGCCAGCGCAAGTCCGGCGAGCGAGGACGCGAGTAGGGCCAGGCGTCGTGCGGCGCGTCGGCGACGGACTCCCTTTGGGGTGCCCACGTCGGCGCGGGGCCGCACCTCGAGGCTCGGCAGCCGCTCGGCGGGGACGCGCGGCTGCAGGTCCCTGGGCGCGAAGCCGTGACGCACCGCCAGGCGCCCCACCCGCGTGACCGGCGATCCGATCGCCCGGGCGGCATCGTAGGAGTCGAGCACCTCGGAGGCGATCTGCGGCCAGGCGAAGCGCTCGGCCCGCGCGCGGGCGGCGCTCGCCATCTCCTCACGCATGCGCTTGTCGAGCGCGAGGGACCGAAGCGACTCAGCGAGCCCGAGCGCGTCTCCCGGCGCGACGAGCAACCCGTCGGTGCCGTCGCGCAGGACGTCGCGGTAGCCGGGGATGTCGGAGGCGATCACGGGCGTGGCGGCGGCGAACGCCTCGGTCAGGACCATGCCGAAGCTCTCGCCGTGCAGGGATGGCGCGCACAGCACGTCGGCGCCGGTGAGCTCTTCGCGCTTGCGCTGCTCTGAGACCTTTCCGAGCGCGTGCACGCCGCGGTCGTCGAGCATCATGTGCGCGACCTCCTCGCACCCGGCGCCGACGAGCGTGAGCGTCGCCGGGACGTGCTCGCGCAGGGCCTCGAACGCGCGCAGCAGGACCGGCAGACCCTTCCGTTCGACGGCCTGCCCGATGAACAGCACGCGCAGCGGCGAGCCCTCGGTCGCATCCTGAGGCTCGTCGAGCGTCGGCGGCCCCGCAGGTACATCGTCCGTGACCAGGTGGACGCCGTTGGGGACGATTCGGTAGCGACCTCCGTAGAAGCGGCGTGCCGTCCACGCCGCCGCCTCGGAGACCGCGATGCGCACGTGCAGGCGGTTCATCCGGCGGCGCCCTCCGAGCAGGACCGCCGCGGTCCCGTTGCTGATCAGGTTCTCCGAATAGGTATGGAACGTGGCCACCAGCGGCACCTCGCCTGCGGAGAGCAGAGCGTCCCAGCCGACCACTGGCACGACCGGCTCGTGCACGTGCGCGACGTCATAGCCGCCGTGACGCAGCTCCCGCCTCAGCGTGTGGACCGCGTACGGAGATAGCGAGACGTTGGAGATGGCACCGTTGGCGGGCAGGCCCACGGTGCGGCCAAGCGAGACGAACTGCTCCGGCTCGCGGCGCGGCTGCGGACGAGCACCGCGGTGGAGCCTGCGCGAGAGGTCATCGTCCGGGTCGAATGGGGCGAGGATGCGAGCTTCGTGGCCGGTCGCACTCAACTCCGAGGCGAGCGCCTCGATATGGCGCGTCACGCCACCGGGATACGTCCACGAATACGGCGACACAAGCGCGATCCGCACAGAACGACACTCTAACCGGTGAGCGGGGCGGCTCGCCGGTAATTGCGCATGCGGATGCGATAATCGCGCCTGTGAGCGATCGTCATTTCGTCAAGTACACGTTCATCAAGCTCGACTCGGCGTGGCGGCGCCTGGACGACGAGCGTCGCGCCGAGGACAAGCACGAGCTGATGGCCGCATGCGAGGACTTCGCCGACGGCCACCTGCTCCAGGCCCTCTCCCTCGTGGGCACGCGAGGCGACGCCGAGCTGCTCCTGATCTCGGAGGCGGAGAACCTCGATCGGATCCACGAGTTCCACGTGGTGTTGGCACAGAGCGGACTGATGAAGTGGGCGCAGATCCCCCACTCCTTCCTGGGGATGCGCAAGAGCTCCGAATACTCCGAAGACGAGCGTCTTGTGCCGCGCGCGTTCCGGGGCAAGTACGTGTTCGTCTACCCGTTCGTGAAGTCGCGCGAGTGGTACGCGCTTCCGGCCGACGAGCGCTGGCGGATCATGCAGGGTCACATCGCGGTCGGGCGTGAATACCCGGGCGTCGACAACCACACGACCTACTCGTTTGGGTTGGACGACCAGGAGTTCGTGGTGGCGTTCGACACCGACGACGTGGGCACGTTCCTCGATCTCGTGCAACGGCTGCGGAGCACCGAGGCCTCGCGGTACACCGTCCGCGACACCCCGAGCTTCACGTGCATCGCAATGTCGCTCGAGCGTGCGCTGGGCGCACTCGACGGCGAGCCGGTCCACTTCGACACGGCGCTGCCGGCGCGGTAGGTTCGTGGCGGCGACGCGAGCGGGTCGCGGATCACCGGCTCCGCGCTCGCGTGCGCGTGCCTCCCACGGCGGCGCAGCCCCGTCGCGCAAGGCCCTGGCGCATCTGCGCGCCAGCGACCCCGTGATGGCGAAGCTGATCGATCAGGTCGGTCCGCTCCGAAGCTTCCGCGAGGGCCGTCCGGACCCCGCCGACCACTATGGCGCGCTCGTGCGCTCGATCGTCGGCCAGCAGCTCTCGGTCGCTGCGGCACGCGCGATCTACGGCCGGCTGACCGAGCGCTTCGGCGGTCGCCCCCCAACCCCTCAGGAGATTCTCGCCGAGGACCCGGAAGAGCTCAGGACGGCCGCGGGGCTCTCGCACGCGAAGGTGGGGTTCCTGCGCTCGCTCGCCGAGCACGTCGTCTCCGGCGAACTGGAGCTCGAGCGCCTCGATGCCCTACCCGACGACGAGGTGATCGCCGAGCTGGTCGCGGTCAAGGGCCTCGGGACATGGAGCGCGCACATGTTCCTCATGTTCCAGCTCGAGCGCCCGGATGTGCTGCCTGTCGGCGACCTCGGCATCCGCCGTGCGATCGAGCGCGCCTACGACCTCAGCGGGCTGCCGTCGCCCGAGGAGATCGAGCAGCTCGCCGAGCCCTGGCGCCCATACCGCACGCTCGCGTGCCGCTACCTCTGGGGGTCGCTGCGAAACGAGCCAGCCTAGCGGCTCAAACCGCGGAGACCTGCTCCTCCTCGGCCACGCGGAAGGACGATCCGCAGCCGCAGGCGGCCACGACGTTGGGGTTGTTGACCTTGAAGCCGGCGCCCTGCAGGCTTTCCTCGTAGTCGATCGTCGAGCCGCTGACGAACTGCAGGCTCTCACGGTCCACGAGCAGCTTGAGGCCGTGGCTCTCGAACACGACGTCGCCGTCACGCTGCTGGTCGAATGCGAGCTGGTATTGGAAGCCGGAGCACCCGCCGCCGCGCACGCCTACGCGCAGGCCGGCCACGCTCACATCGGCCTCCTGGGCCGCAAGAAACTCGTGCACCTTCTCGGCACCGTTGTCGCTGATCGTGATCATCGCTTGACTCCTGTCGGACGGCTCCAAAGCTTTCCAAAGTATAGCGGCGCGCGTGGTCATCGAGAGCGGCGCCCAGGGCCGGCACTCGCAGCCTGCGCGCGTGCGCCCGGGTGGTGGTCCGCGATCCTCTACGCTAGGGGCGATGCCGTCCGCCGAGGACATAAAGCAGCGCATCGAGGCCGCCATCCCCGGGGCGCAGGCGGAAGTGGACGACTACACCGGCGGCGGCGACCATTTCCGTGCGACGGTTACCGCCGCGTCGTTCGAGGGCTGCAGCCGGATCGAGCAGCACCGCCTCGTCTATGAGATCTTCGGCGGCGAGATCGGCGGCCCCATACATGCCCTCTCGCTGAAGACCCAGACCCCCTCGACGATCGAGACCCACTGAGAGCCAGGAGCCTTCCATGTCCGCCAGCCAGCCCGACCCCCTCCCGATGCTCAGCGGCCAGCCCAATGCGGCGCCAGCACCCGCGAGCGAATCCAACCCGATCCGCGATGCGATCGCCGAGGCGATCGCCGAACACCGAGTGATCCTGTTCATGAAGGGCTCGCCCGAGGCGCCCGGGTGCGGGTTCTCCGCGCGTACGGTCGCGGCCCTTCAGGCGTTGGATACACCGTTCGCCGCGGTGGACGTGCTCCCCGACGCCCGGATTCGCCAGGAGCTCTCGGCGATCTCGAACTGGCCCACGATCCCCCAGCTGTTCGTGGACGGCGAGCTGATCGGCGGCTGCGACATCGTCACGGAGATGTACGAGACGGGCGAGCTCGCACAGGTTCTGTCGTAGCACGCCAGTCCGTGCTGTAGCGTCTCGCGCCGCATGCCCCCCGTCGCGGTCGCCACCGACAGCACCAGCTATCTCCCGCGCGCGCTCGCAGATGGCGAGGGGATCCATCAGGTCAGCCTCTACGTCGGCTGGAGCGGCGAGCGGGAGCGCGAGCTCGGGATGGAGAGCTTCGACGCTTTCTACGAGCGGCTGCGCAGAGATCCTGAGGTTCCGACCACCTCGCAGCCCTCGATCGGCGACTTCCTCGCGGTCTGGGAGCCGTTGCTCGCCGCTGGAGAAGACATCGTCTCGATCCACCTCGCCGGTGGCATCTCGGGGACCTTCGAGGCCGCGCGCCAGGCGCACGCATTGCTCGCCGAGCGCGGCCTGGGCGCGCGCGTCGAGGTCATCGACGGTGAAACTGCCTGCGGCGGGTTGGGCATGCTGCTGCTCGCCGCGACCGCGGCCGCCCGCTCGGGCGCGGACAAGGACGCGGTCGCCGCACGCGTGCACGAGGCGCGCCGCGCGCTGCAAATCTGGTTCTGTCTCGACACCCTCGAGTACCTGCGCAGGGGCGGGCGCATCGGCAAGGCTCAGGCGTGGCTGGGCGGAACGCTGAAGATCAAGCCGATCCTCTCGCTCGAGTACGAGATCGTGCCCGTCGAGCGCGTGCGCACCGCAGGACGAGCCTTCGAGCGCATGATCAAGTACGCCGAGGAGCTCCGCGAGCGCGGGTCCGACGGATGGGTCGTGCAGCACATCCAGGCGCCCGAGCAGGCCGAGCGCCTGATCGACCGTTGCAGGGAGATCTTCGACTCCGAGCCGCTGTTCACCTCGGAGGTCGGGCCGGTGATCGGCACCTACACCGGCCCCGGCTTGATCGGGGTCGGGGCGCTTCCCCGAACGCTGCTGGCCTGATCAGCGTCGGCGCCGGCGGCGCATCATGCGGGCGCCGAGCACGAGACCAACGACCGCGGCTCCGATCGTCAGTTCGGTGCGGTGACGCTCGATCTGCCCGCGCCAATCGGTTAGACGCGCCACCTCGCCGCGAAGCTGGCCGATCGATACGGCGAGCTCCATGCGGTTCGCCTCGATCGAGTTGCGGATCTCCGCCGGCGTGCGCGTGCGCTGCGCCATCAGCTGCCGCGCTCCAGAGGAGAAACCGCGCTCGCGCCGCCGTCGGTCTGCGCGCTGACCGTCTCGCGGATCTTACGCGCCTCTTCGATCGCCAGATTGGGCACCGGCGGCGCCGCTTTTTTGACGGCCCGCGCGGCGATCAGCCCCGCGAGGGCGCCGAGCCCCACCAGGATCACAGCCATCGCGAAGAAGCCCCAGAAATATGTGAAGGCGTTGCCTGGGAGGTAGTAGTAGAGCAGCCAGGCACAGCCCACCAGGGCGAATATGAGAGCCATCACCAGGAACACGCCGGCGGCCACGCCGATGACCGCGCCCCTGGCGAGCCTCGTGACCTTTTCGGTGACCTCCGCCTTGGCGAGCTCAATCTCCTCGTGAACCAGGAGCGTGGCTCGCTCACTGATGTCGGCGATCGCGGTGGCGATGTTTTGGGGAGGCTCGCTGCGCTGCTCGCCGGGCAGCCGTGGGTCGGGCTCGATCACTCCGGCGGCTCCTCATCGAAAACGCGCTTCCAGACGAAGGCGGCCGTGCGATGGACGGCGACGCTCGCGGCCGCCCCAAGTCCCGCCAAAAGGCCGGACCACATCAGCCGCTTGACCATGTCGTTCTGCATCACCGCGGCAGTGTATTCCCTGCGCACGTCGCTTCTATTCGCGGCGCGGCGCGAGCGATCGTGCGGCGCCTGCAGCGCTCACGAAACGCTCGCCTCGCTGACCACGCTCGTCTCGAGTCCGCCGCAGACCGTCTCGACCACGAGCCACTTGGCCCGCTCGAAGTGCTCCTTGCCCTGAGGGCGCAATCCGAAGATCCAACCCGTGAGCAGCTGCTCGATCGTGCCGTAGAAGGCCATCGCGGCGAAGCGGGCTTCGATCTCCGGCTTGAACACCCCTTCCTCCTGAGCCTTGGTAACGATCTGGCCGATCAGCTCATACGCCTTCCGGATCTGACCGAGGTGGGTCTGCCCGAACGAATTCGCGGCGCGCGTGACCTCGACGATGATCACCTTCATCAGGTCCGGGTCGTGGCTGTAGCTGTCGACGATGAACGATGCGATCGCCCCCAGCTTCTCTCGCACCGGCAATGGTTGCGAATCGACCTCGCGAATCAGCTCGAGCATCACGTTCCAGCGCTCGAGGAAGAGCGTGTCCAGCACCTCGTCCTTCGAGGCGAAGTAGTGGTACACGAGGCCGTAGGCGACGCCTGCCTCGTCGGCGATGTCGGAGACACGGCAGGCATGGAAGCCCTGGCGGGCAAACACCCGCACCGCCGCATCGAGGATCACGCGACGCTTGTCGGGCCCCGGCTTTCGGACGATCGAGCGCCCGGAGCTCACGCGCCGACCTCCGAGGGCCACCGGTAGACCTCGGGGCGGCGGTTGGCGAGCGCCGGCAGCCTGCTGCGGATCTCCTCCTGGCGTCTCAGGTCGAGGTCGGCGACGATGTATCCCTCGCTGTCCTGGGCCTGCGCCAGCACCAGGCCCCACGGGTCGATGATCATCGAGCGGCCGCCCGAGTGCTGTCCGGCCGGGTGGGTGCCGACCTGGTTGGCCGCGATCACGAACGCCTGGTTCTCGATCGCGCGCGCCCGCAGCAGCGTCTCCCAGTGGTCGCGGGTGGTCGTGAGCGTGAACGCCGCTGGGACGGTGAGCACGCGCGCGCCCCGCACGGCGAGGATCCGGTAGAGCTCAGGGAAGCGCAGGTCGTAGCAGATCGACAGGCCGAGCTCGATCCCGTCGGCGGTCTCGGAGGTGACGATCTCATCGCCGGGCTCCTCGAGCTCGGACTCGCGATATGCGCGGCCGTCGACCTCCACGTCGAACATGTGCAGCTTGCGGTATGCCGCCCTCAACTCGCCGCTCGGGTCAACGTGGACCGAGGTGTTCGCGAGCCGCTCGTGCCCCTCCACGCGCTCGAGGATGGAGCCCGCGACAAGGTCGACCTGCAGTTCGCGGGCGATCGCGCGCGCCCAGTTGACCGACGGCCCGTCCAGGAGCTCCGCGGCAGCGCGCAGCTGCTCGTCTGATCCGATCGCCGTCCACTTCTCGGGGAGTACGATCAGCGTCGCCCCGTCGGCGGCCGCGCTGCGCGTGAGACGATCGGCCGTGGCGAGGTTCGCTGGCAGATCGGCGGTGGAGTTCAGCTGGACTGCTGCGACCCTCACAATTGCATCTTCTCCTTCGAGAGATCTAGCCACATACCCGCCACAGCTCCCGGCACACGATAGATTGACTGGTCAGTCAATGTCCACAAGCATAACGCCCGCCGCCGCCGGGATCGCATCGGATGCACGCGCAGGCGCACCGCACTCCTCGCTCTTCCACGGCTCGAGGCCGCTCAAGCGCTGGCGGTACGTGGCGATATTCGGAGAGGACCTGATGGCGTGCGCGGCGCAGGTCCGGATCGGACCCGCCAGACAATGCTTCTGGGCGATCCTCCCGCGGCCCGGCGGCCGGCTGCGGGAGCGCACGCACATGCTCCGCCGGCGCGACACGGTCAAGCTCCACCACGGACGCGCCGCAGGGGGACGCTCGGCGCCGGGAAGGCTGCGCATCGACGATCAGGGGGTCCTGCTCGACCTCATCCTCCAGGAAGAAGGGGGCATCGAAGTGGACTGCCCGCACGGGAACGATCGCGTGTGGACGCGCAAGCAGGCTGGCGTCGCGGCGAGCGGCACGCTCTCTCTCGATGGCGGTCCACCGCGGAAGATCCGCGCCCGAGCGGTCATCGACGACACCGCCGGCTACCACGCCCGCCGCACCGAGTGGTGGTGGACCGCCGGAGTGGGCGAGGACGAGGACGGCGCCGCAATCGCCTGGAATCTTGTGAGCGGCGTCAACGATCCTCCGAGCGGGAGCGAGCGTGCGGTGTGGGTGGCCGGCGAGCCGCGGGAAGCGCCGCCGGTGGATTTCGCAGCGGACCTCTCACGCATCTGCTGTAAGGATGGATCGGAGCTGCGCTTCCTCGCCGAGGCCGAGCGCAGCCGTCGCGAGAACCTGCTCCTCGTCAGGAGCGACTATCGAGCGCCGTTCGGCGCTTTCTCCGGAGCGCTTCCGGGTCACATCACGCTCGCGCGTGGTCTGGGAGTCGTGGAGCACCACCGCGCGCTCTGGTAGGGCCGCGGGAGCCTGCGGCGCGCCCAGCCCGGACACGAGTCGCTGCGCCTCGTCGCACGCTCGACGCCGATCACTCATTTAGGGCCACGCCGGCGCGGTGGCGGCGCAGCTCAGCCAGCAGCAGCTTTGAATGCATCGCCCCAATCAGCTCCCGCAGCGGCTCGACGCCGGCTGCGACGATCTCCATCGCCCGCTCGACCTCGACCTCGCCGGCCAGGCGCTCGACGAGCGCCTGCACCTCCTCCTCCACCAGTGGCTTGAGCGCCTCGCGGTAGCGGAGTGTGTCGTAGACGGTGAACCCGAGTGCCTCCTCATAGCCGCCGGCGCGGAAGCTCGCGATCGCCTCAATGATCTTCACATCGTCGCGGTCGTAGCCGCTGCGGCTCGGCGTCAGCACGCCGATCTCCGCCAGGCGGTCGAGCACGTTGCGGGGTATCTCATAGCGCTCCTGCACGGCCTTGCGCGAGGTGCGACCCCGGTCCTCGACGGTCGCGAGCGCGCGCTCGAGGATGCGGTCCTCCAGCTCGATCAGCGCGCGCACGCGCTCGGGATCCTCCTCGAGCGCGCCCTTGATCACTCGCAGGGGCATGAACCGCTCCTCCTGAAGGCGCTTGATCAGCGCGATCCGCTCGACGTACGCGGACGGGTAGTAGGCCATGTTGCGGCTCGTCCTGAGGATCTGCTCGCCCTCACCGAGCAGGCCCTCGCGCAGGTAGTAGCGGATCGTTCCCGCGCTCACCCCGGAGCGCTCCGCGAGCTCGCTGATCTTCAGGAGCTCCCCGTCGCGCCCGCCATCGGGGCCGTTCGCCGCGCTGCTCATATCTGACTGCCAAGCCATTGCAGGATCACCCTCACGCGCGGAAGGCGACGCCCTGCTCGGCGCCGGCTGGGCCGGCCGCCGCGCCACAGGAGAGGAGCTCGGCGACCTCGGCGTCGGAGTAGCCGGCCGCCAGCAGGACGGCCTCGGTGTGCTCCCCGAGCGCGGGGCCGGGCAGCCGGCCGTGATCGCCCGGCGTGCGCGTCAGCTTGACGGGGATTCCGAGCTGTCGGACCGGGCGTTCGGCCCCGGGCTGATCGATCTCCACGACCATCTCCCGCTCGCGCACGAGCTGGGAGGAGAGCGCCTCGTCGAGCTCGAGCACCGGCTCGAGGCAGCAGTCGTGCTCGGAGGCGAACGCCTGCCACTCCGCGCGGCTGCGGGCCTTGAAGATCTCCTGCACCTGCGCGTGCGTCTCCGAGCCAGGATGCTCGAACTGCCTTGCGATCAGGTCCTCGCGGCCGACGCCGCGGCACCACGCCTGCCAGAACTTCGGCTCGAGCGCTCCCAGCGTCACCCACCCGTCGGAGCACTCATACGGCCGGTAGCAGACGAGCGAGCCGGCCAGGGGCAAGTCGCCGCGGTGGGGTAGGACCCCGTCGGCGAAGTAGCTCGCCGCGACCATCGCCAGCCACGACAGCGCTCCGTCGGCCATCGACACGTCGACGATCTGCCCCTCGCCCGACCCCGGTGAGCCGGATTGCGGGCCGCCGCCGTCGCGCTCGCGCAGCGCCGCCATGATCCCGAAGGCCGCCATCAGCGCGCCGCCGCCCAGGTCGGCGATCTGTCCCGCGGCCTGGACCGGCTCGCCGCCGCGCTCGCCCGTCAGGCCGAGCAGGCCGATCAGGCCCAGGTAGTTCATGTCGTGTCCGGACGCGTCGCGCTTGGGACTCTCCTGCCCGTAGCCGGAGATCGCGCAGAGCACGATGCCGGGGTTCTCCTCGCGCATCCGCTCATAGCCCACGCCGAGACGGTCGAGCACACCGGGCCGGAAGGATTCGAGCACGACGTCGTATTCGCGCACCAACCGCAGCAGCGCCTCGCGTCCACGCTCGTGCTTGAGGTCGAGCCGAATCGAGCGCTTGTTGCGGTTGAGGGCCAGGAACAGGGCCGAGCGTGCGCTCTCGTGCAGCGCGGGTTGACCGTCATAGAACGGCGGCGACCAGCGGATGTAATCCCCCATGCCGGTGTCCTCGACCTTCAGCACCTCCGCGCCGAAGTCCGCCAAGAGCAGCGAGCAGAAGCCTCCAGGCAGCAGGCGGGAGAGATCGAGCACACGCACGCCCTCGAGCGGCAGGCTCATGCCGCGCTCCGCTCACGGACGGGAATCGCCAGCATCGCACGGGCCTCCGACACGGTCGCGGGACGCCGCCCGACGTCAAGCACCATCTCCCTCGCCTTCGCGATCAGCTCGCCGTTGGAGCTCGCCATCCGACCGTCGGGGAGATACAGGTTGTCCTCGAGGCCCACTCTGATCGAGCCGCCGAGCGTGAGCGCCGCCGCGACAAGCATCCACTGCTCGCGCGAGATCCCGATCACGCCCCAGTGAGATTTGTGTCCGCCCTCTCCACCACCGCCGGGGATGTTCTCGACCATCGTGGCGAGGTTGCGGGCGCTCGGCGGAATGCCGCCGACCACGCCCATCACGCAGTCGACGTGGAGCGGGGTCTTCAGGACACCCATGTCGATCAGTGGCTCGAGGCTGCCCACGTGGCCGACGTCGAAGCACTCGTGCTCGGGTTTGATGCCCAGCTCGTTCATCGCCTCGAGCAGCTCGATGATCTCCTCGAACGGGTTTTGGAAGACCATGTTGAAGACGAACTGCTTGCGCGAGCGCGAGTACTTGGCGTAGTTCATCGAGCCCATGTTCAGCGCGGCGACTTCGGGGCGACAGTCGCGCAGATAGGCGATGCGCTTCTCGACGGGCACGCCGATCGTGCCCGTCGAATAGTTGATGATCACCTGGTCGCCCACCTCGGAGCGAATCGCGTCCGTGATCGCGCGGAAGTCCTCGAACTCATAGCTCGGGGTGCCGTCGGGTTTGCGGGCGTGGATGTGGATCATCACCCCACCCTCTTCGACGATGCGCCGCGCCTCCTGCCCGTACTCCTGTGGCGTGTAGGGGATCGCCGGGCACTGCTCGCGGTTCGCGATCGCGCCTGAGATCGAGCAGGTGATCACGACTGGGTCATCGAGGCTCATACGGGCACCACTCCTTGCCGCTTCCAGGGACGCTGGATCTTCTTTCCCGCCGCCATCTCGAGCGCGCGGCAGATCGTCTCGCGCGTGTCTCGGGGGTCGATCACGTCGTCGATCATGTCGTTGCCCGCGGCGATGTACACGTCGATGATCTTGCGGTAGGCGTCGATCAGCTCCGCCTTCTTGGCCTCCGGGTCATCGGCTTCGTCCACCTGTTTGCGCATCACGATCTCAACGGCGCCCTCCGCTCCCATCACGCTGATCTCGGCGCTCGGCCAGGCGACGATCAGGTCCGGCTCATACGCGCGCCCGTTCATCACGTAGTAGCCGGCGCCGTAGGCCTTGCGCGTGATCACGGTGACCTTCGGCACGGTCGCGTTGGCCACCGCGTAGAGCATCTTCGCCCCATGCCGGATGATCCCCTCCTCCTCGACCTTCGTGCCAACCATGAATCCCGGCACGTCCATCAGGAACACGAGCGGGATCGCGAACGCGTTGCAGAGGTTGACGAAGCGGGCCGCCTTGTCGGCCGAGTCGTTGTCGAGGATGCCGCCGAGTTGCTTGGGCTGGTTGGCGACGATGCCCGCCGGGCGCCCGCCGAAGCGCGCGAAGCAGGTGATGATCGTCTTCGCCCACTGGGCCTTCATGTCGAAGTACTCGCCGTCGTCGACGATCAGGCGAATCACCTCATACATGTCGTACGGCTTTCGGTTGGACTCGGGCAGCACGTCGAGCAGCTCCTCCTCGCGCCTGTCGATCGGATCCGATCCGTCCCCGCCTACCCGAATCGGCGGCGGCTGTTCGCAGTTCTGCGGCATGAACGAGAGGTACTGCCTGATCCGTTCGATGCACTCCTCGTCGCTTGCCACCTCCATGTCGCCTACACCCGACTTGCGGCAGTGCACGCGCGAGCCGCCGAGTTCCTCCTGCGTGACGTCCTCGCCGATCGCCGCACGCACGAGGTGGGGCCCGGCGAGCGCCATCGAGCCGCGCCCCTTGACCATCGGCACGAAGTCCGCGAGGCCGGGGATGTAGGCGGTGCCGGCTGCGCAGGGCCCGAGCAGCGCCGCGACCTGGGGGATCACCCCGCTCATCACGACCTCCTCGCGGAACAGGTGGCCGGACCCCGCGAACAGCGAGCCGACCGCCTCCTGGATCCGGGCGCCCGCAGAGTCCAGCAGCCACACGAAGGGGATCCGCTTGGTGAGCGCGAGCTCGCGCAGGCGCGTCACCTTCAGCTCGCCCGTCATCCCCATCGAGCCGGCCATCACGGTGAAGTCGTACGCGCAGACGGCCACCAGCCGCCCATCGACCTTGCCGTAGCCGGTGATCACACCGTCGGCCGGCGCGTCGACGCCCTCCATCGCCCGCTGTGAGAAATGAGGTCTGCCGTGGATGCCGAGCTCGACGAACGTTCCCTCGTCGATCAGCAGCGCGATCCGCTCGCGGGCGGTCAGCTTTTCGCGTTCGTGCTGCTTGGCGATCTTCTCCTCGCCGCCGCCGAGCTTGATCCTCGCGCGGCGCTCCGCGAGGTCCTCGACGAGCGGGCGGAGGATCGAGGTCTTGCTCTCGGTGCTCATCAGCGTCCTTTCCACTGCGGATCGCGCTTCTCGAAGAAGGCGCTCACGCCCTCGACGATGTCCTCGGTGGACAGGGCGAGCGTCAACTGGGCGCGGAGGTAGTCGAGCGCGTCATCGAGCGGCATGTCAAGCTGGCGACGCATCGCTTCCTTGCCAAGCCGCATGATCACGGGTGAGGCGCCTGCGAGCTTGATCGCCCACTCGAGCACCTCCGCTTCAAACTCCGCGTCGGGTACGACCTTGTTCACGAGCCCGGCAGCCAGCGCCTGTTCCGCGTCCCACCGTTCTCCCAGCAGCAGCAGCTCGTTGGCCTTCTTGCGCGGCAGGTTGCGGTAGATCAGCGACATGATCATGAAGGGGAAGGTGCCGACGTTGATCTCGGGCGTTCCGAACGTCGCCTTCTCGGAGGCGACGATCAGATCGCACGCGAGGGCGATGCCGAGCGCGCCCGCCAGGACGTGGCCGCGCGCCGCGCAGATCGTCGGCTTGCCGAGATCACCGATCAGCTTGAACAGGCTGACGAAGCGCTCCGAGCCGAAGTGCTTCTCCACCAGCGACTGCTCGCCCGCGAAGCCGCCGAGGTTCGCGCCCGAGGAGAACGTCTTCTCGTGCGAGGAGGCGAGCACCACGCAACGGACCGGCTCGTCGTCGCGGGCGCTCTCGAACGCGGCGATCAATCCCAAGAGCAGCTGCGGCGAGAGGGCGTTTCGCGTCTCGGGATCGTCGAGCGTTATCGTCGCGATGCCATGCTCGTCGACGTCGTACAGGACTGATTCCGCGGCCACAGACGCATCCTAACCGCATCTCGCCGGTGCTGGAAGTAAGCAGCTCTACTATTTACTTTTGCGGCTCACTCCGTTAGCGTCCGGGGCCACGCCGGCCGATGCCCGATCGGTCCGCGCACGCATCCGAACAAGGAGATCCTCGCCACCATGGCCGCCACCGCCGAGAGCGTGCTGAAGCCTGACTTCCAGGCCAAGCGCAAGCACTTCATCTTCAACGACGAGCACGAACAGCTGCGTGAGTCGATCACGAACTTCGCGGCCAAGGAGCTCGCGCCGCACGCCGAGGAATGGGAGGAGACGACGTTCCCGGACTCCGTCTTCAGGCGCATGGGGGAGCTCGGCTTCCTGGGGCTGGACAAGCCCGAGCAATACGGCGGCCAGGGGGGCGACTACTTCAGCGCGCTGGTGCTCGGCGAGGCGATCTCAGCCGCCAACTGCGGCGGACTGGCGATGGGTATCGCTGTGCAGACCGACATGGCGATGCCTCCGATCCTCAAATTTGGAACCGAGGAGCAGAAGCAGCAGTGGGCGGTGCCGGCGATCAAGGGAGAGAAGATCCTCTGTCTCGGCATCACCGAGCCCGACGCCGGCTCAGACGTCAAAGGCATCAAGACACGCGCGGTCCGCGACGGCGATGAATTCGTGATCAACGGATCGAAGACCTACATCACCAACGGCCACCGCGCCGACGTGATCGTGCTCGTCACCAAGACCGACCCGGACGCCGGCTACGACGGCTTCAGCCTGTTCCTCGTGCCGATGGACAGCCCGGGGGTGATCCGGGAGAAGAAGCTGCAGAAGCTGGGAATGCACGCGTCCGACACGGCGCTGCTCGCCTTCCAGGACGTTCGCGTGCCGGCCTCGGCAATGCTCGGCGAGGAAGGCAAGGGCTTCTACCACATCATGTGGGAGCTGCAGGGGGAGCGCATGATCGGCGCCGCCGGCAGCCTCGCCGGCGCCCAACGCTGCTTCGACCGCACGCTCGAATACGCCAAGGAGCGCGAAGCGTTCGGCAAAGCGATCGGCCACTTCCAGGTGATCCGCCACAAGTTCGCCGAGATGGCCACCAAGATCGAGGCCGCCCGCCAGCTCGTCTACGTCACCGCCTGGCGCTTCGCCAACGGCGAGTACCCGGTGCGCGAGATCTCGATGGCGAAGCTGTACGCCTCACGCGTCGCCGTCGAGGTCGCCGACGAGTGCATCCAGATCCACGGCGGAGCCGGCTACATGAAGGAGTACAACGTCGAGCGCGCCTGGCGAGACGCTCGCCTGAACCGCATCGGGGCCGGCACCGACGAGATCATGCTCGAGGTCATCGGCCGCTCCTACGGGCTGTGACGGCGGCGCTCGCCGAGGATGCCACCCAGCGATCCAGGATCGCGCCGTCGACGAGACCGGCGAGCAGGCGACGCCAGCGTGGGCCGGTCGGAACGGCGCACTCGGCCGCGTCTGGTCAGTCGACCGAGCCGCGCGGCACCACCCACTCGACCCGCTGGCCGGTGACCGTCGCGATCAGATCAAAACCCGCGTCGTACCGGGACTGCGTGCATAAGGAACCGCGTTGTGCGCACATATCACGACTCGCTGCGAGCAGACCACGCGAACGCCAGCCCGGGCCGAGATGACGCAGTCCAATCCCCCCTTCACCGACGAGCACGAACAGCTGCGACAGTCCGCCCGCGGCTTCATCGAACGCGAGCTGACGCCCCACGCGCAGCAGTGGGAGGAGGAGCGCTGGTTCCCTGACGAGGTCTTTCCCAAGCTGGCCGCGCAGGGTCTCCTGGGGCTGAAGTACCCCGAGCGCTATGGCGGGCAGGGCGGCGACTACCTGCACGAGGCGGTCCTCTGCGAGGAGATGGCGAGGACCGGCTCGGGTGGCACCGCCGCCGGGATCGGCGCTCACATCAACATCGCCACGCCGCCGATCTGGAAGTTCGGCACCGAGGATCAGAAGCAGCGCTACCTTGTGCCCGCGATCCGCGGCGAGCGGATCGGGGCGCTCGGCATCACCGAGCCGGGAGCCGGCTCGGACGTGGCCGCGCTGAAAACGAACGCCGAGCGCGTCGACGGCGGCTGGCTGGTCAACGGCGAGAAGACCTACATCACCAATGGCGTGCGGGCACATTTCATCGTGACCGCAGTCAAGACGAGCGAGCCGGGCGGCCACCACGGCATCTCCTTCCTGGTCATCGACCGCGGAGAAGGGGTCGGCTCCTCGAAGCTCGAGAAGCTCGGCTGGCACGCCTCCGACACCGCCACGATCAGCCTGCAGGACGTCTTCGTTCCCGAGGCCAACCTCCTCGGCGAGCTCAACGAGGGGTTCAAGCTGATCATGGCCAACTTCCAGTGGGAGCGTCTGGCGATGGCGCTCGGCGCCGTCGGCGCGATGGCGCTCGCCTGGGAGCGCACCGCACAGTTCGCCCGCGAGCGCCAGGCCTTCGGGCGCCCGCTGGCGGGCCACCAGGCGATCCGCCATAAGCTCGCCGACCTGGCCACCTCGGTCCACACGTGCCGCTGCGTCACCTACGACGCCTTGCGCCGTTTCGTCGACGGAGAGGAGCCCCTGCGCGAGGTGACGATGGCCAAGCTGCTGACCCAGCGCGCCTGCTTCGAGCTGATGGACGCGTGCCTGCAGATCCACGGCGGCGCCGGGTACATGCGCGAGTACTGGGTCGAGCGTGCCGCCCGCGATGCCCGTCTCGGGCCGATCGGCGGTGGCAGCGACGAGATCATGCGCGAGATTCTCGGGCGTACGCTGGCGTTGTAATCACCGCGAAATCGCTGGGCGTTCCCTTGCAAAGGTGCCCAAACGTCCTCTCCTCGGCTCATGTCGGCGCGGGGTTACGCCGATACGCGCCAAGTGCCTCGGAGCATCCGCACCATCGTCCTCGCCGCGCTCGCGGTCCTCTGCGCCTGTGCCGCCGCACCCGCGCTCGCGTCACACGTGCGCTCCTACCGCACGCGCCACCACGCGCACAGCCACCGAGCGGCCACGTGCGTCCACGCTCCGAGCCATCACAACAGCCGCCGTCACCCGCGCAGCGCGAGCTTGCGCGGCTCGCACCGCGTCCGCCACCTCACGCGCTGCGTTGGACGGCGCCGTGCCGGCAAGCGCCGCGCCGGTGCTCCCCACCACACCAGGACCCTGCACTCGAGCCGCCCCCACCGCTCCAGCGGCCACCCGCGCAGGAGCTCGGTGGCCGACGCCGGCGGGAGCTGCCCGGACGGCGACCTGGCGCCCAGCCCTTGGAACGTCGAACGCATTCGCGCCGCTACGTTGTGCTTGATCAACCGTGAACGGGCAGCGCGCGGCGAGAGCGCGCTGCGTCGCAACTCCCGCGTCGAGCAGGCCGCTCAGAGCCACACCGAGAGCATGGCCTTGGGCGAATACTTCGAACACGTCGGCCCCGGCGGCGACACCCCGGGAAATCGTCTGCGCGCCTCCGGCTACATCTACAGCTCGCAGGTGGGCTACGAAGTCGGGGAGAACATCGCGTGGGGCACGCTCTCGCGGGGAACGCCTCAGGCGATCGTCGCCGCCTGGATGGCCTCAACGGGACATCGCGAAAACATTCTCAACGCAAACTTCCGCGACACGGCGATCGGCGTCTCGCCCCACGTACCAAGCTCGTTCGGCCACGGGCAGCCGGGCGGCATCTACACGCAGGACTTCGGCGTGATCATCGCCGGCTGAGCACGATCTCGAGCTCCTCTCCCGCAACCGCCGAGCCGTCCGGACCTAGGGTGCGCGCGGCATCCGCGCCCGGCTCCTCACGACCTAAGCCTGCCGCGAGACCTTGCGGGGCGAGGGGCGATGCCACCCGACATATATAACTTCGGCTCCTCGACCACTAGAAGGAGACCTCAAAGCTATGGGAGTACTCGACGGCAAGTCGGCGATCGTCACGGGTTCGGCTCGCGGCATCGGGCGTGCGACCGCGGAGCTGCTCACGGAGCAGGGCGCCCAGGTGCTGATCAACGACCTCGACGGCGACATCGCGGAGCAGGCCGCCGGCGAGATCGCGGGCGAGACGGCCGTGTTTGCCGGGGACCTGACCAAGCCCGGCGTGCCTGACCAGCTCGTGCAGAAGGCGATCGACTCGTTCGGGAAGATCGACATCATCGTCAACAACGCCGGCTATACGCTCGACGCGCCGATCCACAAGATGTCCGACGAGCACTTCCAGGCGATGCTCGACATCCACACCGTCGTGCCGTTCCGTGTGATCCGCGCTGCGGCGCCGCACCTGCGCGAGCCCGCCAAGAAGGAGCGAGAGGAAGGCCGTGAGGTATTCCGCAAGATCGTCAACGTCTCCTCGACCTCGGGGACGTTCGGCAACGCCGGCCAGGCCAACTACTCCTCGGGCAAGGCGGCCGTCGTCGGGCTGACGAAAACCGTCGCCAAGGAGTGGGGCCAGTTCAAGGTGAACGTCAACGCCGTCGCCTTCGGCTTCATCGACACGCGCCTCACGCAGGCGAAGGTCGACGAGAACACGATGGAGAAAGAGGGCGAGAAGATCCAGCTCGGCATCCCCGAACAGATGCGTCAGATGGCCTCCGTGCTTATCCCGCTGGGCCGACCCGCCGCGCCGCAGGAGGCGGCTGGAGGCATCTTCTTCCTCTGCTCACCCTGGTCCAACTACGTCCACGGCCAGACGCTGCACGTCACCGGCGGCCTGTTCGGAGGGATGAGCGGCTGACGCCGGCCTCCCGGACGGTACCCGCTCGGCGGCGCTCGGAGAAGACGAACTCGGGGTGCGGGCGCGACACAGGGGCGCGCATTTTGTTGGCCCTCAAATGGGCGTAGCCGCGCGGCAGACTCAATGAGCCCCGGGGTCTGCTCTTCGCTTCGTCAGTCGCCCGCACCCACATCTGGACTGTGGCACGAAAGCTAGCCGCTGTCCAGAGAATGTTTGCGCAAACCGCCGGAAAATGGGCGATGTGTGCGCTCAGGAACCGAACCGGTTCGGACTGGTAGCCTGGCCTGCACATGGCTGCGCTCGTTGGACGAGAAGTTCTTGATGCGCTGTGCGATCCGAAGTTCCAGGCGGAGCTGCCGGAGGAGCTGCGCGATCAAATCAACCTGAAGGTTGCCGAGGCTGGCGCCGGCGCTTACGGCCAGATCACGCTTGGGTTTGCCGCCAAGCCGGTTCGCGAGGCAGCCAAGCGGCTCAAAGCGAAGCCTCGCGTGTCAAAAAAGCTCGCGGCGGCGCTGCCGGAGCTTTCACGAATTCCCGGCTACTGACGCCCGGAGGTCGAGCAGACAGCCGGAGAAGTAGGCACCTGCGGGCGACGCGAGGTACGCCACCAGCGCGGCCACCTCTGCTGGCGTCGTCGCCGGGCCGGGGGCGATCGTCACCGCCGTGACGCCGTGACGAGCCCACTCGATCGAGAGCGTGCGCGACAGGTTCTCGAGACCGGCGAGCGCCGGCTCTGAGTGCTCGCCGCCCGGCGCGGGGGCGAGAAAGAGGATCCGACCGCCCGGCTGCGCCGCAAGGAAGGCACGATTGAAGACCGAGCGGGTGACCGTCCATACGGCCTGCAGGCACGCGTCGAGAGCGGCCGCGGCGCCCCTCCCGGGATCCTGCGCACCGGCGCGCGCGCGCGCGAACAGGGCCGCAGCATCGACGACGAGGACGTCGATGCCCGGAATCTCCCCCAACGC
>DATMQG010000038.1:0-8789 GCA_035566835.1 Solirubrobacteraceae bacterium
TCCAGGAGGCAGTGATCGTGACGCGAGACGAGGATCGCGATCCGCCGACGCTCGCCCCAGTAGCGGATCTCCCAGTCCATCCCGAGCCGCTCCGCCACCTCGGCGGCGAACAGCTCCTCGAACCGTCGCCTGACCGCGTCCGCGCCGGTGTCCGCGCCCAGCTCGTGCAGGAACAGCTCGGTGCGCATAAAGAAACGACCGCCGATCGGATCTGTCGAGTACTGGTGAGAGGAGACGATGTTGGCGCCCTGCTCGAGTAGAAAGCCCGATACGGCCGCGACGATTCCCGGCTGGTCCGCGCAGCCGATCAGCAGACGTGCCGTATAGCGCTGGGGTCCAGCATCCACGACCGCGGCCCCGTGACTATTTCTTCGTGGTCGTCGGCGAGCTGCCGGTCTTCGTGGGGATCGTCGTATTGGTGGCGCCCTTGGCGCCTCCCGCGGCTTGGCCGCCGCTCGTGGCGGCTTCAGTGCCGTTCGGGTTCGCCTTGATAGCGGCGAGCAGCGTCTTCACCTGCTTGCGCTGCGCCGACGGCGTCAGCGCGAGCGCCTTGGCGGAGGCGAGGTCGCCGATGCGAGGATTGTGGGCTTTGTAGGCGTACCCCGCTAACGAGGTGTACAACGATGCCTGGTACTGCGGCGGGCTTTCGGACTTGGCCGGGATGACAATCTGCAGCACCTTGACGACGTCGGCGGGCTGGTTGAGGCCTTCTTCGCCGAACACCCGCACCATCTGCAGCGCCAGCTGCACGTTTGGCTTCGGCGGCTTCAGCGCGATGTAGCTGTTCCAGGACTTGGCGGTCTGCCCGAACAGTTCTCTGCCCTGGGCCGTCAGCCTCTGGTTGGCAAAATAAGCTTCGCCGCCCGCTTCGTGCAGCTGCGCGAAGGTCAGCTGTTCCCATCCGTACACGCTGGCTGGCTGCTGCTGGGTGAGCTTCTTGTACTTCTTGATCTGGTTGGCGAAGCTCGCGCTGTTGGAGCCTTCTTTGCCGGTCAGGGAGTTCAGGAGCCCGCCGCCGCCGACGCCGGCGCCGACGCCGAAGAACACGAGACCCGCCCCGATCAGCAGCGCGAGACCGCCGTAGATCACCCGCACCGTGCGGCGGCGACCGCGTCCACGCAGGTCGAACAGCATCAGCTCAGCTCTGAGTCGAAGTGGTCGATGATCTGTTGCACGCTTGTCTCCGTCCTCTGCTCTGTGAGCGTACCGCCGTCCGGCGGCTGCCCGGGACCCGGGGTCTGCCGTTCGCGTGCGCGCTCACGGCGCTCGACAAACGACGCGAGCAGGATACTCGCCTCGTAGAGCACATACAGCGGGATGGTCTCCAGCAGCAGCGTGATCGCGTCTCCTGGCAGGAACGCCGCGATGGTCGCGCACACCACGATCGCGTAGCGGCGGTTGTGGCGCAGCTGCTCAGGGGTCACGATCCCCGCGCGCGTCGCCGCCAGGATCGCGACCGGCACCTGGAACACGAGACCCATCGCGAGCAGCACCGTGGCGGCGAACTTGTAGTAGGGACCGGCCTGCACGAGCACGTTGAACTCGCCGCTGTTGAAGTTCTGGAAAAAGCGCACGCCGGCCGGCAGCACCACGAAGTAGCCAAACAGCACCCCGACCGCGAACAGGCACGGAATCGCCGCGAGCAGTGGCAGCGCGATGCGTCTCTCACTGGGCTTGAACGCCGGCAGCACGAACCCGTAGAGCTGGAACAGGACGATCGGCAGCGAGAACATCAGCGCGAACAGGAATGTGACAGTGAGCGTGGTCGTGAACGGCTCGCCGATGCCGAGCGTCACCGGCTTGTTGCCCTGCGGAACGCGTGGGATCTTCGCGACGTCGGCCTGCAGCCGGGGAATCTCGGCGGCCAGCGCCGCGCGGGTCGCGGGCGGGAGCTTGCTGGAGGGATCGGCCAGCGTCGAGGCGATCCCCTGCACGTCGTGCGCCACGGCGAGTACGCCCTGCTGAGCCAGCGCGGTCTGTCCGAGCGGGCCGTTGCCCTGCTTGACCTGTTTCTGGGTCTGGTGCTCGAGCGGACGGTTGATTATTTCCAGCAGGGCGTGGTTTTGCCACAGACATACTCCGAACGCGATCGCGATCGCTACGGCGCTGATGATCAGGCGCGTGCGCAGCTCTTCGAGATGATCCACGAGGCTGAGCTTGTCTTCGTGGCCGATCGTGCGGATCGCGGTGGCCATGTCCTTATGAACCTAGCACCGGGTGGTACGGCCCAACGCCCGTGCATCGCGGACCCGCTCGCCTAGGTGGCCGGCGCGGGGCTAAAGGGAAGAGGCGCTGGCGTCGATTACTTCAGGGCAAGCCATGTCGGACACGAGCCCTCATATCCGTCACCACGTGCAGATGCCGGACGGCAAGCACATCGAGGTCACCTATCGCGACCATCGGCGTGCCCCCCAGCATTCGTATACGCCCGAGCCCTCATACGCGCCTGAGCCCGCCGATGAGCTGGATCCGTCGCTCACAGGCGAACCGGTCTGTCCGCCGCAGGAGCTGCACATCTGCTTCAACTGCGCCGGCGAGCTCGTCTACCCGCTCGACTGGAGCGAAGAGGGCGCCGGGCACTGGCGCATCGTGCTGCGCTGCCCGGAGTGCGAGGCGCGCCGCGAGGGCGTGTTCGAGCAGAGCGTCGTCGAGCTGCTCGACGACGAGCTGGACCGCGGCGCGGGCGCCCTGCTGAGCGATCTGAAGCGGCTCACGCACGCGAACATGTCCGACGAGGTCGAGTTCTTCGTGCGCGCCCTCGAGGCCGATCTGATCACCCCAGCCGACTTCTAGCGATAGCGCTCTACCACGGCGTCGGCGACCAGGTCGAGCAGGGCGGCGTCACGATTGTCAGGCAGGCATCGCGGAAGCCCGGACTTCGCCTGGGCGACCAGCGCGAGGGCCCGTTCGCGGGCCTCGTCAAGCGCACCTGTCGCGGCGATACGCTCGCACAGCTGCTCCGCCTGCTTCGGTCCGCTCAGCGAGGAGAGATCGAACTCGGCGAGATCCCGGTCGCGTTCGCGCGCAAGGATGAAAGGAAGAGTCACGGTGCCGTCGAGCAGATCGGTGCCGCGCGCCTTGCCGGTCCGCTCGACCGGGCCGGACACGTCGAGCACATCGTCGAGCAGCTGAAACGCGAGACCGATCCGACGCGCGAACGCACCGAGCTCGTCGGCGAGCACCGGCGAGCCGTTGACGGCTACGAGCGCGCCCAGGCGGCAGGCGGCCTCGAACAGCGCCGCGGTCTTCAGTTCGCAGCGGCGCAGATACCGTGCGACTGCGACGTGCATCGCGTAGGCGTCCTCGCGCTGCAGCAGCTCGCCTTCGGCCAGCGCCGAGCTGGCGTCGGACAGGGCGCGCAGCTGGGTCTCGTCATCGTTGCGCGCGAGCTCGGCGAATGCGCGCGAGAACAGCAGATCGCCAGTGGCGATCGCGAGCTTGCGCCCGGCGGCGGCGGCGACCGACGGGTGCCCGCGTCGCAGCTGGGCGCCGTCGATCACGTCGTCGTGCACGAGCGTCGCCGAGTGCACCAGCTCGACCGCCACGGCAGCACGCACGAGCCTGTCCTCCGCATCGGCGGTGTCGCCCGGTCCTCCGGCGGACTCGGCGGCGAGCACGACCAGCAGCGGGCGCAGCCGCTTGCCTCCGGCGAGGACCGTGCCGGTGGCATGGGAGGCGAGCGGGTCGCCGGCCTCGGCCGTCACCCGCTCGAGGTGCTGCTCGGTGCGGATCATGCGCTTGCGCAGCTCGCTTCCGCCGCGACACATGATCGCCTCGACCGCGTCGATGTCCGCTGCGCTCACGCCGGTGGTGCCGTCCGCTGCGGCCGTGCTCCCCATCGGACTCATCATGACCCCTCCACCGCGACGGTGCCGGCGTGTATCGCGATGATCCCGCCGGCGAGCAGGACGTAAGAGATCTCACGCAGCCCCGCGCGCTCCATCTCCGCCGCCAGCAGCGACGGGGCGGGCCAGCGCTTGACGGAGTTCGGCAGGTAGGCGTAGGCGTCTGCGATCTCGTCCCGTCGATCCGCTCCTCGCAACCACGCCGCCGGCTTTGCCGGCGAGCCGACGAGCCGACCGAGCAACGGCACGACGCGATCGAACCACAGCGCGAAGAACAGCGACAGCGGCCGTCGGGTCGGCGTGGTCATCTCCAGCACCACGACCCTTCCCTCGGGCCGCACGACGCGCACCATCTCCGCGAGCCCGCGCGCGAGGTCGGGGAAGTTGCGCAACCCGAACCCGTTGGTGGCGGCGTCGAACTCGTTGTCGGCGTAGGGAAGCTCCAGCCCGTCGCCCCACTCGAAGCACAGCTCAGCCTCGAGCGCCACGACATCCACCGCGTGTGCCTTTTCTCGCGCGCGCGAGAGCATGCCCTCCGAGAAGTCGCTGCCGATCACCTCCCCGCCGGGCGCCACGCGCCGAGCCAGCTCGAGCGCCAGATCGCCGGTCCCGGTCGCCACGTCGAGCGCGCGACTGCCCGGGCCGACGCGGGCGAGGTCGGCGGCGCGGGCGCGCCAGCGGTGGTGCAGGCCGGCGGTCATCACGCCGTTCAGAGCATCGTAGATCGAGGCGATGCCGTCGAACATGCTCCGCACCTGGGCCGCCTCCAGCTCTCCGGCGCCGGCGCCTCGCTGAGTCATGCAGAGCCTACTTCAGCTGCGAGAGGAATTCGACGGCCGCTTTGAACTTCTGCGGCGGCAGGTTCTTGAAAGAGGGCATCGGCGCGGTCGGGTTCACGAGCGTGCGCGCGATCCCCTGGCGCGGCAGTCGAGAGGCGACGTGGGTGAGCTGCGGACCGGGACCGTCGTTGCCGTTGTCGCCGATCTTATGACACGCCAGGCAGCCCGATTGGGCGACCACCAGCTTGCCGGCTTCGTATTCGGCGAGCGTCTGCCCGCCAGCCTGCTGGACGGCCTTGGGCGTGGGCATTTCGATCACGGTCGGCGAACCCGCGTTGGCGCCCTCGTACGTCAGCAGCGCCATCGCGCCGATCACGAATATGCCCGTCAGCGTCGCGATCGGCCGGCGCTCGGGACGGCGCTCGGGACGGCGGTCGTAGAACGGCAGCAGGAACAGCAGGATCATGCCGATCGTCGGCACGCCGATCGTCGCCAGCGGCACGAGGCTCGGCGGCTTGATCACACGTAGGACCTCGAACAGAAAGAAGAAGTACCACTCCGGCCGGGGCACGTAGGTGGTCGTGGTCGGGTTGGCCTTGGAGCCGAGCTCGGCGCCGAGCACGAGCGACATCGTGATGATGACCGCCATCACCACGCACGCCATTGCGGCGTCCTTGGCTACGGCGTAGGGGAAGAACGGCTTGCCCTGGGACTTCAGAATCCCGTACTCGCGGAGATACTCCTCCTTCTCCCGGCGATTCACGCGTCGGCCTCGCGCAGCTCGGGGTTCTGCTCGGCTTTCAGCCAGGGCGGCGCGGTCGTGCCGAGCTTGGCCACGAGGTACAGGTGCGCGCCGATCAGCGCTGCCAGCAGTCCCGGCACGAGCAGCATGTGGATGGCGTAGAACCGCGACAGCGTGGTCGCCCCGAATTCGGACCCTCCCCGCAGGAAATCGCTGAGGTAGGGCCCGAGCAGCGGGCCGCTGCCGTTGATGTTCACGCCCACGATCGTCGCCCAGTAGGCGCGCTGGTCGAACGGCAGCAGGTAGCCGGTGAACGACATCAACATCGTCAGGATCAACAGCACCACGCCGATCACCCAGTTGAGCTCGCGCGGGTACTTGTAGGCGCCGAAGAAGAACGTGCGGCCCATGTGCAGGAACACGAGGATCACCATCACGCTCGAGCCCCACTTGTGCATGCCGCGGACGAACTGGCCGAGAAACACTTCGTTGGTCACATGCCGGATCGATTCATACGCTCCGCCGGAGGGATCGGGGCGGTAGTACATCGCCAGGAACACGCCCGTCACGGCCTGCGACAGGAACGCGAACATCGTGGCCGAGCCGAGCGTGTAGAACCAGTTGGTGCCCTTGGGCACCTTTCTGAACATCAACCAGCGCGCCCCCCCGCTCAGCGAGGTGCGCTCGTCGACCCAGTCGACGACGGTCGTGCCGGCCTCCGCGGCGCGACCGAGCGCCGTGGGCTTGCCGTTGCTCTCCCCCGGGCGCGGCGGAGGCGCCTGCAGGGAGGAGGGGAGGGGGGGGGCCTTTGGCAGCTTGGGCACGGTCGAGTCCTAGAGTTTCTGTGCCCCGGGGCGCGATGGGTAGGCGTATTGGCCGATGCCGTCCAGCGGCTCGGCCGGGTCACGTGGCGAGAAACGGCGCAGCTCGCTGTTGACGCTGAAGCGCGGTCCGAGTTCGACTATGCCGCCCGAGACGCGCGTGTAGAAGCGGTCGAGCGGACGCACGGGGGGGCCGCCGACGCGACGACCGAGCAGGTCATAGACACCGCCGTGGCACGGACAGATGAAGCGCTCGGCCGCATCGACCCAGCGCACGGGGCAGCCGAGATGCGCGCAGCGGCTGGAGATGGCGATATAGGGGGTGCCCTTGTCGTAGGGGTCGGTATCGATCGCCGCGTTGAACTTGCGCACGTAAGCCGTCGACTTGCCCGCCTCGCCGATGTTGGGGGCCAGGGTGATGACCACGGGGACGTAGTTGTCTTCGTTGAACAGGTCCTCCGGGCCGACGTTTTCCCAGTGGTGTGGAGTGCTTTTGAAGATCGGCCCGACCGCGAAGCCGAGCGCGGGCAGCAGGAACGCCGCCGCGGCAATTCCGCCGGCCGCCTGCCCACCCACGGTCATGAATCGACGGCGCGTGACGGTCTCGCCCTCGAATGCGCCCGGGTACTGGCGGTCGAGCGTGTACTTGGACTTGTGCTTGTCGTGCTTGTCAGACACCTGGCCCGAACAATATCGAGGCGCGTGGATTCAGGACGATGCCGGGACGCCCGCAGCGCTTGTGCGCATCGCCTCGATCGCCTCGGGGTCGCGGGCGAACGCCAGGCGCTTGGCGTGAGCGTGGGCGTCGCTGGAGCCCCACCCCACCGCGCGGGCGCCGGCCTCCCACACCGCCTGAGCCAGCCCCGGCTCGCCGGCGGCCTGGGCGAGCGCGCTGAGCGTGATCGTGTCCGCGAGCTCGGCCACGGCCTGCGTGTCGCCGAGCGCGACCAGGCGGGCCAGGCCGAGCGCGTACAGGCGATCGCCGGCGAGCAGACCGAGGTCTGCCTCGGCAGGAGCCACCACGCGACCGGCGCCATAGTGCAGGAGATAGCCCTCGTAAATCGTCTCCACCAGCAGCTCATACTCATCGCGGGCCCGCCCCGCACGCGGGCCCGCGGCCGCCGTCTGGGCGGGACCCGGCGCCGGGCGCCCCCGGCCGTCGGGAGCATCCGCGGCGGCGAGCGACGCCATCAATCCTCCCTGCTCGCGCAGCAGATCGGCCAGTCGCTGCAGGGCGCTCGCCCCGCCGGCGGCGTTCATCCCAAGTCTCCCGGGTCGACCGGCGCTGGCAGTGCGGCGAATGCGGCCGCCGCGGCTTCGATCGTGCGGTCGATCTGCTCGGGCGTGTGCGCGAGCGAGGGAAACCACGCCTCGAACTGGGATGGCGGCGGATAGACGCCGCGCGCGAGCAGCTCTCTGCACCATCGCCCGTAGGCGTCGAGATCACATGCGCGAGCGTCCGCGAGCTCGGCGATCGGCGAGCCCTCGGCACGGGCATCGGCGTCGGCGGTGAAGAACACGGTGAGCAGGCCCGGCACGCTGACGACGTGCACGGGATACCCGCCTTCCCGGGCGCTCGCGGCGGCCTCACGCAGACCGGCGGCCAGGCGCTCGGTGATCGTACCCAGGCGCACGTAGGCGGCCTCGTCGAGCAGCTCGAGCGTCTGCAGGCCGGCCGCGATCGCGAGCGGGTTTCCCGACAGCGTGCCCGCCTGGTAGACCTCGCCGGCGGGGGCGAGCATGTTCATCAACTCGGCGCTGCCGCCGACCGCGGCGGCGGGCAGGCCGCCGCCGAGCACCTTGCCCATGATCGTCAGATCAGCGGTGACTCCCGTCAGCTCCTGGGCGCCGCCGCGAGCGACGCGAAAGCCCGAGATGACCTCGTCCAGCACGAGCAGGGCGCCCGTCGCGGTGGCGCGCTCGCGCAGCAGCTCCACGAACCCGGCGCGCGGCGGGACGAGGCCCATGTTGGCGGGCAGCGGCTCGGCGAGGATCGCCGCCAGCTCGTAGGCCTCGGTGGCCGCGATCAGCGCCTCGCGATCGTTCCACGGGATGACCACCGTCAGGGCGGCCGTGCCCGCGGGCACACCGGGGCTCGAGGGCAGCGATTGTGTCGCCAACCCGGAGCCCGCCTGGGCGAGCAGTCCATCGACATGGCCGTGGTAGGCGCCCTCGAACTTGAGCACCTTCTCGCGGTCGGTGGCCGCGCGGGCGAGGCGGATCGCGGTCATCGACGCCTCGGTCCCCGAGGAGGTCATGCGCAGCATCTCCACGCCCTCCATGCGCCGCGCGACCTCGACCGCGAGCTCGACCTCGCCCGGGGTGGGCGCGCCGAAGCTGGTGCCGCGCGCGGCGGCTTGAGACACCGCCGCGAGCACGTCCGGATGCGCATGCCCGTGGATCAGAGGCCCCCAAGAGCAGACGTAGTCGACGTAGCGATTGCCGTCGACGTCGGCCACCTCGGCGCCCTCACCGCGCGCGATGAACACGGGGTCGCGCCCGATCGCACGCATCGCGCGCACGGGCGAGTTGACCCCGCCGGGCATCACCTCCAGGGCGCGCCGATAGAGGGCAGCAGAGCGGGTATCTGTCAAGGCGGTCA
>DATMQG010000039.1:0-74655 GCA_035566835.1 Solirubrobacteraceae bacterium
TGCGTCTTCGAATAGTTCTCTCCGTCGCCGCGCTCGGAGTCGCGACGGCCGCAGTCACCGCTGTATTTTCAGAAGTATCAGGTAAGCCATCCCAGGCGGCCTTGGAGGATAACCAGAGCCAGTTGAGCCTAGCCAAGCGAAATGAACCCCGGGCGCCGGCGAAGCTCGACGGCGGTGCGAGATCCACAGACGCCGCTGCGCAACCGGCATTTGGGACTCTGCGCCAGGCTTCGACCGAGACAGATGCCAGCGCATCGGTCGACAGCAGGACGCTGAAAGTCCTAGGAGCATCTCAGCGAGACTGGGGGGTCAATCCGAGCCTTGCCCGGGTGGCCTACGACCGCGGGGGAGTAGAGCTTCTACTCGTGCCGGGAACCGAGGCGGTATGCCTCGTATCCCTCACTCGAGCGGATCAAAACACGGATGGGTCGAGTGCCTCATGTCGACCGATTGCTCAGGCCACGAGAAGCGGATTCTTGTCTTGGGGAACGGCGTCGAGTGGGTCTCCGTGGACAATCCGGGGCGTTCTTCCCGACGGCGCACACAAGGTGACGGTCGTAGACGCCTCCGGCGATGTGATTGGTGTCGCGCCCAATGAAAACGGCGCGTTTGCGATGACGCTCCATTCGAGACCAAAGTTGTTCACCTTCATCGACAGGGACGGGCAACTTCACAGCTTGCTCTAGGATCGCGCCGTCCGGGTTTGATGCATCAATAGTGATGGTTTAGCCCATCTTTGGCCTATAAGGGATCACAACTGATGTGTCGCCGGCGCATAGGGCCTGAACCCGGCCGCGCTGCGGCGATCCTCGCCGAGGTCATCGACGTTGTCGGGGGCTGGCGCAGGGTTGCCGACGAAGTCGGAATTGACGGGGAGATCGTCGAGCAGATCGCGAGCTCGCACCGCCTGACGCTACCCGCGCTCTGACCGGCTCAGCGCGGCTGCACGACGAGCGTCTGAAACGCCTGCCCGACCGGCCCGTGCACGTCATGCAGGACGCTTTCCGCGAGCCCCATGCCGTGGCGATGGAGCAGCGTGCGCGCGTCCAGGCCGATCCACTCGCCTTGTGGCGAGCGGTGCAGGTGGATTGTGAGGTCTGCGTTGATGAACAGGAAGCGCTCGAAGGGGAGCTCCGCGCTCACGCCGTTGCCGAAATCCGAGGTTGCGACGAGTCGCGCCAGCGGCGTGAGCGTCTCGCCAGGCACGAGCGGATGGCGCAGGCGCATCCACACCCGCGCGGGTCCGAGCGACTCGGGGTCGCCCAGCCACCGCATCTCCATCGCGCTCGCCGCGAAGCTCGTACGGTCGGTGTCATCGAGCGCGAAGCGCACCGCCTTGCCCGCGTCTGGTCCCGGCATCGCCCCGTCCGCCGCGGCGGGTTCGGTCGCTTGAGTCGTTGCAGGCGCGTGCCCCGCCGCTGCGGTGCCAAAGCCGTCGAAGCGGTCGGGCGCCACTCCCGGCAGGCCGTCCGGGATCGCCTGCACGCGCAGTGCGCTCGCGCGAGCGATCAGCTCCCCCCCGCAGCGGAGCTCGCCCGCCAGCTCCTGCACGCGCCTGCCCGGTCGCACGATCCGGGTCGAGATCGACAGCGGCGCGAACGGGATCGGCCGCAGCAGCTCGAAGCCCAGGCGCGCGATCGGCAGCGCAGCTCCCGGCTCGACACGTTCGAAGGCCGTCGTCATCAGCGCCGCCGGCGCACCGCCGTGCAGCGCCTGCGGATCCCAAGGTCCGCGGGCGTGCTCGGTCGGCACGAAGCAATCGTCCTCGGCGAGGAACACGCTCTCGCTCATCGACACCTCACTCGGGCAGTTGCGCGATGAAATCGGCGAGCTTGCCCGGGTCGCGCAGCGGTGGTCCGTGTCCGAAGCATGCGAGGCGCGGCCGCAGCTCCCCGAGCCGGCGCGCCGAGGCGCGATTGCGCGGCGGGTCGGGCGTGAAGGCCGCGGGAGGCTCGTGCAGACCCGGGATCCCGGTCAGGGGGTGGACGTTGAAGAACACGTCGCCAGCGATCAGCACCCGATCGGACTCGCGCCAGTAGGAGACGTGCCCTGGCGAGTGCCCCGGTGTCTCGAGCACGCTGAACCCCGCGACCTCATCGCCCTCGACGAGCGCGCGCGAGACGGGGTGCGGAGGCCCGACCCAGAAGTGCCGCTGCACGAACGTGGCCCACGTCGGCGGATTCGAGCCCATCACGCCGCCTGGCGTCTCCATCGCGGGTACGTCTGCCTGCCCGCACCACAGCGGTATGCCGAGGCGTTCGCAGATCGCGTGGCTCGAGCCCTGGTGGTCGGGGTGGGCATGCGTCAGCGCGTGCGCGCTGAGCTGCCGCGCGGCGATCTGGCGCATGATCCTCCTCTCGCCCCGCCGTGTCGCCGCGTCGAGGAGCACGTCGCTGACGAGATACACGTTGATTGCGTTCGGCGGCATTCCGCGCAGCATGAACACGTCTGTGGCCAGCTCTCTCATCTTCTCGTCCCTCCTGTCGAAGTCACGTTCGCGACTGCTCCCATGAGAAGCCGCGGACTGCGAAGAACAACCCGAACACGCCCCACAGCGCGATCACGGCGAGCGCATCCAGGTTGCCGCCGAGGTCCGAACCCCCGACGATCGCGCCCGAGAGCCCTTCGATCAAGGGCTTCAGGGGCAGAGCATCGGCGATCGTGCGCAGGAACCCCGGGGCGCTGTTGGAGTCGAAGACGTAGAAGGAGATGAAGATGACCGGCAGGAAGACGGCGTTCACGTAGGCCGGCGTCGACTCGAAGTTCGGGATCACGTGCGCAAAGGCGACGCCGAGGGCGGCGAAGCACACCACTCCGACGACCACGAATACGAGCAGCTCGAGCACGTGCTGCGGCCAGCCGATGCCGAACAGAGCGCGGCCGGCGAGCACCACGATCGCGATCTGCAGCGCAGCGTTCGTGACGGCGTTGGCGGCGACGCCGGCGAAGTAGGAGCGGGTCGGCAGGGGCGTTCCGCGGATCCGCTTGAGCACACCCCGTTCGCGCAGGAAGACGACGTTGTAGGCGAGCGCCGTGAACGTCGTCGCCATGATGCTCATCGCCGCGATCGCGGGGATCAGCTTGTTGAGCTGGTGCTGGTTTCCGCTGAGGATCGCCCCGCCCCCCGCGAGGAAAAGCAGCGGCAGCAGGAAGTTGAAGAAGGCGGCGCTTGGGTTGCGCCAGAACATGCGACGCTCGAGGCGGTACTGGCGCCAGCTGAGGAGGACCGGGTTGGTCGGCGACGGCCCGGTCGCCCCGCCGAGCGCATCAGGCATCGGCGGTCAGCTCCAGGTACACGTCCTCGAGCGTGGGCCGGCCCACGGAGAGCTCTTCGAGGCGCTCTCCGCGGGCGAGCGCCTCGCCGGTCAGCTCGTGTAGCAGCGTCGTGGCGTCATCGGTCTGGCGCTCGACGAGCTCACCGCCGGCGCTGCGGTAGACGACGCGGTAGTGCGCCGCGCCCACGCCGAGCTCGCGCGGCGGCCCGATCGCGAGGATGCGGCCCTCCTTGACGATCGCGACGCGATCGGCGAGCGCCTGCGCCTCGTCGAGGTAGTGCGTCGTCAACAGGATCGTCTTGCCGAGCTCGCGCAGCGAGCGGATCGTCTCCCACGCGGCCCGGCGCGCCTCCGGGTCAAAACCGGTCGTCGGCTCGTCGAGGAAGATCAGCTCCGGATCCCCGACCAGCGCCAGGGCGAAGTCCAGGCGCCGCAGCTGCCCGCCCGAGAGCCTGCGGCTGCGCGTGTCCGCCTGCGCCTGAAGGCCGGCGAGGCCCAGCACCTCCTCGACCGAGCGCGGACGGGGATAGAAGCTCGCCCAGTGACGCAGCGCCTCGCGCGGGGTGATGTGGCCGTAGATGCCACCTGACTGCAACACGATCCCGATCCGCCGTCGCAGCTCGATCGCCCGATCGGCGGGATCGTAGCCGAGGACCGACACCTCGCCGCTGGTGCGCGCGCGGTAGCCCTCGAGGATCTCGACCGTCGTCGTCTTGCCCGCCCCATTGGGGCCGAGCAGGCCGAACACCTCGCCCCTACGAACGGTGATGTCGATACCCCGCACCGCCTCATAGTCGCCGTAGCGCTTGCGCAGGGCGCAGACCTCGATCGCGGGGACCGTATCGCTCACCCTCGGATCATCGCAAGGCCGCTTGCAGACCGGGCGGCGAGCGGTCGGCGACGGCCCGGTCGCGCCGGCCCACCGATCGGAGATCGGCCAGCGGGCCACCGATCGCAGATCGGCCAGCGATCGCTTCTACCAGTGCACGCCTCTCGTCAGGGTGGCCATTGCCAGCTGCTCGAAGGAGACGGGCTCCTCGATCGTGTCCTCTTGCCCCTTGGAGGCCGCCGAGTCGGGGAACAGCCGGTAGGCGAGGTGAAGCAGCCTGTCGACGGCGCTCGGCGAGAGCGTGTAGGCGATCTCGCCGAACGTGCCCAGGCGCGTGCCCATGTGCTTGGGCCGGCTGCGCAGCGCCTCGCAGATCATGTCGGCGGCCTCATCGGGGCTGATCGCCGGGAACGCGTCGTACATCTTGGTCGGGGCGATCATCGGTGTGCGCACGAGCGGCATGTGGATCGTCGTGAACGTCACGCCGTCGCCGATCACCTCCGATGCGACCACGCGCGTGAATGCGTCGAGCGCCGCCTTCGAGGCGACATATGCGGAGAAGCGCGGCGGGTTGGTCTGCACGCCGATCGAGGAGATGTTGACGACGTGCCCGAAGCCCCGCTCGCGCATGCGCGGCAGCAGGCCGATGATCAGCTTGACCGCGCCGAAGTAGTTGAGCTGCATCGTCCGTTCGAAGTCGTGGAAGCGCTCGTAGCTGAGCGCGATCGAGCGGCGGATCGAACGCCCCGCGTTGTTGACGAGCATGTCGACGTTGCGGTGGTCCGCGAGCACGCGCTCGAGCAGCCGCTCCACCGACTCGATGTCCGAGATGTCGGCTGCGTAGACGTACGCGGTGCCGCCGCCGGCGACGATCTCGGCGCGCACCTCCTCGAGCTTCTCGACGTTGCGCGCGACCAGCAGGGGGATCCCCCCGGCGCCCGCCACCTTGAGCGCCGTCGCGCGCCCGATGCCCGACGAGGCGCCGGTGATCATCACCAGCTTGTCCTGGAGCGCGTCTTTCAGCGATCCTCCGCGGCGCTGGTCGGTATCCATCTCGCGTTCCCAGTAGTCCCACAGGAGCTTGAGGTAGTCGTTAAGCGGCGGCGGCTGCTCAAGTGGAGATCCGGCGAGCGCACGCGCGGCTTCGGTCGTGTCGAACCGCGGCTTGAGCTCCATGTGGCTCACCACCTCCAGCGGGATCCCGAGGTTGCGGAGCGCGAGGTTGCGCAGCTGGCGCCAGGGCGGCAGCTGCGCCGTCAGCGTCAGCGGCCATTTCGGCAGCTGCTCGAGCAGGCGTTTGTCGATGCTGAGCGCGAAGCGCGGGGCATGGGCGGCGGCCGCGAGCTCATTGATCAGGTCGTCCACACGTTGCGGGCGCGGGTCGGTGAGATGGAACGCCTTGAAGTCCAGCGCCGGCTCGTGCGCGATGTGCTCGAGCGCGCCGGCGACCCAGTCGACCGGCACGATGTTGGTGAGCCCCAGGTCCAGGCCCACGAGCGGCACCCACTCCGGGAGCAGATGGCGCATGCGCTGGATCGCCTTGAAGAAGTAGTAGGGGCCGTCGATCTTGTCCATTTCCCCGGTGTGAGAGTCGCCGACGACGATCCCGGGGCGGTACACCCGCCACGGCACGTACGGCTGCTCTCGCACGATCCGCTCTGACTCGAACTTGGTGCGGTGGTAGGGCGAGGGCAGCCGCTGGCCCTCGTCGAACATGTCCTCGGTGAACACGCCGTTGTACTCGCCGGCGACCGCAATCGAGGAGACGTGGTGCAGTCGCTTGGCCTCCAGCGCCCGTGCCAGTTCGACCGCGTGGGTCGTACCGCCGACGTTGACCGCCGTGTTCATCTCGGCGGGCGCGGTCATGTCGTAGACGGCGGCGAGATGGAAGAAGTGATTGATCTTCCCGCGCAGCTCCGTCACGCGTTCCTGCTCGACACCCAACAGCGGCCGGCGGAGATCTCCGAGAACGGGCTCGATGCGCTCGGCGGCCGAGGCGCCCGCCGCGCCGCTCCAACGCTCGATCAGATCGTCCAGACGGCCGAGCGAACCCTCGCGCACGAGCACGTACACCTTGCCCTGGCGCGTTTCCAGCAGCCGCTCGACCAGCCGCCGTCCGATGAAGCCGGTTGCTCCGGTGACGAAATAGGCCATTGCGATCAGCCTATCTCCTATGCTCCAGCGCCGGCTCCGCCGCGCCCCTCGCCCGCGGCGAAGCGCGCGGCCCCGCGCGCTCCGTCCTCGAACACTTCCGGGCCCGCCCTGGCCTCGAGCGCGAGTCCCTCGGCGAGCGTCATCCCGAGACCCTCGATCGCGGCGCGCCGATCGGCCAGCATCGTGCGCTGAGGGAAGCGGGCGAGCCCTTCCGCGAGCGCCAGTGCCCGCTCGAGGTGCGCGCCCGCCGCGACAAGCTCCGTGAGCAGGCCCATCGCGAGCGCCTCCTCCGCGCCGACCATGCGGCCGGTGAGGATCAAGTCCAGCGCGCGACCGAGTCCCACGATCCGAGGCAGGCGCTGCGTGCCCCCGTCGATCAGCGGCACCCCCCACCGGCGCTCCGGATAGCCCAGCGTGGAGCCCTCCGTAGCGATGCGCAGGTCGCACCACAGCGCGAGCTCGAGCCCACCGGCAAGGCAGTATCCGGAGATCGCCGCGATCGTCGGCTTGGACGGCGTCAGACGAGTGAAGCCCATCGGCCCCTCCTCGCTCGTCAGGCGCTCCACGAACGTGTCCGTCGCCTTCAGGTCGGCGCCCGCGCAGAACGCCTCCTCGCCGGCGCCGGTGAGGACGAGCACGCGGGCATCGTCGTCGGCCTCGAACCGCAGGTAGGCGTCGTGGAGGGCCGCAGCCGTCGGGCCGTCGACCGCGTTGCGCCTGTGCTGACGGTCGATTGTGATGATGGCGGCCGGACCATGGCGCTCGTAGCGGACGGCGGAGGGCACGCCGCTGCCCTCGGCCTGTCTCATCGGCGACCCATCACCGGCCGCAGAGGCCGGGCTACCAGCCGCCGCGCCACTGAGCGTTCCCCAGCAGCGCCTTTTCTGCCGCTTTGCGCGCTTCCTTGCGCCGTTCGAGATGCCTTTGCAGCATGCTCATCACGAACACGAAGATGGGGAAGAACGCGATCAGGATGAAGCCGGCGGTGGTCACGACATGGTCGTTGGTCCCGCCGTAAAAGCCGCGGCCGTTGTTGTTTGCCCCCGCCGAGGGCGCGAGCACGAGCAGCACGAGCAGCGCGTACGGAACCAGCCATCTCAACATGCTGCGGCGCATCTCCGAGGATCCTAGCGACGCCGCCAGCTACGGGTCTCCCGGCCCGTGGCGCCAGCCTCGGGCCCGGGGCCGCCGGCCGCCTACCATCACGAGTCGATGGCTCTCTTGATCGCATCCGACCTGCACAAGGACATTGTGGGCAAACCGCTCCTGCGCGGCGTCTCGTTCAAGCTCGAGCGCCGCGAACGCCTCACGATCGCCGGGCGCAACGGCGCCGGCAAGACGACCCTGCTGCGAATGCTCGCCGGCGAGACCTCGCTCGACCGCGGCGAGCTGAGCATCGCCAAGGGCGCGCGCGTCGCGCTGCACGACCAGCGCCCGCCGCTCGAGCGGCGGATCTCGCTGCAGGACTATCTCCTGTCGGGCTGCGCCGAGGAGCTCCAGATCGAGCGCGAGCTGGGCGAGCTGGAGGCGAAGATGGCGGGCGGCACAGCCGACCGGTCGACGCTCGACCGCTACGCGCGCGCGCAGGCGCGCCTGGAGGCGCGCGGCGGCTACCTGTGGCGCGATCGCGCCACGGTCATGGCCCGCGGGCTGGGCTTCGTCGAGGCCGACCTCGAGCGCCCCCTCGATACCTTCTCCGGCGGCCAGCTCACGCGCGCCTCGCTCGCCCGCGCGCTCGCAACGGGAGCCGACGTGCTGCTGCTCGACGAGCCGACAAACCACCTCGACATCGAATCGCTCGAGTGGCTCGAGCAGACGCTGGTCGAGCTCGACGCGGCGGTTGTGCTCGTCGCCCACGACCGCTGGTTCCTCGAGGCGGTCGGCACGGCGGTGCTCGAGCTGTACGGAGGCCCACCCACCCGCTCGCGTTTCTTCGCCGGCAGCTGGCACAACTGGCGCCGCGAGCAGGCGGCTCGGGAGATCGCGCTCGGCAAGGCGATCGACACCCAGCGCGCCGAGATCGCGCGCATGGAGAGGTTCATCGAGCGCTTCCGCTACAAGGCCTCCAAGGCACGCCAGGCGCAGTCGCGCGTCAAGCGCCTCGCGAAGATGGAGCGCATCGAGCGGGATCCCACGGACGGCAAGGCGCTCGAGTTCGCGTTCTCCGCGCCGGAGCGCTCCGGACGCGTGATCTTCGAGCTCCTCGACGGGCGCATCGCGGTCGGTGGGGGGGAACACGGCCCGGACGGCCGCGTCGAGCCACCGATCACGCTGCTGGACCAGGTCGAGCTGTGGCTCGAACGCGGCGAGCACGTGTCGCTCGTGGGCCCCAACGGGACCGGCAAGACGACCCTCATCGAGACGCTCGCCGGCCGCCGCGAGCCCGCCGCAGGGAGCCTGCGCACCGGTCACAACGTGAAGCTGGGCTATCTGTCCCAGCACGCCGAGGAGCTCGGCGTCGGCGGAGCGCCAGAGCAGACCGTGCTCGAGGCCGCACAACGCGCAACGGGTCTGACGCCGGGGAAGGCGCGGGCTCTGCTCGGGCGCTTCCTGTTCTCCGGCGAGGAGGCCGAGAAGCCGCTGGCCGGCCTCTCGGGTGGAGAGCGCCGGCGGCTCTCGCTTGCCGTGCTCGTGCAGTCAGGCGCCAACGTGCTGATACTCGACGAGCCCACGAACCACCTCGACATCGAGAGCCGGGAGGCGCTCGAGGACGCGCTCCGCGCCTTCGCAGGGGCGATCCTGCTCGTCTCCCACGACCGCGCGCTGCTGGATGCTGTGGGCACGCGGACGATCGCCGTCGAGGAAGGCTCGCTGCACAGCTATCTCGGCGGCTGGCCCGAGTACGTGCGGGTTCGCGAGGAGCGGCGAGCGGCGTCCTCCGGTGGGCAGGCGGGCGCCGGAGCCCATCTCGCAGCGCTGCGGGCGCCCGCCCTCGCGAACGGCGGCGCGGCCACCAATAGCCCCGGCCGTAATGGGGCCGGCAAGGGCGCGGACGCCCCGGCGAAGGCGCGGCCGAAGCGGGCCAAGGCGCCCTCGAAGAACCGACTGAGCGACCAGCAGAAGGCCGAGCAGGCCGTCGAGGAGGCCGAGGCCGCGCTGCGCGGCGTCGAGGAGGAGCTCGCCGATCCGGCCGCCTGGGCGACGCAGTACGAGTCCGCCAAGTCGCAGGCCCGCCATACGGCGGCCACGCGCGCTGTCGAGCAGGCCTACGCGAGCTTTGAAGCGCTGAGCGACTGACCTACACTGCCTCCAATGGAACGCATGAAGACGGCGCGCAACGTCGCCATCGTCGTGGCGATTGCGGCGGCCGTGTACCTCATTGCCGGCCCCGGCGGCGGGCGCGTGACGAGGACCTTCGAAGCGGCGCTGTGGGTGGGGTTCGGCGTGGGTATCGGATACGTCGGCATCCGCATGTACCGCGAACACCGCATCTCCCTGCACAGCCTCGGCGACCGCCACCGCGGCATGCTGTATGGCGGGGTCGCCCTTGCGGTGTTCGCACTTGCGGCCCGCGCGAGGATGTGGGAGACGGGCCTGGGCGAGCTCGTCTGGTTCCTGCTCGTCGGTGTGGTCGTCTACGCGCTGCTCGAGGTCTACCGCTACTCGCGCACGTACTGAGCGCCCCGCGGCGAGCCCTTCGCGCGCCGCCTATCCTCGAATGGGATGGCGGCCACCGAGACATCGAGTAGCGGCGAGAACGCGAGCAGCGCCCTCGCGGAGCAGCGCCGTGGGCTGCCCGACCTGCCCGGCGTGTACCTCTTCAGGGACGCCACGGGGAGGGTCGTATACGTCGGCAAGGCGAAGTCCCTGCGAAAGCGCGTCGCGTCGCACTTCTCCAAGGCCCAGGTGCCGAGCACACCGGGCCACGCGGAGATGATGGCGGCGGTGGAGCACGTCGAGAGCGTCGTCGTGGCTTCCGAGGCCGAGGCGCTGCTCGCCGAGCAGAGCTTCATCAAGCAATACCGGCCGCGCTTCAACATCCGCCTGCGCGACGACAAGTCCTACCCGTTCATCGCGATCTCCTTCGACGAGGACTACCCGCGGGTCTACTTCACGCGCGAGCGCCACAGGCCGGGCCGGACGTACTTCGGGCCGTACTCGAACGCCAAGCGCGTGCGCGCCACGCTCGAGGTGCTCGCGAAGGTGTTCCTGTTCCGTTCCTGCACGGGCCCCGAGCCAGGCAGGCGCAGCGGCAGCCCGTGCCTCGACTACTACATCAAGCGCTGTGGGGCACCCTGCGTCGGCTTCGTCTCCAGGGAGGAGTACCGCGCGGGCATCGACGGGGTCGTCGACTTCCTGTCGGGTCACTTCTCGGCGATCGAGCGCGACCTCGAGGCGCGCATGCGCGCGGCGGCGGCGGCCGAAGAGTTCGAGCAGGCCACGCTCGAGCGCAACCGCCTGCGGGCCGTCCGCTCGCTGCTCGAGCGCAGGCGGGTGGCGAATGAGTCGGTCGGAACGTTCGACGCGATCGCCGTTGCGCTCGACGGGCGCGACGCCAACGCGCAGGTCTTCCAGGTGCGCGACGGCGTGCTGTCGGACCGGCACTCGTTCTATCTCTCCAACGAGACCGAGCGCGAGCTCGCGGAGGTCGCGGAGGAGTTCATGCTGCAGTACTACGGCGGGCACATGTCGATTCCGTCGCTGCTCATCGTCCAGCAGGAGCTGGAGCAGCGACAGGCCCTGTCCGACGCGCTCGCGACCCGTCGGGACGGGCCGGTCGAGCTTCGTGCCGCCGAGCGGGGCGAGAAGCGCCGGATCCTCGAGCTGGCGCAGCGCAACGCGCTGCTCGCGCTCGACCAGGAGAAGCTCCGCTCCGAGCGCCGGCGCCAGGGACGGGTCGAGGCGCTCGAGGGGCTGCAGTCTGTGCTCGGTCTCGACGCTCCGCCGATTCGGATCGAGTGCTTCGACATCTCCAACCTGGGCGCGACGCACACCGTGGCGTCGATGGTGGTGTTCGAGGGCGGCGCGCCGAAGAAGGCCGACTACCGGCGCTTCAAGATCCGCGGCGTCGAGGGCTCGCCGGACGACTACGCCGCAATCGGCGAGGTCCTCGCCCGACGCTTCGCGCAATGGGAGCGCCAGACGGACATATCGCCACACGACCCCGCCTATGACGCGAGCTTCGCGTCGCTGCCGAGCCTGGTCGTGATCGACGGCGGCAAGGGCCAGCTCGCGGCCGGGCTCGCGTCGCTGCAGGGCTTCCGCGACCGCGGCGTGGCGGTCGTCTCGCTCGCCAAGCGCGTCGAGGAGGTCTTCCAGCCGGGACGCAGATCGCCGCTGGTGCTCGACCACTCCACGCCGGAGCTGCAGCTGCTGCAGCGCGTGCGGGACGAGGCGCATCGGTTCGCGGTCGCCCACCACCGCGTGCGCCGCGACAAGGCGATGACGAGCTCGCTGCTCGACGAGCTGCCCGGCGTGGGGCCGGCACGCAAGCGCGCGCTGCTCACGCACTTCGGCTCCCCCGAGGCGGTCGTAGCGGCCTCGCGTGAGGAGCTCCAGGCCGTGCCCGGCGTCCCGGCCAAGGTCGCGCGCGAGCTCCACGGACTGCTCCACCGCGCCGGCTGACCGCCGCGTCGCGCAGAAAATGCACGGCATGTCCGGCAAGGGCGACAAACTTAGAACCATGGCCGTGATCAAGCCCATCCGTCCGCTGCGAGGCAGCGGCCGACGGGCCGGCAAGCCGGTCGTAGAGTCGCGCCTGGAGGACTTCGTCGTGATCACCGGCTTCTCGGGCGCGGGCAAGTCCACGGCGATGAACGTGTTCGAGGACGCGGGTTACTTCTGCGTCGACAACCTCCCCCCGGAGATGATCCGCTCGCTCGTGGAGCTGTTCGTGCACAAGGGCTCGAAGGTCGAGCGCGCGGCAGTCGTCTCCGATGTTCGCGGCGGCGTGTACTTCGAGGCGCTGCGCGCCGTCGTCGACGATCTCGACGTGCTCGGGATCAACCACCACATGCTGTTTCTCGAGGCCTCCGAGCAGACGCTGGTGACGCGCTACAAGGAGACCCGCCGCCGCCACCCACTCGCGCCGGAGGGCAGCGTCGCCGCGGGGGTCGCCTCCGAGCGTGGCCTGTTGGAACCGCTGCGCAGCCGAGCTGACCTCGTGATCGACACGACCGGCATGTCCGCGGCGATGCTGCGCGGAAAGATCGCCGACGAGTTCCTGCCCCGCCAGAAAGCGGGGCACATGGCCGTGACGTTCATGAGCTTCGGCTTCAAGCACGGTCCACCGCGCGAGGAGGACCTGGCGTTCGACGTGCGCTTCCTCCCAAACCCGCATTACGAGCCGGAACTGCGCGAGCTGACGGGCCTGGATGAGCAGGTCGTGGACTACATCGGCCTCGACGGACGGCTCGAGGAGCTCTATGTGAAGCTGGGCGGGCTGCTCGACTACCTGCTGCCGCAGTACATCGCCGAGGGCAAGGCGCACCTCGTGATCGCGATCGGATGCACGGGTGGCCGTCACCGCTCGGTGGCCATCGCCGAGCACCTGGCCGAGCGCTACCGCGAGCATGACGATCTGGACGTCGCCGTCGCTCACCGGGACATCGACAAGCCGCCGCGCGTGGACTCCTGACGCTCCTGCGCTGATAGCCTGGGCGGCACGCCGGGCGACGGAGCTCCTCTCCGCGGCCCGGCATCGTTCATTTTCGCTTCAGGAGGCAACCGAGTGCCGGTACGCGTGGGAATCAACGGATTCGGCCGGATCGGCCGGAACGCGTTCCGCGCCTCCATGGCCCGCGCGGATGCCGCCGAGATCGAATGGGTCGCGGTGAACGACCTCACCGACTCGCGCACGCTCGCGCACCTGCTGAAGTACGACTCGATCCAGGGGCCCTATCCGGGGAGCGTCGCCGCTCGCGGCGACGCGATCGAGGTCGACGGGGCCGAGCTGAAGGTGCTCGCCGAGCGCGACCCCGCTGCATTGCCGTGGGGCGAGCTGGGCGTCGACGTGGTGATCGAGTCGACGGGCCTGTTCACGAACCGCGAGGACGCCGCCAAGCACCTGCAGCAGGGAGCGAGGAAGGTGATCATCTCGGCTCCGGCGACGAACCCCGACGCGACGGTCGTGCTGGGCGTGAACTTCGACGAGGTCTACGACCGCGAGCGCCACGACGTGATCTCGAACGCGTCATGTACGACCAACTGTCTCGCGCCGGTGGCGAAGGTCGTGTCCGACACGGTCGGGATCAGGCACGGCCTGATGACGACGATCCATGCCTACACGGCCGACCAGCGCCTCCAGGACCTGCCGCACGAAGATCTCCGCCGCGCGCGCGCCGCGGCGATCAACCTGATCCCTGCCTCGACCGGCGCGGCGAAGGCGATCGGCTTGGTGATCCCCTCGCTGCAGGGCAAGCTGGCCGGGTTCGCCATTCGAGCTCCGGTGCCGACCGGGTCGGTCGTCGATCTGACGGTGGAGTGCGAGCGCGATACGAGCGTCGAGGAGGTCAACACGGCATTCAAAAGCGCCGCCGAGAGCGGCCCGCTGGCGGGGATCATGCAGTACACCGAGGACCCGATCGTCTCCAGCGACATTGTGTCCTCGCCCTACTCGTCGATCGTCGACTCGAAACTCACGATGGTCATGGATCAGACGATGCTCAAGGTGATCGCCTGGTACGACAACGAGTGGGGCTACTCGAATCGTCTCGTGGACCTGGTGCAGAGGGTGTTGTGAGCGCAGGCAGGGCGAGGCGGGCCGGGAAAGCCATGGGCTGCAGGGGGACAGTCGCGAGGGAGGGCAAGATGGTGGGAGAAGCTCGGTGAGGAGCATTGACGACCTGGACGTGCAGGGGAAGCGGGTCCTGGTGCGCGTCGACTTCAACGTTCCGCTCGAGACGGGCGCCGACGGCGCGCCGCTCGTCGCGGACGACACTCGGATCGCGGCGGCGCTCGTGACGATCGAGGAGCTGCGCCGCCGCGGCGGGCGGCTGGTTCTGGTCTCCCACCTCGGCCGGCCGGACGGCAGCCGCGATCCCGGCCTGTCGATGGCCCCGGTCGTGGCCCGCCTGCGCGAGCTCGTCGACGCGAACGTGCAGCTCGCGCCCGCGGTCGTCGGCGAGCAGGTCAGGGCGCTCAGCGAGGCACTGAAGGAAGGCGAGATCCTGGTGCTTGAGAACGTCCGCTTCGAGCCTGGCGAGACGAGCAACGACCCGGAACTGGCCCACGCGCTCGCCGAGCTTGCGGATGTCTACGTCGACGACGCGTTCGGCGCCGCGCACCGTGCGCATGCGAGCAACGAGGGCGTGGCGCACCTGCTGCCGAGCGCGGCGGGGCGCCTGCTCGAACGCGAGGTCCTCACCCTCGAGCGCATCGTCGAGAATCCCGCGCGTCCGCTGATCGCGATCATCGGCGGCGCCAAGGTGGCCGACAAGATTGCCGTCATCGACCGCCTCCTGGAGCTCGCCGACGTCGTGATCATCGGCGGGGCGATGTGCTTCCCGTTCCTCTGTGCCCAGGGTCATGCGGTCGGCGAGTCGCTGTGCGGCGAAGAGGACACCGCTCACGCCCGCCGCGCGCTCGCGCAAGCCGCACGCCCGGGACACGCTCGCCTCGAGCTCCCGGCCGATCTCGTGCTCGGCCGCCGCCTCGCCGCGGACTCCGAGCATCGTACGCTGGGCGGCGTCGAGGTCCCCGAGGGCTGGATGGGCCTGGACATCGGCCCGGCCAGCGCCGAGCGCTACGCGCGGGAGATCGCCGGGGCCGGAACCGTCTTCTGGAACGGTCCGATGGGCGCGTTCGAGTTCGAGCCCTTCGCCGCCGGGACGCGCGCGGTGGCGCAGGCCGTGGCCGCGGCGAAGGGCCTGACCGTGGTCGGCGGTGGCGACTCGGCCGCCGCGCTGGCGCGCTTCGGCCTTGAGGAGCAGGTCGATCACCTGTCAACCGGCGGCGGCGCCACGCTCGAGCTCGTGGAGGGCAAGGTGCTGCCCGGCGTGCAGGCGCTCGACGGGGCTGGGGTGGCCTCGTGATGGCGCGTACTCCCGTGATTGCCGGCAACTGGAAGATGCACAAGACGCAGGAGCAGGCGGAGGAGTACGTCCAGGCGCTGCTTCCGCGGGTGTCGTCGCTCGACGGCGTCGATATCGCGGTCTGCGTGCCGTTTACGGACCTGCAGCCGATGGTGGACAGCACGCGGGGGTCCCCGGTCGAGGTGTTCGCGCAGAACATGCACCACGACCCAGAGGGTCCGTTCACCGGCGAGGTCTCGCCGCCGATGCTGGTCGAGCTGGACGTCCGCGGCGTCGTGCTCGGGCATTCCGAGCGGCGCGCGATGTGCGGTGAGACCGACCGGGCGCTGGCGTTGAAGGTTCCCGCCGCGCTCACGGCGGGGCTCGTACCGATCCTGTGCGTGGGCGAGACGGAGGAGGAGCGCAACGCCGGGGAGACCGACCGCAAGCTGCGCCAGCAGATCAACGAGGACCTCGCCGGGGTTTCCGATCAGCAGCTGGCGGGCGTCGTCGTCGCCTACGAGCCGATCTGGGCGATCGGCACGGGCCGCGTCGCGACGCCGGAGCAGGCGCACGAGGCGATCGCGTTCATCCGAGCGCTCGTGGCCGGCCGCGACCAGCGCGCGTCGGAGGCGATGCGGATCCTCTACGGCGGATCGGTGAAGCCCGAGAACGCGGCGGAGATGCTCGCGCCGGAGGGCGTCGACGGTGCGCTCGTCGGCGGCGCCTCGCTCGAGGCGGAGTCCTTCGCGCAGATCGCCGCTGCCGCCACAGCATGAGTGCTGCGTCCCGCGTGGACGGCCTCCCCGCCGAGCGTGTCTGCCTCGTCATCCTCGATGGCTGGGGCCTGGCCGAGCCCGGTCCCGGCAACGCGGTCTCGCTCGCACGCACCCCCGTGTTCGACGAGCTGTGGCGCAGCGCGCCTCACGCGACTCTCCAGGCGTGCGGGCGTGCCGTCGGACTGCCCGACGGGCAGATGGGCAACAGCGAGGTGGGTCACCTGAACCTGGGCGCGGGGGCCGTCGTGCGCCAGGATCTCGTTCGCATCGACGACGCGATCGCCGGCGGGACGCTCGCGGAGAACGAGGCCCTGCGGGCCGCGTTCAGCGGTGCCGAGCGCGTGCATCTGCTCGGGCTGGTCTCCGACGGCGGCGTGCACTCCTCGCTCGATCATCTGCGGGCGCTGATCGAGGAGGGACGGAGGCTGGGCGTCGGCGAGGTGGTGGTGCATGCGTTCACCGACGGGCGCGACACGCTTCCCCACGCGGGCGCGGGGTATCTGGCCGAGCTCGATCGCACGCCCGGCGCCCGCGTGGGATCCGTGATGGGGCGCTATTGGGCGATGGATCGTGACCGGCGCTGGGAACGCACGCAACGCGCCTACGACGCGCTCGTGCACGGACTCGCCCCGCACCGCGCCGCGAGCGGCGAGCAGGCCGTGAGGGATGCGTATGAGCGGGGCGAGACGGACGAGTTCATCGAGCCGACGCTCGTCGGCGGCGATGCACGGATCTCACCCGGGGACAGCGTGATCTGCTTCAACTTCAGGCCCGACCGGATGCGCCAGCTGACGCGAGCGCTGGCCGAGCCCGGCTTCGGCGAGCACGGCGAGGAGCTACCCGGCTGGAGCGGACGCGGCGGAGCGCCCCCCGTGTCGCGTCTGACGACGTTCACCGAGTACGAGGAGGGCTGGCCGTACCCGGTCGCCTTCTCGCCCGAGCGACCGGCGACGACGCTGTCGGTCGTGCTGGCGGCCGCCGGGGCCTCACAGCTGCATGTGGCCGAGACGGAGAAGTACGCGCACGTCACGTACTTCTTCAACGGCGGGGAGGAGGCGCCCGTCAGCGGCGAGCGCCGCGAGCTGGTGCCCTCGCCGCGGGACGTGCCCACGTACGACCACAAGCCGCAGATGAGCGCCCAGGAGGCGGCGAGCGCGTTCGTCGACGCGTGGCGTGCGGATCGCCCCCGCTTCGGGATCATCAACTTCGCGAACGCCGACATGGTCGGGCACACGGGCGTGATAGCGGCGGCCGTGCAGGCGGTCGAGACCGTCGATCAGGCCCTCGGGCGCGTGGTCGCGGCCGTGCGAGAGACCGAGGGCGTCTGCGTCGTGACCGCCGACCACGGCAACGCCGACCACATGCTCGAGCCTGACGGCAGCCCGAACACGGCGCACTCCCTGAACCCCGTGCCGCTGATCGTCACCGTGCCGGGGATCTCCCTGCGCCAGGACGGCATCCTCGCGGACGTGGCGCCGACGGTGCTCGAGCTGCTGGGGCTCGAGCAGCCGGCGCAGATGACCGGAAGCTCGTTGATCGAGGCCGCGTAGATGCCCCGCTTGCTGGCTGCCTTCTTCGTCGGATCGGGCGTGAACCATTTCGTGATGCCGCGCGCCTACGAGCAGATCGTGCCGCCGCGGCTGCAGGGCCACGCCAAGGGCGTGGTCGCGGTGAGTGGGGTCGCTGAGATCCTCGGCGGCCTCGCTGTGCTGCCGGTGGCGACGCGGAGGCTGGCTGGGCCGGGATTGATCGCGCTGCTCGCTGCGATCTTCCCGGCGAACCTGTACATGGCGCGATCGCCGGAGCGCTTCGCAAGGATCCCGCGGTGGGCGCTCTACGCACGGCTTCCGCTCCAGCCGATGATGATGTGGTGGGCGTGGAGGGCAACCCGGCGCTGAGCGAGATCGCTCGTGTTTGCAGGCCAGACGCTGCTATGTTCGCTTGAGAAGCTCCTGAGTTCTGACCTCATGTCGACCGCGACCGCCGTCAAGATTCCAACCTCCGAGCGGGAGGACCTGAGCGAGGGGGAGCTCCGCGCCTGGCGAGGGCTTCTGAGGGCGCATGGCTGTCTCGCCAAGCGCCTCGACGCCGAGCTCGAGCGCTCCCATCGGCTGCCTATGACCTCCTATGAGGTGCTCCACCACCTGCAGGAGGCCGCGCGGGGGCGGATGCGAATGTGCGACTTGGCAGAGCAGGCGCAGCTGTCGCGCAGCGGCCTCACCCGCCTCGTCGACCGCCTCGAGCGCGAGGGGCTGCTGGAGCGATGCTCCTGCGAACACGACGCTCGCGGCTCCTACGCTTGTCTGACGCCCGGCGGCCGCGAACGGCTGCAAGCGGCGCGGGTCACGCATCTAGCGGTCGTGCGAGATCACTTCCTCTCGCATTTCTCCGAGGCCGAGCTGAGCGATCTGGCGGACATGTGCCAGCGCATCGCTCCGTGCAACGGCAACGGCTACTGAGCCACGCCGCTCCAGACGATTCAGCAGGAGAGGAACCGGATGTTCGGGACGTTTTTCGACGCGGGCAATGGCGAGGTCGTCGCGCGCACGCGAAGCTAGCCGCCGGGCCCGCCGTCATTCGTCCCGACGATGGGGGGTGGCCGTCTCGGCGGTCGCGCTCTCGGACCGCTTCCTCGCCTGTCCTCGGCGGTGGCGCAGGTGCAGGAAGAGGGCGGTGGCGATCGCCAAGAGAGCGGCCGCGAGGCCGAACAGGCCGAACGTTTTGACCGCATCCCCGGCGGCGCGGCCAAGGTAGTAGGAGAGCAGCCCGATGATCGTGGCCCAGCAGATCCCGCCGAGTGCGTTCCATAACAAGAAGGAGCGATAGGGCATGTGCGTCGCGCCGGCCAACCAGGACGCCCACACACGTAGGCCCAGGATGAAGCGTCCGAAGAACACGGCCTTGGAGCCGTGGCGTTCGAAGAACGGCTCTCCCGTCGCGAGAACCTGTCGGCGCTGGCTGTAGAAGCGGCCCGGACGTTCGAGCAGCCAGCGTCCTCCCTTGCGCCCGATCAGGTAGCCGATGTTGTCGCCCACGATCGCCGCCGCAGCGGCGAGCACGATCACGAGCTCGATCTGCAGCTTGCCCCTGCTTGCCAGGATCGAAGCGGCGATCAGCGCTGTCTCCCCGGGCACCGGCACGCCGCTGGACTCGCCCATCACGATCAGGAAGAGCAGCGGATAGCCGGCCACCTGGACCCAGTGTTCGACGTTGAGGATGGCGGCAAGCATCGGCTGTGCTCCTAGGATGTCGCACCGGGCCGGCCGCGACCGGGGCAGCTTGGTGGTCCTTTGACGGATGCTCGCGCGAGGCGCGGTCTATTTGGTGTTTTCGGAGACGAGCGATTTGAGCGCGCCCGAGGCCTGCTGAACGTCGTTGTACACGACGTTGCGAAGCACGACCTTGGTTGTGGACGGCGCCGTGATCAGCACGACGGCGACGATCACGAGCGCCAGCGCGATAAGCGCCAGCAGCAACGGAACCACACGCCCCCTTCGGCGCCGGGGCCGAGCGGGCGCGGACCCGCCAGACTCGATGGCGGGTGCTTTCCTGCGGGGTGGTCCGGGGCGGGGCTGGCGAGGTGCGACGGCTGCGGTCGGGGCGCTCGCCGGCCGCCGGCCTTCGCCCCGGCCCGTGGCCATCACCGTGGTGGCCTGCGTGGCGGGCGCGCCACGTCCGCCCGCGGGACGCTCGCTGGGAGCTATTCCACTGAGGCCATCCTCCAGCGCACGTCCCATCTCGCGCGCGGTCTGGTAGCGGTCGCGGGGATCCAGCGCGAGCGCGATGGCGACCGCGTCCGCCAACTCGGGACCGACCGCGGCGACGAGCGTGTCCAGCGTAGCCGGCTCTTCCTGCTGCTGCTTGAGCGCGAGCTCGGTCAACGACGTCGCCTCGTACGGCAGACGCCCGGAGATCAGCTGATAGGTGACGACGCCTAGCGCGTAGAGGTCGGCACTGGGTCCGGCCTCTTCACCGCGGGCCTGCTCGGGCGCAAGGTATGCCGCGGTGCCGAGCACCGAGCCCACCTGCGTGATGCTCGACTGCTCGGTCGCCTTGGCGATGCCGAAGTCCGCCAGCTTCACCTCGCCTTCGCGCGCGCGCAGCAGGTTGCCGGGCTTGACGTCGCGATGGACGACGCCGTTGCGGTGCGCGTAGTGCAGCCCCTCACACGCCTGCTCGATGATCGCGATCGCCTCATCGACCTCGACCCAGCCGTCGTCGCGGAGGATCTCGGCGCAGGATGACCCCTCGATGTACTCCATCACGATGAAGTACTGGCCCGTACGCTCGTCCTGGCCGGAGTCGAAGACCTGCACGATGTTGGGGTGAACCAGGCGAGCCGCCGCCTGCGCCTCGCGCTGGAAGCGCGAGACGAAGGTGGGATCCTCGGCGAGATGCTCGGCGAGCAGCTTGACGGCCACCTGGCGCTCGAGTCGCATGTCGAGTGCGCGGTGCACCGTAGACATCCCGCCGAAGCCCAATCGGCCCTCCAGCCGATAGCGCCCGGCGATCTCCGCGGCGCTCATTTTCCCCCTTCCCCGCCGGCCGGTGCGCCACCCGGGCCTTCGGATTCGGCGCCGCCTCCTTTGTCGTGCCCATTGCCTGGCGCCGGTTCGCCGACGCCGCCGTTCGGCGCGGCGGTGCCGCCCTCGGGACTGGTGCTCGTCGGGGTCGTGGCCGTCGGCGTCGTTGCCGTCGGCGTGGTCTGCGGCGTCGTCGGAGTGGTGGGGGTGGTGGGCGTGGTCGGCGTGCTCTTCGTCGTGCTGCTCGTCACGGTCGACTGCGGAAGCGGCTGCGTGCAGGCCACGCGAGCCCGTGTGCTCAGGTTGGCGATGCCCCGGCTGAGCGTGTTTCGCAGGCCGCTGTCAACGCTCGACGGCAGCGCGCGGAAGTCCTGTTCGGTCTTGAGAATTGCGGCTTCCGTGGCGGCACAGTTGCCGTTGGCGCCCTGCGCGGCCTGCGCGATCGCTTCGAAGTCGCTCTGCAGCGGCCCGGCGTTGCCGGCCGGGATCAGCCCGGCGCCCGAGCTTCCACACGCGAGCAGGAGCGCGGTCGCCGCACCGAGCAGGCCGGCAACGGCCCCGCGCAGCAGCGTCGCCGCGGGCGAGCGTCGCGTGGAAATGTCGCTGCGGGAGGGCGCTTGCATCGTCATTGACCGTACTCGAGGCGCTCGGCTAGAGAGTCAGGCAGGCGCGCGGCGCGGATCGCCGCCGCCGCCCCGGCCACGTCGTACGCGGCACGATGATAGGACGCGATGAGGCCGTCCAGGTCCAGCAGCAGCCAGCCGGCGCGCGGGTCGCCGTCGCGCGGCTGCCCCACGCTGCCCGGATTCAGAAGCCACTCGCCGTCGGCGAGGTCGACCTGCGCGCCGTCGCGCTGCGGCTCCCCGGTCGTGAGGTCGCCGGCGCGGCGGACGAACGAGAGCGCGACATGAGAATGGCCGATCAGGGAGACGCGCTGGCGCTGCGCGTCGAGGCACAGCTCGGCGAGCAGCGAAGAGACCACGTACTCCCAGACGGGGTCGCGGGGACTCGCGTGGTAGAGCCCGATCTCGCCCTCCTCACCCTGCGGGGTCAGGCTGCGCAGGAAGGCGAGGTTCTCCGGCGCGATCACCTCCTGGGTCCACTCCGCCGCGAGGCTCGCTCCGCGCGAGAACTCATCCAGCGGGATGTCGCCGGTGACGGCCAGGTCGTGGTTCCCGGCCAGGCACACCGCCGCGTGCTCGCGGGCCAGTGCCACGCAGGCGTCCGGCTCGGCTCCGTAGCCGACGAGATCGCCGAGGCACCAGACCTCGGCCGCGCTGCTGTCGGCGATCGCCTCGAGGGTCGCCTCGAAGGCGTGCCGATTGCCATGTATGTCCGAGACGACGGCGACCTGCATCCTAGGAGGGTACGAACACCGCTCATCCGCAGCCGTTCCAGGCCCGCGGTGCACGGTCCGGGGCAGCCCGACTCTTCGCCGGGGTCGCGCCGGTTGCGCGGAGTCCTACGAGTCCTCTGATGCGCTCTCCGACCCGCCGTACTCGGGCAGGTTCTTGATGCCCTCGCGGGTAAGCCACTTGGAGTAGTTGTCCTCCATCGCATCGATCAGCTCGCGCATGAAGCGAGGGGAGAGGTTGACACGCGAGACGACCACCCCGGGGACCTCCTCGGACTCGACCTCGTGGTCGACTCGCGCGAAGGTGATGGTGAACTCGTAGTCGGAGTGGCTGACGTTCGCGAAGTTCGCGTATACGCCCCCCATGATCTCGGGGGAGAGATGGATGTTTATGTGGCGCTCGGCGCCTGAGTCTTGGTCGTTCACGTAGCTAGTATCGCAAGCCCCGCCCACGGAACATGACAGAGCCCTCAGCCAGCGATGAGAAATCCCCCCACGGACAGCTCGTGAGTGGCCCGCTCCCAACGCCGCTCGACAGCCTGCGGGAGGCTCTGCTCGGGGCCGCAGACGAGCTCACCGACGGGCGTGAGCGACGTGACGGCGCGCCCGCGGGCGCTGCCCGGCAAATCGGCGCCGGCCGAGACTCGATCACGCTCGAGCGCCCGCGCCGAGCCGAGTTCGGCGACTACTCGACCAACGCCGCCCTCGTCCTGGCACCCGCGCTCGGCGCGACTCCGCGCGAGCTGGCCGCCCGCCTCGGCGACGCTCTCCAGGAGCGGCTGGGGGCTAGCCTCGAGCGCTTCGAGGTCGCGGGTCCCGGCTTTCTCAACCTGTTTCTCGCCGATTCCTGGCTGCGGGCGGCGCTCGGGCAGATGCTCGCCGCGGGCGAGGAGTTCGGCTCCGGCCTGGCTCGCCGGCGGGAGCGCGTGCTGGTGGAATTCGTGTCGGCCAACCCGACGGGGCCGATGCACGTCGGCCACGCGCGCAACGCTGCCTACGGCGACTCCCTCGCGCGCATCATCGCGTTCCACGGCCACCACGTCGAGCGCGAGTTCTACGTCAACGACGCCGGCTCTCAGATACGCAAGCTCGGCGAGTCGATTCAGGCGCTCGCGCGAGGCGAAGAGGTGCCCGAGGACGGCTATAAGGCCGAATATGTCGTCAAGCTCGCGGCGAGCCTGCCGACCGCCTCGGAGGCCGACCCGGCGGAGCTGGGGCGCGCCGCGGTTGGGCAGATGGTGGCGGACATGAAGGTCTCGCTCTCTGCCTTCAACGTCGAGGCGTTCGACCACTGGCAGTATGAGAGCGAACTGCACGAGGGTGAGCCCAGCCCGGTCGAGCATACGCTCGCGATCCTCGAGCAACAGGGGCACACCTACCGCAGCGATGGGGCGCTGTGGCTGCGCACCACCGAGTTCGGCGACGACAAGGATCGCGTGCTCGTGCGTTCGAACGGCGAGCACACGTACTTCGCGTCTGACATCGCCTACCACGAGGCCAGGCGCGAGCGCGGCTTCGATCGCCAGATCGACGTCTGGGGGGCCGACCACCATGGCTACGTCGCCCGCATGAAGGCGGCCTACGAGGCCTTGGGCGGCGACCCGGGTGAGCTCGAGCTGCTGATCATGCAACTGGTTCATCTGGTGCGTTCGGGAGACCGCGCCCAGATGTCAAAGCGCGCCGGCGAGTTCGTCACGCTGGACGAGCTGATGGCCGAGATCGGCGTCGACGCGGCGCGCTGGTACCTGCTCGCGCGCTCCCACGACACGACTGTCGACCTCGACCTCGACCTTGCACGCGAGGAGTCGAGCGAGAACCCGGTCTACTACGTGCAGTACGCGCACGCGCGCATCGCCTCGATCCTCGCCAGGGCGGGGGCCCCGCGTGTGGAGGCGGCACTCGCGGCGCTCGGCGACTCGGAGTCCGCCCCGGTGCACGCGGCCGAGCGCGCTCTGATCGAGCTGCTGCTCGCCTTCCCGCTCGACGTGCTCGAGGCAGCCGACCGGCGCGCGCCGCACCGCATCACGGCCTACGCGCTCGAGCTCGCCCAGGCCTTCACGGCCTTCTATCGGGACTGCCGCGTCATCGGCGCCGAGTCGGAGAGCGTGGAGTCCTTCCGCATCGCCTTGTGCGTCGCGAGTGCCCGGCTGATCGCCCGCTCGCTGGATCTGCTCGGGGTGAGCGCCCCGGACGCGATGTAGCCAACCGCGCTCAGTTGAAGCGCGCGAGATCGGAGTCCAGGCGCTCAGCGTCGGTCGCATCGAGCCTGGGCGGCGGGGCCGGCTCCTCGTGGCCCTCGCGGGCACGGCGGCGCCAGCGCGGAAGCAGCAGCGCCAGCAGCGCCAGCAGCCCAACCACCACCGCGAGCGGTACGAGATAGGCGGCGAGGTCGAAGCCGTGAGTGCTCGGCAGGCCGAGCACCGCCGCGCCGTACTGTGCGACGAGCGATCGCTTGATCTGCGTTTCGCTGTTGCCCTGGGCGATCAGGCCCCGGATGAACACTCGCTCGCGGTCCGCCTGCTGGGACTCGGCGACGTTGAGCGGGATTTTGCAGCTGACGCACATCACCTGGCGTTCGATCACCGGCAGCGAGGGGCTTGGCGCGGCGGTCGATGCAGCCGGGGCGGCGATCCCGCCCGCGGCGAGTCCGGCGACCACGAGCAGCAGGGCGGCCGGGCGGTTCACGAGGACTGCGCGAGCGCCACCGCGCGGTCGAGGAACGACTGGTCGATCTCCCCGCGGCTGAGCGCCCGGATGTTGCCCTGACGATCGACGAGGAAGCTCTCCGGAAGCTGGTCGGTGCCGTAGGCGTGCGCGAAGGAACCGTCCGCGTCGCGCAGATTGGGGTAGGCGAGGTGGTATTTGCGCACGAAGCGCAGGGAGTCGGGCGACGCATCGAGGTAGGTCACGCCGAGCACCGTGCCATTGTGGCGCGCGAGCGCGCTCTGAGCGCGTTGCAGGAGCGGCGCCTCGACCTGGCATGGTTCACACCACGACGCCCAGAAGTTCAGCACCACGACCTTGCCCCTCAGCGAGGCCAGCGAGCTCGTGCCGGAACCGCCGAGCAGCGGCAGCGTGCGGGTGGCCTGCGGCGCCGACGGGCGCCCCTGGTGCGCGACCGATTCATCGAGCGTGCGGCTGGCCGAGCGCGCGGACACGCCGTAGACCAGGAGCCCGACGACGCAGGCTCCGAGGAGCGAGGAGAGGATCGGCACGGCGCGGCGTCTCACGACCATCAAGACTAAAGGCGATCAGGTGCGTTGGAACGGGTGAGCAAGTTCAAGTGGGACCGTCCCGGGAGCCTGCTGAGCCCCTGCGCTCTGCTCGGGCTTGCGAAACAGCGCGGCCCCGGGGCGGCCTATCCCTCAGAGCTCGCCGGGGGGAGGCGAGACCCCGAGACTCCACTGTAGCTACGAGCGTGCCGCTCCTCGCCTATAGGTTGGATTTGATGCTGCCTCCATCCACCTGGTAGACGGCGCCCGTGATGTATGAGGCCTGCTCCGAGGCGAGGAACGCGACGAGGTGACCGAGCTCGATCGGGTCACCGAGGCGTCCTAGGGGGATCGTGGCGGCGAGGGGTGCGAGCTGTTCTAGGACCGTCTTGTCTATGTGCGCGGTGCCGCTGGCCAGGCTCGGGTGGATGCGGGACGTGAGGAACCTCCCCGGAAGCACCAGGTTGATCGTGATCCCAACCTTCGCGAGGTCGGGCATCATCGCCTTCATCAGCCCGGCGATGCCCGGGCGGATCCCGTTCGAGAGGTCGATGTGCTCGACCGGCTCCTTCACGGAACTCGACTGGATCCCGATGATGCGCCCCCACCGCTTCTCGCGCATGTGCGGTACGACCTCGCGGACCAAGCGCACGAAGCTCAGCGTCACAAGCTCGAACGCTTGGCGCCAGTCGTCGTCCGTGAGGTCCGGGAAGCGGCCCAGCGCCGGGCCACCGGAATTGTTGACGAGAACGTCGACCGCGCCGAAATGCTCGACCGTCGCCGCAACGACGCGTCGGATGTCCTCTGCGCTCGTGAGGTCGGCCGGCACGGCGAGTACCTCGGTGCGCGTTTCACGTCGGATCTCCTCGGCGGCCGCTTCGAGATCCGCCGCAGTCCGCGCGCACACTGTGACGCGCGCACCCTCCCGTGCAAGTGCGAGCGCCGACGCCTTTCCGAGACCCTTGCTCGATGCGGCGACGACCGCCACCTTGCCGTTCAGCCCGAGATCCACACATCTCTCCAGTTCGATCCGACCGTCGCGCGCTCGCGCGCCGGCCGACTGTAGCGAGTCCGAACGGCGGCTAATCGTGTCGAGGAGTAGATGCAGCGGCCCCGACACATCGCAAGATGCCGGGGCCGCTCGCGGGCGCCGGAGGGGTTAGGCGCGCCCGCGTCCAGCCCTCCATGGCCGAAGCTGATGACCCCGAACCAAAGCGCCTCCTCGGCTTCTCCGAGTTGTTCCTCGAACACGCACGGGCACGGCCCCTCCTCGTCGCGCTGTGATGGCTGGCTGGGCCGCTTGGACGGCCCAGCCAGTAACCCCCCCGCACAACGGTTTACACCATACTCCTCGTGCGTGGGCCGCTGCTCGCCGAGTGGAAGTGCGAGGCCTTCGCCCCGGCCTCGGAGGAGCAGACCATCATTGCGCGTGCCGTGACTGAGCGCGGCCGGTCAATGCCGGGCGAGCTCGGCGTCGAGCTGGTCGACAAGCGGCGAGCCGGGCAGGCGCTCCCGCAGAAGCTCGAGGCAAAGCTTGTAGTACGCGAGTCGCCGTTTCGAGGACCGACGGCCGCGGCGTGAGCGCTGAACCTCGAGGTGCAGCTCCCTGGCCTTGGAAATCTTGTCCGCAGCGAACAGCATCAGGGCCTCTTCACCAGCCTCGGCCACCTGATGGCGAAGCGCGCCCTTGCGCTCGGCGTAGCCAGGGATGTGCTCGTCCTCGCTGACCGCCAGCACGAGCGCTGCGATCGTGCTCCCGAAGCGCCGGCGCAGGTCGAAGCCGGTGACCGGAGTCTTCTCGATCACGTCGTGCAGTGCGCCAGCGGCGATGAGATGGTCCGGTGCGCCCGCCGCGTAGAGGAGCGAAGCTACCTCGCGCGGGTGAGTGATGAACGGCGCGCCATCTACCTCGCGCACCTGGCCTCGGTGCTGGTCACGCGCGTAGACAAGTGCGGCGCGCGTCTGCGGCAGCCCAGGAACCGACACGGGAATGCCCCTCAACCCCACTCCCATCGGTCAAAGCTAGCCCAAGCTCCGCAATATGCGTGAAAAGCGTCCGCAGAATCTTCGCAATATGCGAGAAAAACGGAGTGTTACAGCCGCTCGTAACCGTCCAGAGATGGGGCGCGCGGTCCAACGTCCGGAACAGGCGCGCACTGAGCTGAGCGCCGTCGCAACTCGTCGATAACGCCCGAAGCCCGGCGCACGCTCTCTGGCGGGGTGCGGCCGGGCTGTTCCGTTCGGCGAGGCCTCCCTCCTCGGGCCTTGTTGCCGTCGGGCGGCAGCGGCGCTGGGCTGGGGGAAACAAGGCCAGCGCGGCTGCGTTCGGCAACGCTACGACCTTGGTGGGGCGGGGTTGTTACCGCTCTGAGATCGTGCTTGGCCAGCCAGCCAGCGTAAGGAGTATGCTCAGTGCTGACGGATCAGGTGTGCTTGCCGAATCCTCCTCCTGCGAGGAGCCTACCTAGGCGGTGGGCTCCTCGTTTTTGGCTCGGCGATGGAGGGCCGAGCTGGCCTGGCGACGCTGCGGTTGAGCCGCAGGCGCCGGACGCGATCGGGCGTTCGCGCCCGCGAACTGGCGCAGCCCGGAGGCCTCGAAAACCCCGTGCTCGCGGGTAATATGGCCGTCTGCGCGGCGATAGCTCAGTTGGTAGAGCGCAAGCTTCCCAAGCTTGAGGTCGCGGGTTCGAGACCCGTTCGCCGCTCTCGTTGCCAGAGCCAGATTGCGCGCTCTGGCGCCGCCGATCGCGCAAGCGGCAAGTAAGGGACGCAGCCGATTGAGAACAACATCGGGCCAACCGGCGGGGGGCCGCCGTGGGCGGTCCATACTGCCTCCGGCTCAACCGTTTATGTCATGGTTTGCGGAGCCTCAGGCGATCTGACCCACGCGAAAGGAGTTGAGACGGTGCTGAGCCTCACCTGCCTTGACGGGGTCAAGGCGCACGTCGGCGGGAGCTTGGCGTGAGCGCGACCGCGTGAGTTCGGTGCTTTCCCGAGGCGCTCGGGTCCGGCTCCCGACGCCCACGCTGATCGACGTCGCGATCGCGACGCTTGCCGTTCTACTGATCGCCTCACCGGTGCTGTTCACGAGCGACGGGTTTACGCCCGACTTCATCAACGCGATCTGGCTCGTCGGCCATCAGCAGCACGTGATCGCCGCGCATCTGCATCCGACGCTGTTCCTGCAGACGCAACAGGGCGTGTTCTCACCGGAGTTCGCGTTCTTTGGCGGAACGCTGTTCGCGCTCACTGGGGCGCTCGGCGTGGTTCTCGGGGGGTCGACGATCCTGGCGTTCGAAGCTGTGACGCTGGCCGCGATCGCGGCGGCCTACGGCGGGATCTTCTGGCTCGCGCGGCAGCTCGGCGTGCGCGGAGTGCTTGCCCACGCGCCGGCGCTCGTGTTCGTGACGAGCGCCTACTACGTCACGGACCTCTACGGACGGGGAGCGTGGGAGGAATTCACGGCCGTCTCGATGTTGCCGCTCGTGCTCGCGGCGTCGCTGCGCCTTGTGCGCGGTCGCTTTAGCGTCGGGCCGGTCGTGTGCCTGGTGGCGGCGAGTGCGGTGTTCAGCGGCAGCCACAACATCACGCTCCTGTGGGGCACGACGCTCGCAGTTGTGGCGCTCGCCGTGTACTGGCTGGCGAGCGGGCGCTCGCGCGAGCTGCCGTGGGGGCGGATGCTCGCCGTCGCTTCACTGATCGCGCTCGGCGTCCTCCTGAACGGCTGGTTTTTGCTCCCCGACATCAGTTACGCACACAACACGATCGTCAGCAGTGAACGCGTCTCGTGGAGCGTGACGGCGTTCTTCAACACGTTCGGGGTGATCTTCGACCCGCTACGAACAGTGCCAAGCGAATCGGGGACTCCAGCGCTCTACGTTCAGGCTCCGGTGCTGGCGCTCGTCTGGGGCCTCCTCGCGCTGCCGCTCGTGTGGCGGGAGCGGCGTTTGCGGGCCGGCGTAGCAACGGCGCTGATCGTGCTTGCCGGCCTGCTCGTGGTGATTATGTCCTCGGGTGCGTGGTCACTGCTCCCAACCCCCTTTCAGCTGACCCAGTTCGCCTTCCGCCTGCAGACCTACGTGACCCTGGCCTGCGCGGGGCTCGTCCTGTTGGGCGCCATGGCGCTCACGCGCCGGGCCCAGACCGGGCGCGCCACGCGCACAGACCGCGCCCTCGCGATCGGGTTGGGGCTCGCTGTCGCGTTCGGCGTGGCGCTATCCGCGTGGCAGCTGTGGGTTCCGAACACGCAGGGATTCCGGAAATCCCAAACCGAGCCGTATTTTTGGAAATTCTCTTCAAACCGGGCCGCCATCCTGCGGGGCCCGCAGACGCTCCTCCCCCAGTCGTGGTACGCGCAGAACCAGTTTGAGGATCGCAGTCTCCCGGTCCTTCCCACGACGGGCCAGTTCACGTTCGACCCGACGCAGCTGGAGGACAACCGGCTCGCCGGCTCGGTCTTGTTTCCCGCGGGCCTCCAGCCTTTTGCCACGAACATCGCCGGTGGTCCCTACCTCGTCCACGTCGGCGGAGGGGCGCGCGTCGTCGGGCGGACCGAAGAAGGCAACCTCGTGCTCCAACGCACGACGGACGGATCCCAGCCCGTCCCCGTCGAACTAAGGGCCCAGCTCAGCGCGCCCGTGGTGCTGGGTCGGATCGCGACGGCGGTATCGGCTGCGCTCCTTTTGGCGTTGGCCGTAACCGCCGCCATCCGGCACCGGCGACGGCGCTCGGCGACTCGCCCGTCGCCCGCAGGAGACGCGACTCCTCAGGCGCGTCCCTCTTAGGTGGCTCGACAATGCATGTCAACCGCGTGAGTTCGGTCCTTCCCCGAGGTGGTCGGGTCCGGCTCCCGACGCCCGCGCTGATCGACGTCACGATCGCGACGCTTGCCGTTCTGCTGATCGCCTCGCCGCTCCTGTTCACCAGCGACGGGTTTGTCGCCGACTTCACCAACGCCATCTGGCTCGCCGGCTATCAGCACCACGTGATCGCCGCGCATCTGCATCCGACGCTGTTCCTGCAGACACAGCAGGGTGGTGTGTTCTATCCGATCTTCGCCTTCTATGGCGGAACGCTGTTCGCGCTCACCGGGGCGCTCGCCGTCGTTCTCGGGGGGTCGACGATCCTGGCGTTCGAAGCTGTGACGCTGGCCGCGATCGCGGCGGCCTATGGCGGGCTCTTTTGGCTCGCTCGGCAGTTGGGTGTGAAAGGAGTGCTTGCCCACGCGCCGGCGCTCGTGTTCGTGACGAGCGCCTACTACGTCACGGACCTCTACGGACGGGGAGCATGGGAGGAGTTCATCGCCGTCTCAATGTTGCCGCTCGTGCTCGCCGCGTCGCTGCGTCTGGTGCGCGGTCGCTTGAGCGTCGTGCCGGTCGCGTGCCTGGTGGCGGCGAGTGCGGTGTTCAGCGGCAGCCACAACATCACGCTCCTGTGGGGCTCGACGGTGGCACTTGTGGCGCTCGTCGTGTATTGGCTGGTGAGCGGGCGCTCGCGCGAGCTGCCGTGGGGGCGGATGCTCGGCGTCGCTTCGCTGATCGCGCTCGGCGTCGGCCTGAACGGCTGGTTTTTGCTCCCCGACATCAGTTACGCACACGACACGATCGTCAGCGCTCGCGACATCGCGTGGAGCGCGACGGCGTTCTTCAACACGTTCGGGGTGATCTTCGACCCGTTGCGAACGGTGCCGAGCGAATCGGGGACTCCGGCGCTCTACGTTCAGGCTCCGGTGCTGGCGCTCGTCTGGGGCCTCCTCGCGGCGCCGCTCGCGTGGCGCTATCGGCGTTTGCGGGCCGGCGTGGCAACGGCGCTGATCGTGCTTGCGGGCCTGCTCGTGGTGATCATGTCCTCGGGTGCGTGGTCACTGCTTCCAACCGCTTTTCAGCGGGCCCAGTTCGCCTACCGCCTGCAGACCTACGTGACCCTGGCCTGCGCGGGGCTCGTCCTCGTGGGGGCGCTGGCGCTCACGCGCCGGGCCCAGAGCGGCCGCGCCACACGGTTAGACCACGCCCTCGAGCTCGGGTTGGGGGTCGCTGTCGCGTTCGGGGTGGCGCTGTCCGCGTGGCAGCTCTGGGTTCCGAACACACACGTGCACGAAGGCCACTTCTCGTCCTATTCAAACCGAGCCGACGCCCTGCGCGGCCCGCAGACGCTCCTACCCCAATCGTGGTACGCGGGGAACGACTACGGCGATCGCAGCCTTCCGGCCCTTGCCACGACGGCCCAGTTCACGTTCGACCCGACGCAGCTCGATGACAATCGGCTCGCCGCCCGGGTCTTGTTTCCCGCGGGCGTTCAGCCTTTTGCCACGAACATCGCCGGTGGTCCTTACCTGGTCCATGTCGGCGGAGGCGCGCGCGTGGTCGGGCGGACCGAAGAAGGCAACCTCGTGCTCCAACGCACCACGGACGGATCCCAGCGCGTCCCCGTCGAACTACGGGCCCAGCTCAGCGCGCCCGTTGTGCTTGGTCGGATCGCGACCGCCGTATCGGCTGCGCTCCTTTTGGCGTTGGCCCTAGCCGCTGTCATACGGCACCGGCGACGGCGCTCGGCAGCTCGCCCAACCGCATAGACCCGCCGGACGCGCGGACTCGCGCTCGAGGAGCACCACTGACCGGCCTGGCTGCTCGTCAAGACCGCGATCGTAAATGGGCGGTGGAGGGACTCTGGGTTCTTGACCCAGCTCACGCCCCCTTCGAATGGAGGAAGCGCCGGCCCCCGACCTTCGAGCGCCCCGCCTGTTTGCATAACGAGAGCACCGAGCTGATCAGCTCCGCCAGCACGTCCTCGCGGCGGGCAAGGACGAACCACGCGAGATGATTGCTCTGCAACCACTCCTGTAACGACACCGGCACCGAAGGACGGCTGTTCACGATCGAACCTCAAGAACTTCACAGCCACGCTCCGAAGTGCCTTTCTTCATCGTTCGGACGGACTCGTGTAGAAGTCCGCCGAGTCGATCCTTCGCTTGACCTCACCAGCATGGATTCGCTGCACTACCGGCTGGGGCGAAACTCGCGGACTGAGCCAGGCCAGGCTTGACGGAGCCAAGCATCAGCGCAGCGCCAGCGCGCGGCCGGCGCGGACGACAGCGGCGGCGGAGCTCGCCGGCGATCGCTGGCGTCCTACGAGGTCGGGTGAGCTGCCGAGCGCCGTCGCTGGCGCCGCACGGCGGCGACTACAGCCAACGCCAAAAGGAGCGCAGCCGATAACGCCGTCGTGATCCGACCCAGCACCACGGGGGCGCTGGGCCGAGCTCTCAGTTCGACAGGGACGGGCTGGGATCCGTCCGTGGTGCGTTGGAGCACGAGGTTGCTGCCTTCCCAGCAGCCGGTGATGCACCCCTGCTGAGCGAAGGTCCGCCCGACGACGCGCACGCCTCCGCCGATATGGACCAGGTAGGGACCGCCGGCGATGTTCGTACTAAACGGCTGCAGGCCCGGGGGAACCGAAACCGATTCGGCGAGCCGGTTGTCCTGCGCGTGCGTCGGGTCGAACGTGAACTGGGCCGTCGTGGGGACGACGGGAAGACTGCGATCGCCATAGTCGGTTCCCGCGTTCCACGATTCGGGGACGACGAGCGTCGAGACGCCGCTCAAGGCGCGCGCTCGGTTTGAGTAGGACGAGAAGTGGGGGTCGGATATGTGCGTGGTCGCAGCCCAGAGCTGCCACGCGCAGACCGCCACGCTGAACGCGACAACGAGCCCCAACCCGAACGCGAGAGGGCGATCTGCGCGCGTCGCGCGGCCGCTCTGGGCTCGGCGCGTGAGCGCGAGCGCGCCCACCAGGACCAGGCCCACGCACGCCAGCGTCACATAGGTCTGCAGCCGGTGCGGGAACTGGGCCCGCTGAAAGGGGGTTGGAAGCGAGGACCACGCACCCGAGGACATGATCAGCACTAGCAGGCCGGCAAGCACGATCAGTGCCGTTGCAACGCCGGCGCGCAAACGCCGATAGCGCCAGGAGAGCGGCGCCGCGAGGAGGCCCCAGACGAGCGCCAGCACAGGAGCCTGAACGTAGAGTCCCGGCATCTCGGCTTCGCTTGGCCGCATTCGGAACGGGTCGAAGATTTCAGCAAAGGTGTCGTAGTCCCTCGTTGCGCTCCACGGGATGACGGTGCTGCTTATGTTCGCGTCGTGTGCGTAACCGAGGTCGGGGAGCAAAAACCAGCCGTTCAGGCCGACGCCAAGCGCGATCAGAGAAGCGACAGCGAGCATCCGCCGCCACGGCAGCTCGCGCGAGCCCCCGCTCACCAGCCAGTACACGCCGAGCGCCACCACCGCCACCGTCGTGCCCCACAGGAGCGTGATGTTGTGGCTGCCGCTGAACACCGCACTCGCCGCCACCAGGCACGCGACCGGCCACACGCTCAAGCGACCGCGCACCAGACGCAGCGACGCCGCGAGCACGAGCGGCAACATTGAGACGGCCGTGAATTCTGCCCACGCTCCCTTTCCGTAGAGGTCGCTGATGTAGTAGGCGCTCGTCACGAACACGATCGCCGGCGCATGCGCCAGCACTCCGCGCACGCCAAGCTGCCGGGCGAGCCAGAACAGCCCGCCGTAGGCCGCCGCAATCGCGGCCAGGATCGCGGCTTCGAACGCCAGGGTCGTCGACCCTCCGAGAACCACGCCGAGCGCCCCGGTGAGCGCGAACAGCGTTCCGCCATAGAACGCGAACAACGGATAGAACACGCCGAGCCGCTGCGTCTGCAGGAACAGCGTCGGATGCAGATGGGCGGCGATCACGTGCTGCTGATAGCCGGCGAGCCACAACTCGTTCGTGAAGTCGGGGGCAAACCCGTCGCTGGTGAGCAGCACCGGTGAGGCGATCAGCAGCACGGCAAGCGTCGCGATCGTGACGTCGATTAGCGCGGGCGTCGGGATCCGGACCCGAGCGCCTCGAGAAAGGACCGAACTCACGCGGTCGCGCTCGTGCCGCAGCCAGTCAGCATGTTGACCCGGGCGACCGGGATTGGTGCCTAACGACCAACAATTGATTCGCTCGGCGCACGATGCGGACCCTACCTGGTCGGCTGCCTACCCGCCGAGGTTGTAGGTCTCAGCGGGCGATCGACGACGAGCGCCGCGCAAACCATGACGACCGCTCCGACGCGCGCTGTTAGCACGATTCCCGGGACTGACGCGATCGCCGGCGACGTGGACCTGGTGGGAATCGAACCCACTCCGTTGGGGCTAAAAACCCGCTTGGCGCCAACCTGGCCAGGTCCCTGGTTGAAACGCTACCCGGTTCAGGATCAGAGCGCCCGAGGGGTCGAGCGGCGCCGGTGCAGCCCGTTGCTCACGATAGAGCGCCTGAACGCGCGCGCCGCCTGGGCGGTAGATCGCGTCCACCGCGCCCCAGTCGGCCGCCGTCGAGGAGCTGTCCGGCCGCCGAGGTTGTAGTCCTCGCGGCCCAGGAAGGCCAACGGCTGGCCGCACTCGCAGACGATCTCACGGCGAATGCTCCCCTCCTCGAACGTCAGCCGCCCGCTCGCCCTGCCGTCGTGATTGCAGAGCGCAGGCGCAGCGACGCCGAGATCGCTCGGATCGGCGAGGGTCACCATACCTGGAAGGTTCGACAGGCCCCTAGGCACTCCTACCGCGAGCGTGGCTCAGCTCAAAAGCTCTGAGTCGTGTTCCTCGAAGATCCGTGCCCAGTCGGTGCGATCCCCGGCGTGCAGGGTCTCGATCAGCCGATGGATCCTCGGCGTCATCACGAGCAGATAGCGGGCGTGCTCGGAGGCCGGATTCCAGTAGGAGTGCGGCGTTCCCCTCGACACGAGTAGCGAGTCACCGGCGAGCACCTCGCGCTCCTCCTCGCCGACGCGAAAGCCGAGCCGGCCCTCGAGGACGATCCAGGCCTCGTCATCGGAGCGGTGCAGGTGCAGGCCGGCGATCGGACGGCCGGGATGGGTGCCCGGGTCGGCCCAATCCGCGATCACGAACGAGTCACAGACGATCACGGCGCCGGACTCACCCGCCGTTGTACGAGCTCGGCGCCGCCGGAGCTTCGCGAGTGCTCGCCACCTGGGCCAAGAGCGCCTGGCCGCTCGTGCCGCCGAGCACGCGCAGGCGGGGGAGTCGGTCGACGTCCTCCGACGGGCTCGCCCAGCCGGGCACCACGGTCGTGGAGCCCGCGTAGCCGGCGCCTCTCACGGCGGCGATCACGGTCGAATCGTAGTGGCCCGACGGGTAGCAGAACCAGTTGACCGGGACGTGGTAGCGGCGCTGCAACACGCCGCGCGTGACCGCGACCTCATAGTGCAGCTGTTCGGCGCCGAGCCTGATCAGATCGGCGTGGCTGAAGCCCTGCGTATCCAGCTCCCAGCCGGCGGCGATCAGGCCGCGGACCTCTGCTTCCCCGAGACCACCCTGCGACGGCGGCAGGCCCGACAGTTGGATGTTCTCGTCGCCCACCCACCCGAGCCGCTGTAGGACCGGGAATGCCTGCGTGAACTGCGACTGGTAGCCGTTGTCGAACGTGAGCACGATCGGCTTGCCTGCTCCCAGCGACGCGCCGCGGCGCCAGTTCGCCGCGACCTGGTCGAGCGTGACGGCGTGCCAACCCGCGTTCTTCAGGGCCTGCATCTGTTCGGCGAACTCCGCTGGCGGCACGTAGAGACCGGGAAACGGGGCGCCCGGCGGAGGTGCGGCAATCACGTGGTACATCAGGATCGGGACCGCCGTCTTTCCCGGCCGCCCGCCCGAGCTGGCGCTCGGCGTGCTCGCGGAATGCCCAGCCGCTTGTCGCCCGTCGGCGCTGCTGGCTGAGCTCGTCGCGGGGGGGCTTTTTTTGCGCGTTGCGCCACCAGAGATCGCGACGATCGCGGCCACGGCGATCGCGCAGGCTCCGATCAGGCCGAAGACCTGGGCGCGGCGGCGGCGAAGCGCCCGCCGCCGGGCCTCACGACGCTCGCGAAGAGCCTCAGCGTCCATGTGGATCGCGGCCTGAGCGGCCCTCGCGCAACCCGTGCATACCGGCGCAGAGGATAGCCCCTGCACAGGATGAGACAGCGTCTTTTATGAGACTGAGTCCCGTCTTTGATAGGCTGGCGTCGCGCTTCCGGATCGCGACACGCCCGGGTCCGTGGCGTAGCCGCAACCCCAGGCAAGGTGAGCTACCCCTGATGAAAGGCGCGAAGCAATTGTCGAGATCGGCTATCAGATTCATCCTCGTCGGGCTGGCCCTCGCGGGCGCGGGTGGCGCCACAGCTTGCGGCCGTTCGGGCTCGACTGCCCCCGGTGCCGGCTCCGGCGCTGCGAGCAAGCTCCAGGTTGTGGCGGCGGAGAACTTCTGGGGCAGCATCGCTTCCCAGCTCGCCGGGGGAAGGGCATCGGTGCGGAGCATCATCGTCAGCCCGAGCGCCGACCCCCACACCTATGAGCCAAGCGCACAGGATGCGCGCCTGATGGTCGGCTCCAACATGGCGATCGTCAACGGCCTCGGCTACGACAACTGGTCCTCGCAACTGCTGCAGGCCAATCCTCAGTCCGGCAGGGTCGTCTTGAACGTGGGCGAAGTACTGGGCCTCCAGACCGGCGCCAACCAACATCGCTGGTACTTCCCGTCGAACGTCTACACGGTGATCGATCGGATCACCGCGGGATACCAGAAGCTCGATCCCGGCGACGCAGCGTTCTTCGCCCAGCGCAAGCAGAGCTTCGAGACGCAGGCGCTCGCCCGCTACAACGCGCTGCGGCGGGAAATCCGGGCGCGTTATGCCGGTGTCCCGGTGGGCTACAGCGAGAGCATCTTCCAGGGTCTCGGAGAAGATCTCGGGCTCAAGCTACTTACCCCCTACAGCTTCGCGAAGGCGATCGCCGAGGGCACCGACGTGACCGCCCAGGACAAGCAGACCGTCGACGCGCAGGCACGCGAAGGACTGATCAAGGTCTGGATCTTCAACAGCCAGAACGTCACGCCCGACGTCCAGCGCGTGAGCCAGATCGCGCGCGAACGTCACATCCCGATTGCGACGGTGACAGAGACGCTCTCGCCCGCCTCCGACAGCTTCCAGCAGTGGCAGGTTGCCCAACTCGAAGGTCTCATGCAGGCGCTGCACAGCGCCACAGGCAGGTAGGAGCGCGACCCACGCTCCTACAATCAGGCGAGTGAACCCGACCCCGCAGCTCTCCCGGTGGGCCGAGCGCGCAGCGCAGGCGCTCAGCGACGCCGGCTACAGGCGCGGGGGAGCAAGGCGGGCGATCCTGGAACTGCTCGACGAGCAGTCATGCGCCCTCTCGGCGCTCGAGATTCAGGCGGCGCTCTCGCGACGAAGTCGCGACGTGTCGCGTTCGAGCGTGTATCGGGTCATGGAGGAGCTCGCGGAGATCGGCCTCGTCCAGCGCGTCGAGCTCGGCCAGGGGACCGTTCGCTACGAGGCCGTGCGGGGGGAGCCAGGCCATCACCACCACCTCGTGTGCGACGACTGCGGGCGCCTGCAGCCCTTTACCGACGACGGGCTCGAGCGTGCGATACGCCGTCTGAGCGGCCGCGTGCCGCTGCGCGTCTCCGAGCACGAGATCGTGATCCACGGCTCGTGCGACACGTGCGCTGCCGCGTGAGCTCGGCGACCGATCGAGACACTTTTCTGCTGATCAGTCGCCGCTCAATTGCGGGGGCAGCGGCAAGCCGGCCGGCGGGGGATCCTTGATCAGCAGCTCCGGAACGGTGACGAGGCGGTAGCCGCGCGCGCGCAGCCGCGTGATGATCTGAGGGAGCGCGGCGACCGTCTGCGCGCGATTGCCGCCGCCGTCGTGCATCAGCAGGATGGCGCCGGGCTGCGCCCCGGCCAGCGCGCGCTGGACGATCGTGGAGACGCCCGGCTGCAGGTAGTCCTGCGTGTCGGCCGACCACAGGACCATCAGCAGGTGCAGCGCGTGCAGTTCGCGCATCGTCGTCGCGTTGTAGGAGCCGTACGGCGGGCGGAACAGCTTCGGGCGGTCACCGCCGAGGACTTCGATACGGACCAGTGGTTCGAACAGCTGTTCGCGCTGATCGTGGGCGGAGAGCAGCGCAAGCATCGGATGCGACTGGGTGTGATCGCCGACCACGTCGCCGTCGTGGAGCTCACGGACGGTCGATGCGCTGAAGTAGCGCTCCATCTTGCCGATCGCGAAGAACGTCGCCTGGACGTGCAAGCGCTCGAGCACATCGAGGATTTCCGGCGTGTACGGGCCGGGTCCGTCGTCGAAGCTCAGCGCGATGTCTCGGACCCGTCCGGTACCCTCGCGGACGAACGGCGTGTAGGCGAGGACGCGGCTCACGGCGGCGTTGCCTTCCGCCTCGGGATCGCGCGGCGTCACAGGACCCGCCGCGCCGGTGCGTGCGGTGCCGGGGCTGGCGCTCGACTTCGGGGTGCGGTGGCTCGAGCCGCTCAGCGCGACCGCCAGCACGACAACGAGAACCAGGAGAAGCAGGGCGGCTGCGGTCCTGCGACGCCGCACGTGCGCAAGGCTGACGCGGCCGCGGCTCGGGGCGCCGAGGGCGGGAGCGGAGGGGGGGTGATCCGCGGCGCGAGGAGGGGCCGCGGCCTGCTCGTCCTCGAAGTCCCATTTCCAGCGTGGGCTCATCAGCGGATGCTAACCCGCTGGCATGCGAGATCCCGCCGACGCCCTCGCATCCTCCGGGTCCGCAGCGGGGAGGTGCTAGCCGCCGCCGTAGGAGACGATCAGGTCGGTTGCCACGCCGACGAGGAATCCCGTGGCGATCAGGTATAGGCCGAGCGTGTGGTGGCCGTAGCGGCGCATTCCGGTCCAAACCTCGCCGATCACGTACAGGACCGCGCCCCCGGCGAGCGCATAGAACAGGAGCTCGAGCGGGCTCGAGTGGACCTGATAGCCGACGATCGTGCCAAGGAATGTCGGGCCGCCCGCCAGCAGCCCCGCGCGGCCAAGCCAGCCCCACGACGGCCGCTCGCCGCCGAGCGGGCCGACGATCCCGAAGCCCTCGGTCGCATTGTGCAGACCGAAGCCGATGATTAGGACCGTGGCGAGGGCGATCGCACCGGCCTTCGCCGAGACGCCGATCGCAAGTCCCTCGGCGAAGTTGTGCAGGCCGATCGCCGTCGCGATCACCATGCCGGTCTGCAATGCGCGCAGGCGTCGCTCCTCGACGCCCTCCTGTGTGCGGGCGAGCTCCTCGGCGCCGAGCACGGCCGTGACCTCGCCACCCGCGAGCGCGGGCGCAGCAGTGCGTCGCGGCCGCAGCCGGCGCTCGACGGCGGAAATGCCGGCTGTGCCCAGTGTGAAGCCCACGGCGAGCAGCGCGAACAGGCCGAGCACGTGACCGAAGCTGGCCGTGTTCGCCTTGAAATGGGCAACGCCCGTTTCGAGGATCGCCTCGCCGTGCTTGGTGACGTCCATGAAGATGAACGCGAGGATCCCGACCGAGAACATCGCCAGGCACACCCGCATGCGGTCGTCGACGCGCTTGACGCGTCCGAGCGGCAGCCCGATGAAGATCGTCAGCCCCGCGATCGCGCCCAGGGCTAGCGTCTCGCCGAAGCTCATCTGCTTCTCGCGCTCAGGGGCCTTCGGTTAGGCATGCCTAACTTCTACCACACAGGTCGGGATTCCAACCGCGGATACCCGCCGCCGCCATTTCGGAGAGAATCATCCGATGCATGTGACCGCGAAGGCCGACTACGCCGTGCGCGCGATCGTGGAGCTGGCGGGCTCAAGCCAGCAGTCGCCGCGCAAGGTGGACGATGTGGCGCAGGCCCAGGGTATACCGGTCTCTTTCCTGGAGAACATCCTCACCCAGTTGCGCTCCTCCGGGATCGTCCGCAGCCAGCGTGGCCCCGAGGGCGGCTATTGGCTGGCGCGGCCCGCAGACGAGCTCAGCCTCGCGACGGTGATCCGGGCGGTCGAGGGTCCGCTCGTCGGCGTCCGCGGCCAGCGCCCCGAGGAGATCGAATACGTGGGCTCGGCCGAGTCTCTGCAGCAGGTCTGGATCGCGCTGCGTGCCAACCTGCGTAAAGTCCTCGAGCGCGTCACGATCGCTGATGTCGCGGCCGGGAGCCTGCCGGACGACGTGATGGCGCTCACGCGCGAAGAGCAGGCCTGGCAGACCCGTTAGGACGCGAACACGCGCGGCGCCGGAATGCGCACCGACAGGATCTGACCCTCTCGCAGTTCCAGCTGCTGGGCACCCTCGCGCGTCACTTGCGCCCAGATCTCGCGGCCGTCGTGGAGCTTCAGCTCGACGCGCACCTCGAAGCCGAGATGCACCACGCGCTCGACGAGCGCCTCCTCGCCGCTGCTGTCGTCCTCGGGCAGGATCTGGATGTCGTGCGGTCGCAGGAAGGCGTCCCCGAGACGATTGACCGGGCCGATGAACGACATCACGAACTCGTTCGCGGGGCTCTCGTAGAGATCGCTCGGCACGCCCGCCTGCTCGATCCGCCCGGCGTTCATCACGACGATCTGCTTCGCGACGTCCATCGCCTCCTCCTGGTCGTGCGTGACGAAGATGGTCGTCACGTGGATCTCGTCGTGCAGCCTTCGCAGCCACTCGCGAAGCTCGCCCCGGACCTGCGCGTCGAGCGCGCCGAACGGCTCGTCGAGGAGCAAAACCTGCGGCTGCACCGCCAGCGCTCGCGCCAGCGCCATCCGCTGCAGCTGACCGCCGGAGAGCTGTGACGGGTAGCGTTCGGCCAGGCCGTCCAACCGCACGAGCGCCAGCAGCTCCCTCACGCGAGCGCTGACCTCCTGCTTGGAACGTTTGCGCACCGACAGGCCGAAGCCGACGTTGTCGTAAACGGTCATGTGCTTGAAGGGCGCGTAGTGCTGGAAGACGAAGCCGACGCCTCGCGTTCGCGCCGGCGAGTTGGTGACGTCGCTACCGCCGATCAGCACCTCCCCGGTGTCGGGCGTCTCCAGTCCGGCGATGATCCTGAGCAACGTCGACTTGCCGCTGCCGCTTGGCCCGAGCAGCGCCGTCAAGGCGCCGTCCGCGACTGTCAGGCTGACGTCGTCCAACGCTGTGAAGTCGCCGAAGCGCTTTTCGACGCCACGAACCTCGATCGCCATCAGGCCGGACCCTTTCGGTGCGCTCGTCGCGTCAGCAGGTTCATTGCCAGCAGCGTTCCGAAAGCGAGCAGCGCGAGGACGACCGCGGCGGTGTACGCGCCCGTCGAGTCGAAGTTCTCGAAGCGATCCTGCACGTACAGGGGCAGCGTCTGCGTCTGGTTCTCGATCCGCCCGGACACGATGCTGACCGCGCCGAACTCGCCGAGGGCGCGCGCCGCCGTGAGCACGACGCCGTACACGACGGCCCAGCGTATGCCCGGCAGCGTGATGCGCCAGAACGTCTGCCATGCGCCTGCGCCGAGGGTCGCCGCCGCCTGCTCGGAGTCGGTGCCCAGCTCCCGCAGGACGGGCATCGTCTCGCGCACCACGAACGGCAGCGAGACGACGGCCGTCGCGAGCACCATGCCGGGCACCGAGAAGATCACCTGGATGCCGTGTTCACCGAGCCAGCTGCCGAACCAGCCGTGCTGGCCGTAGACGAGCACCAGCGACAGCCCGACCACGACCGGCGAGATCGCGAACGGCAGGTCGATCAGCAGCCCGAGGGCCGCCCGGCCGCGGAAGCGCCCGCGCTCGAGCAGCAGCGCCATCCCGATCCCGAAGACCGTGTTCAAGGGAACCGCGATCGCGGCGATCTCGAGCGAGAGCCAGAACGCGTGCTGGGCGCTTGGCGCCGTGATCGCGCTCCAAACAGGTGCGAGACCGTGTTCGAAGGTCCTGTAGAAGACCATCAGGACCGGGCCCAGAAGCAGCAGTGCCAGGTATCCAAGTGCGACGGTGCGTGCACCCAGCCTCCGCGCCCGCGCCGCCCGGGCGCTGCTCGCGGCGCCGGGCGCCGCCCCTCCCGCTGGCCGGTGAAGGAGCGGCCGCCCGCTCGCTCGAGGACCGAGCTCCATCGTCGCCTGGCTGCTAGAGGACATGCCTGGACCTGCGCCGCAGCACGAACCCGAGCAGGGCGAGTACGAGCAGCGCCGCCACCAGCAGCACGACGGAGACGACAGCCGCGGCGGGGAGGTTTTCGTTTTGGATCTGCCCGAAGATGTACACCGACCCGGCCTCCGTCTTGAACGGCAGGTTCCCCGTGATCAGCACGAGCGACCCGTACTCGCCGACCGCCCGGGCGAAGCTGAGCGCGGCGCCGGAGATGATCGCCGGCATCAGGCTGGGGAGGACGATCCGGCGCAGGACCGTCAGCGGCCGCGCACCCAGCGAGGCGGCCTGCTCCTCCATCGAGAGGTCGAGCTCCTCGAGCACCGGCTGCACCGACCGCACGACGAAGGGGAGCGTCACGAACAGGAGCGCCAGCGCCACGGCCGCGCGCGTGAAGGCGACATTGATCCCGATCGGGCTGCCCTTGCCGTAGAGCGCCAGCAGCACCACGCCGGCGACGATCGTCGGCAGCGCGAAGGGAAGGTCGATGACGCCATTGACGATGCTCTTGCCCGGGAATCGATCTCGCACGAGCACCCAGGCGAGCAGCGTCCCGAAGAGCGCGTTCACGACCACGACGATGGCCGAGACGGCCAGCGTCAGCTTGATCGCGGCGAGCGCCTGCGGGTTGGAGATCTCCCGCCAGAAGGCGCCGATCCCGCCATTGGTGGACTGCGCTAGCAGCGCGGCGATCGGCAGCAGCACGAGCACGGAGAGGTAGATGCCGAGCAGGCCCTTTCCGAGCACGCCAGCTCCGCGCTCGCCCATCTTGGGCGCTCGCCGGAGCGTCAGCGCGGGCGTTGTCGGATTACTTGCCAGTGGAGACCCCGAGCGACTGCTCGATCTTCGCGACGATCCCCGTTTCGGGCTGGAAGAACTGCTTCGTGAGCGCCTTCCACCCGCCCAGCGATTCGATCGTGAATAGTTCCGGCGGCGTCGGGAACGAGCTCGCGCCCGGAACTCCGGAGATCACCGGGCGATAGCCCTTGGCGACCCAGATCGCCTGGCCCGCCGGCGAGATCAGGTAGTTGAGGAAGTGCTGTGCCGCCGTGTTGCTCGACCCCGTGACCGCGATCGGGTTCTGGATCAGCAGCGTGGCCTTCGGGATCACGTATTCGATCGCCGCTCCCTTCTTCTGATCCGCGATCGCCTCGTTCTCGTAGTCGACCAGCACATCGCCGCGCCCGGCGAGGAACGTCTGCAGGGCATTGCGCGCCGAGCTGTCCTGGCTGACCACGTGGTGGAAGAGTTCGGTGAGGTACGCCTGCGCCTGCGCCGGGCTCTTGCCTTCCTTCAGCTGCGCGCCATACGCCGCAGCGATGTTCCAGCGCGCGCTGCCGGAGGTGAACGGGTTCGGCGTCAGCACCTGCACGCCGGGCTTGACGAGGTCAGACCACGTCGTGATGTGCTTGGGGTTGCCCTTGCGCACGATCAGCACGGCGACCGAGTTCGTGACGAAGCCGTGGGTCGCGTTCTGGTTCCAGCTCGCCGAGACCAATCCGGCCTTCACGAGCTTTTCAACGTCGGGTTCGAGCGAGAAGTTGACGACGTCCGCGTGCAGCCCGTTGGCGACCGACCGGCTCTGTTCGCCCGAGGGTCCGTAGGACTGGCTGAAGCTGACGCCCTTGCCTTCAGGTGTGCTCTGGAACGCCGGGATCAGCTTTTCGTAGGCGCCCTGGGGGGTCGAGTAGGCGACGAGCGTGAGGTGCTTGCCCTGCGAGCTCGAGGATCCGCAGGCGCCGAGCGCGAGCGCGGCGGCGATCAGGGAGACGGCGACGGCGAGTGTGCGTGGAGGCATGATCACTTTCTGCATCAATCAAGTTTATAAGATGAATAAACTAAAGTCTATCAAGATTAGGTAGATTCGGTGGCTCTCGCGTGTTCGTCACGACCGAGACCGATCCAGATATCGCCGGCTTCTATGCACTCGCGGCGGGCGCGGTTATGCCGCGCGAAGCGTCGGTGCGGACCGTGCAGGGTTTGGCGGCTGACCAACCCGTACCGGTTGTCTTGCTCGGACGACTAGCTGTCGATGCCCGCCATCAGGGCCAGCATCTTGGGCGCTCACTGCTGCTGGACGCGATGACGCGAGTCCTCGAGGCCGGCCAGCTGATCGGGATCCGCGCGCTGGTCGTTCACGCGGTCGACGAGCACGGACTGGATTGGTATGCCCAGTCCGGTTTTGAACGCTCACCGACCCATCCGCTGCACCTGATCCTCTTGATCAAGGATCTTCGCGCGACCGTCGAGAACCTCGCCACGGGTTGACCCGCCGGCCGGCTCCTATGGCACGCGGTGGCAGATGCCGAGCGCCCGTTCCCTGACTGGGCCCGCGGGCTCGCGCGAGGCAAGTGCGACGCATGCTTCCCGAACGAGTTCGCGCTGGGCTGCGGCGCTGGTGCCCACACGTTCGCAGGTCCTCAAGAGCCTTGCCTTCGTGCTCGCCGAGAGCGTCGACGGCGCTTGCACCGCGCGCTTGCAAGCTTCCACACGTTGTGGGGGGGTCAGCTGGGTCGCGGCGCTGCCCCGGCCGCCCGTCGCTGACGAGATCGTGCTCGATTTGGACTTGCTGCTGCTTCCGCACCCACCGAGAAGCGCTCCGACGAGGACCGCGACGACCAGACCTGCGGACAGCTTGCGCATTGATGATCCTCTTTCTTCGAGGGACGTTCGCCGCCCGCTCCCGAATTGCTCGGCAGCCATCCTACCGATTGCTCCTAGGCGCCCGCGCCGCAAATATCAGCCCGTCGAGGTGGCGCTCGAGTCCGGAGGCTCGAGCCAAAGGACGCGTCTCGCACTGCCGTTCGCCCCCTTGCGTAACCTCCTCTCGATGCGGTGTCCGTGGCGATCCCACGCAGACCGGCGCGCCCGAGGCGCCCGCCGGCCTGGCTGCGGGCCGGCTGTGTTCGCCACGCGGGCGCTCCTGAGACGATGAGACGATGAGCGACGTCCCCGAGGACGTCCTCACCTCAGCCCAGGCCGGCGGCAGGGTCATCCGCGGCAGCGCGATGCGGGTGGGGGCGAACGCCGCGGGCATCGCGGTGGGCCTACTTACCGCCACGCTGCTGCTACGCCACCTCGGGGTGGCGGAATCGGGCCGGTACGTCACGGTGCTCTCGTTGGTTGCGATCGCCGCAAGCGTGGTCGACCTGGGGCTGAACGTGAGCGGCAGTCGCGAGCTTGCCCTGTCCGGGCCGGAGGGCCGTGCCGCGCTTCGGGCCAACCTCCTTGGGCAGCGATTGTGGATCACGCCGGTCGCGTTGCTGGTGATCGTCTCCTTCGCGCTGCTTGCGGGCTATCCGACACGGATGGTGCTCGGCACCGTGCTGGCTGGAACCGGCCTGTACATCGTGTCGATCGCCGACGCGCTCCTGCTGCGCCTGACGGTCGAAATGCGCAACGCCGGCCTCGCGTTCGTCGACTTCTTCAAGCAGGCGGTCACGCTCGCATGCGTGGCTCTGCTCGTCGCGCTCGGCGCGCGCCTGCTGCCGTTCTTTGCCGTTCTGATCGTCACCGGCCTGGCGGTGTTGGCGATAACACCTCTGCTGGCCGGTTGGGAGGTCTTCGCGCTGCCCCGCTTCGACCGCACAGAGCAGCGAGCGCTGCTGACCAAAGCGCTGCCGCTGGCGGCTGCGCTCGTCCTCGGGCAGGTCTACTTCCGCCTGGTGATCCTGCTGATGTCGCTGGTCTCCAATCCCAAGGAGACCGGCTACTACGGCGGCTCGCTGCGCGCGATGGAAGCGCTGGTGAGCCTCCCGATCCTGATCGCGGGCGTCGCGCTCCCGATGCTGGCGGCGGCGGCCCGCGACGATCGCGCACGGTTGCGCTACGCGATCGAGGGCCTCAGCGAGGGCGCGGTGATCGCCGGCGTGCTTGTGGTGCTAGTCACCGTGCGCGCGGCGGAGCCGGTGATGGTGATCATCGGCGGCCACGCCTTCCGTCCCTCGGGCGCGGTGCTGCGCATTCAGGTCGGCGCGCTGCTGTTTGGCGCGCTCGTCCAGATCTGGGCCGTGTCGCTCGTCGCGCTGGGTCATCAGCGGGAGCTGATCCTCACGAACGCGCTGGGTCTGTTGGGCGTGGCCCTGTTTGCCACCGCGCTCGTGGCGCCCTTCGGCGCTCAGGGTGGAGCGGCGGCGAGCGTGCTCGGCGACGCGTTGCTCGCAGCTCTCATCTATTGGCGCCTGCGCGCGTCCGCCGGCAGGATCGTTGTGCGCATGGGTTTCCTGGCAAGAGTCGCCGTGGCCGCCGGCGCCGCGAGCGCCGCCTTGCTGATCACCGGCCTACCCGATTTCGTCGCGGCGGCGCTCGCCGGGGCGCTCTTCCTCGGCGTCGGTCAGCTGATCGGCATGGTGCCCGAGGAGCTGCGCGATGCGCTCGGCCCGCGCGGACTTCTACGGCGCCGAGGAGGCGTCTGAGCGGCGGAAGTGCGGGTTGGTCTCCCGTCAATCGGTTATCTTGTGCCGCCGGACGGCCCGACGTGATGGCATTCCTACTGTGATAAGGGGCACTGACGCCCCCATTGCTCCATCGGCGCGGAGAGCCCCGCGCGGGGGTGAGGTGCGCGCTCACGAGATCTGTCGGGCCGAGCCTGGCTTCGCTCGCGTTGCCCCTTGCCGCTCCAGCGCCGGATCGTCCGTCATCGGCGTGACGACATCGCCCGACGGCTAGCGCTTGCTGGCCTTGCTCCACGCCTGGGTCCTTTTCCCGGCCGCGCTCGGCCTGGCTGGTTACGGCCTGGGCCTGCTCGCGGAGGAGGCCTCGGGTCGGAAGCTGCCGGGAGCGCTGCTGGTGCCCACAGGCCTCGCCGGCGTCATCGTAATCGGCGCGATCGTCACCTCCTGGGAGGCGACGGCGCCCCTGGCGGTGTGGGTGGTGGGCGTTCTGGCGCTGATCGGCCTGGTGCGCCACGGGCGCTCGCGCCGCATCGATCCGTGGGCGCTCCTGGCCGCCGTCGCGGTGCTGCTTGCCTACGGGGCGCCCGTGCTGCTCTCCGGCCAGGCGACATTCGCGGGCTTCATCAAGCTCGACGACACCGCGACTTGGCTCGGGTTCACCGATCAGGTCATGTCGCACGGGCGCGCGGTGGCCAACCTGCCGAAGTCGACCTACGCCCTGGTCCTGCAATCGAATATCGGTACCGGCTATCCGCTGGGGTCGTTCATCCCGCTCGGGGTCGGACGAGCACTCGTCGACATGGACGGGGCCTGGGTCTTTCAGCCCTATCTCGCCTTCTGGGGCGCGATGGTGGCGCTCTGTGGCTACGCCCTGCTCGCCCCGGTGGTCGCGTCCCCTCGCATACGCGCACTCGCCGCGTTCATCGCTGCGCAGTCGGCGCTGCTTTATGGGTACAGCTTGTGGGGCGGCATCAAGGAGCTGACGCTCGCCTTCCTGGTGGTGCTCACGGTGGCCTTAGCCGTCGATGCGTTCCCCCGTTGGGAGGGCCGGCCGCGAGAGGTCGTTCCCCTCGCGCTCGCGTCCGGAGCCGTTATCGACGTCTTCGGTCCAGGTGGCGCGGTCTACGTGTTACCGCCGCTCGCACTGGTCGCGGTGGTCTGGCTGTGGCGGGCGCGCGCGGCGCACGTCCTGCGCCGCGGCTTGATACGCGTCGCCTCGCTCGCAGGCCTGACGCTCGCCTTCTCGCTGCCGATCCTTTTGATTCTGAGCGAGGCGCTGTCGTATGAGACGCCGTTCACAGGCACGCAGCCAAACCGGGAGGCGGAACTTGGCAACCTCGTTCAGCCTCTGAGCGGATTTCAGCTTGGCGGCATCTGGCCGGTCCATGACTTTCGCTACAGGCCGGAGACGGCGCCGACCGTGGCGCTGCTCGTGGTGGTGGGAGCGGCGGCCCTGGGCGCATTGGTATGGAGCTTTCGTCGCCGCCGAGGAGGCGTGGCCCTGTATGTCGGCGTCGCGCTGTTCACGTGCGCGGCTGGCTACCTCTACGGCGCCACGCCATGGGTGATCGGCAAGAGCCTGGCGATCGCCTCGCCGGCGGTGCCGCTGGCGGCGGCGATGGGCGGCGCACTGCTGTGGGGCCGCAGCCGCGTTGCGGGCGGGCTCGTGCTCGCAATTCTCGCCGGCGGCGTGCTCTATTCCAACGTGCTCCAGTACCACGACGCCACGCTTGCGCCGCGCTCACGGCTCGTGGAGCTGCAGACGATCGGCAGCCTTTTGGCAGGCAAGGGGCCGACGTTTGTGAGCGAATATGAAATCTACGCCGACCGGCATTTCCTGCGCAGCGGCGCACCCGTCGAGCCGGCGGAGTTCCGTCCGCTCACGCTGCCGCTAAGGGACGGCTCGTTCCTGACCAAGGGCGCATGGGCCGACCTCGACTCCTTCCCGCTCTCGACGCTTGAACCCTTCCGCTCGATCGTCACCCGGCGCTCCCCGGCGGAAAGCCGTCCGCCGTCGATCTACCAGCTCGTCTGGCAGGGGCACTACTACCAGCTGTGGCAGCGCCCGGCACAGCCCGCGACGAGGATCCTCGAACACGTCCCTCTCGGTGAATCGAGCAAGCTGCCCTACTGCGGCGCGGCACAGAACGGATCGTCTAAGCCCCTGTGCTCGGTCAACCCCGCGGCCACCCCCGCATGCCAAGAGATCCACACCCTCGCTCGCCAAGCGCTTCGCGAGAACGCACAGCTGGTCGCCTATCAGCGTCCCGAACCGATCGTCGCGCGCGGCGATGAAACCCGTTGGCCCGGTTTGTGGCAGCACGCCGCCGAACAACGCGTGCTGACGCCCACCACCGCCGGGCAGGCGGTCTCGCATATCGCCGTCCCCAGCGGTGAACGCTACGAAGTGTGGCTGGACGGGAGCTTCGGACTCGGCTTCGACGTGAGCGTCGACGGGGAACACCTGGGCAGGCTCAAGAACCAGCTCGCCCTCTTCAGCCAGATGGCCTATGTTCACCTTGCGAACGTGTTCCTGGAACCTGGTGTCCACACGTTCGTTTTCACGTACCCCCACGCCGACCTCACGCCTGGCAGCGGGAACAACGAATTCACCGCCCTGGCGGCGATCACGCTGCAGCCGCAGAAACCGGCGAGCGAACTGATAACCGTCGCCCCGCAGCAGGCGGCGCGCCTGTGCGGACGTCCGCTTGACTGGATCGAGCTGGTTACGATCGCATGAGTGAGAGCTGACATGTCAATGCCGTCACTGTCGATCGTGATCCCCGTCTTCAGGGAGCCCGAGTGGATCGGGCGGACGATCCGTGACGTCACGCTCGCGGTCCAACGCTCGGCGTTCGAGAAGGCCGAGCTCGTCGTGGTGGTCGCCGACCAAGAGACCCGCGAGGCACTCGCGCGAATCGAGCCGGCTCTACCGCTGCGCGTGCTCTCAGAGGAGCGCCCTGGCCGCTTTCCCGCGCGCCAGCAAGGCACCGAGGCGGCCACAGGTGACCTCGTGCTGCTGCTCGACTCGCGGGTATCCGTTGCGCCCGACGCGCTGCGCTTTGTGAGTGACCGGATCAAGGACGAGAACGACCTCCCGATCTGGTCGGCGCACATCGACTTCAACCGGCAGACTCCGTACGGGCGCTTCTGGAGCGTGATCATCCCGCTGGTGTGGTGGCGCTATTACTCCGAGCCGCGGACCACCAGCTTCGGCTTGGAGGAGTACGACCGATTCTCCAAGGCGACGACGTGCTTTCTCGCCCCGCGCTCGATGCTGCTGGAGGCGAAGAGAGAGTTCAGCTCCTACTACGCCGACACGCGCAACGTCAGCGACGACACGGGGCTGATCCGTCTGCTGGCCGCGCGCCAGCGGATCAACGTCTCCCCCCATTTCGCCTGCACCTACTCCGCCCACGAAGGCTACCGCGCGTTCATGCACAACGTCTTTCACCGCGGCAAGACCTTCGTCGACAGCTACGGGCGGCCGGGCGATCGGTTCTTCCCGCTCGTGGTGGCCTACTTTCCGATCAGCCTGCTCGTGGCCGTGATCGCTGTGCGCCGGCCGCGGCTGGCGGCGCGCGCGGCGGTCGCGACCCCGGTCGCCTTCGCCGCCGCCGCCGCCGCGCTGCGTCGCGAGCGCGCCGACGTCGCGGCGGTCAGCTGGGTCGGGCCCAACTGGCTTGCGGCGATGAGCGCCGGCCTCTGGTATGGGCTTTGGCTGGCGCTGAGCGCGCGCTTTGGGCGCGGGGGAAGCGACGGCGCGGGCGCGAAGCAGCGCGGCCAGCCGAGCGCGTCCCCGGTAGACGTCACGTGAGCGTGTATGGCCGGAAGCTCACGCCGTAGCGATCGGTCTGATCTGTGGCACGTGCGAGCGGTTGCTTGTCGCCGGTGACGAGGCTCAGGATACCGTCGCTGCGGAACGATGGTTTGGCGCCGATATCCTCGAGGATCCTCAGTCCGAGCCGGAAGGGCCTCCAGGGAAGCTCCACGAGGCGGGGTCGCTTGCCGGCCTTCAGCGCCAGCGAGCGCAGCAACTCTCCGAATTCGATCCAGTCCGGTGATACAGCCACATAGAGCTTGCCCGACCCTGCGGGCCAGCGGTCAAGGACGCCTTCCACCAGTGCTGCGAGATCGTCCTCGTGCGTGAGGTATAACTCCAGCTCCCTGGGCACAGGCAGCGGCACTATGGGTAAGCGTTCCACCACTCTCTGCAGTGGGCCGAACGTGACGGCGCCCCGCGGGCCCCAGACACGCCCGGGGCGGACGATCGCGGCGCCTGCGGCTGACGCCGCCTGCTCGCCCGCGAGCTTGGCGCGACCGTACAGCGAACTTGCCGTGGGGAACGCCGCGATGCTGCTCACATACACGATGCGATCGACTCCGGCCTCCCGCGCGGCGGCAAACAGACGTCTAGATCCCTCCACGTTGACGCGCTCGATGTCGATCCAGCGGTATAGGCTGGAGTCGTAGGCCAAGTGCACGAGCGCGTCAGCGCCTGCCAGCGCTTGCGGAGAAACCCGCTCGCCGAGCTCGAAATGAGCCTGCGTGAACCCGGATCGCTCCTGCTCAGACCGGGATCGGCCGAGTGCTCTCACCTCCCAACCGGCGTCCGCCAGTCTGCTCGCCACGCAACCGCCGACATATCCGCTTGCGCCCGTGATCGCGCAGATGCCCCGCATCGAGCGAGTATGCCATTCGACGAATGAGCCCGCATCCGAGTCGACCCGCGCGCGAGATAACGTCTGCGACTACGCCGCCGGATTAGGCGCTTCCGTGTCGAGCCGCAGGCCGCGACGAAGGTGATCGGCAAGCCGCAGGGCCAGGACAACGATCATGAAGGTCGAGTTAGCCTGTCCTGAGGTCACGAAGGCGGAGCTGCTGGCCACGAACAACTCCTCAAAGCCGTGCACCCCGAGGTGCGGATTCAACACCCCGTCCTGCGGCCGGTCTGACATGCGCGTGGTGCCTGCTTGGTGATAGCCGTCGAGCAACCGCTTGCGAAGCTCCTCTTCCGGGTCCTCGAAGAGATACTCCAAATGCCCGAGGCCATGTCGGCGGAGATAGCGATCGAGATGCTCATGGGCGCGGATGCCGTTGCGAATGTCCTCATCACTGAAATGCAGATTGGTTCGTATTCGGGGCATCCCGAGTGCGTCCGTCTCGCTGCTCGGCGCGATGCAGCTGTCGTAGTTTGGCAAGTGCTCGCCGTGGTAGTAGAGCGGGTAGGAGTTTGACGGGCTCGGCACGACGAACCCGGGCACCTTGCGCCCTGGCCTGACAAAACGTTCGTATCCGAATCTCAATGCGAACGAGATTGCCTGCGGAAGGTGACGCACGACGTTACGGATGTGCAACCACGTCGAGTTTGAGCTGCCAGTGTCGATCTTGCTTTGCCGGACCCCTTCGCTTATGACGTGGCGGCCGAGCGGTGACGCCAGGATCAGATATATGACGGACAGGATCGCGTTGCCGTGGGACGGGTCGCTCATATCCGGATTTTCGAGGTACATAGCGATGTTCGGCAGATCGTGTTCGATCTGATAGTCCTGCGAAAAGGTGAAACGTCGGCGTACGTAGACGCCTTCAGGGTCACGCTCAAAGCCGTATATCGTCGCCTCTGGTGGGGTGCTGAAATGAGCCCGCGCGATCGAGGCTCCGACGTGGCCCATGTACCAACGGCCAAGGTGACCGGAGTGATTGCCGACGCCGGCGGCGTGATGGCGGTTGGAGGCAAACAGCAGGCGGGTGGTTTCGACGCCACCGGCCGCGAGGACGTACCGCTTTGCGCGCACCCGCACCTCATTGCCAGCCAGCGTCCGCGCGGCCAGGCGCTCGATGCTGCGGCCGTCAGGGCGGCAAACGATCTCCGTGCACGTGAGGTCGCTCACGAGCGTGACGAGTGGAGAGCTCTTGAGCCTCGCCCCGTAGACACGGCCGAAGTTCGTCGGCAATGAGTAACGCTCGAGCGACGTGGCGCGGATCTCGCCACCGGGCCAACCGGGGATAAGGCTGTGGCCGGCCAGATTGGGGACCTGCGCGGAATCGAACGTCGGCTGCCCGCACTTGAACCATCCGCAGGCGCGCGCGAAGTATTTCTCCAACTCGCCATAGCTGACGGGCCAGCGAGCATCACCCACGATCTCGCGTTGCTGAAAGTCCACGGGGTCAAAGGGCACGCAGCGCCCAGACCACAGATTGGAGGTGCCTCCGATCTGACGGCGCGTGGCCGCTGACATGGGGGCATGGAAAACGTCGTTTCCGATCGTGTCACCGAGGCGCTGGACGTCGCGGCTGTAGGAGCTCCCTCCGCTCTCGATCAGCAGAACCTGGTGACCGGCGTCCGCCAGCTCGAGCGCCAGCGTGATGCCCGCCGGTCCGGCGCCGACGATGGCGACCTCCGCCGCGAGCGTCGCTCCTGTCGGTAGGCGTGCCGCGTCGATTTGCATGGAGAGGAGCCGCTGGCGAGAGGGTCGGTGAAGGCCGCCGGGACGCTACCGTTTATCAGCGAGGATCGCCAAGTGGATCCGATCCGCCACGGGAGCGTCGCCCGCCGGGTCCGTGCATGTTGACGCTCAAACGCGGGCCGAGGCGCTTGGACGGGCCGTCGAGCGATCTCGCCGGCGTCGCACGGCCGCAGCCAAAGCCAACGAGAGCAGGACGGCGGCTGCCGCCGCCGTCATGATCCGCCCCAGCACGACGGGTGTGCTGAGCTGCGCTCTTACCTCGATGTCTACCGGCTGGGATCCGTCGCGCGTGCGTTTGAGCACGAGTTCGCCTTCGCCTGTGCGCCCGACGACGTGCACGCCTCCTCCGACGTGGACCAGGTAAGGGCCACCGGCGATATTGGTGGCAAAGGGGGCGAGGCCCGGGGGAAACGAAATCGGGCCGGCGAGTCGTTCATCTTCCACCGAGTTCGCGTAGAACGTGAACAGCTGCTTTGGGTTGATCACGGGCAGACTGCGATCGCTGTAGTCGCGCAGCGCCTGCCACGATCGTGGTAGGCGGCTCGGCGCCCCGCTCAGGGCTTCGGCTCGGTTGGAGAGGGAGGAGAAGTTGGTTTCGTTCACGTGCGTGTTCGGTACCCACAGCTGCCAGGCGCAGACCGCCACGCTGAACGCGAGCGCGAGCCCGAGGGCGAGCGTGAGGAGGCGGTCTGAGCGCGCCGACTGGCCGCGTTCGGCCCGGCGGGTGAGCGCGAGCGCGCCCACCAGGACGAGCCCGGCGCAGGCCAGCGCCACGTAGGTCTGCAGCCGGTAGGGAAACTGGATCCGCTGGTAGAGCGTTGGAAGTGCAGACCAAGCGCCCGAGGACATGATCACCGCCAGCAGGCCGCCCAGCACCAAGAGCGCAGTCCCCAGGCCGGCCCGCAGACGCCGCTCGCGCCAGTAGATCGGCGCCGCGATCAGCCCCCACGCGAGCGCCAGGACCGGAGCCTGGACGTACAGCGCCGGTGTCTTGGATTCCCCCGGCACCGTTCGCAAGGGGTCGAAGATCACTGCGGCGGTGTTGAAGAATTCCGTCGCGTTCCACAATTCGAGGCTGCCGCCTCCGATCATCGTGTCGTGCGCGTAGCTCACGTTGGGGAGCAGGAACCAGCCGTTCAGGCCGACGCCGAGGGCGATCAGGGCGGCGGTGGCTCCCATCCGCCGCCACGGCAGCTCGCGTGAGCGCCCGCTCAACAGCCAGTAGCAGGCGAGCGCCAGCAGCGCGACCGTTGTGCCCGACAGGAGCGTGATGTTGTGGCTGCCGCTGAAGACCACGCTCGCCGCCACCAGGCAGGCGACCGGCCCCAGGCGCCAGCGGCCGCGCACCAGCCGCAGCGATGCCGCGAGCACGAGCGGCAGCGCCGAGACGGCCATGAACTCAGCCCACGCTCCGCGTCCGTAGAGGTTCGTGACGTAGTAGGCGCTCGTCACGAACACGATCGCCGGCGTATGCGCGAGCGCTCTGCGCACACCCAGCTGGCGGGCGAGCCAGTAGATCCCGCCGTAGGCGGCGGCGATCGCGGCCACCGTCACGGCTTCGAACGCCACGATCGTCGCGCTTCCGATGGCCGACCCGCCGAGCAGGGCTCCGAGCGCCCCGGTGATGGCGAACAGCGTCCCGCCATAGAAGGCGAACTGCGGATAGAACACGCCGACCTGCTGCACCTGCAGAAACAGCGTCGGATGTAGGTGCACCGCGATTGCGTGCTGCTGATAACCAGCCAGCCATAGCGCGTTCGTGAGGTCAGGACCAAACCCGTCGCTGGTGAACAGGAGCGGCGAGGCGATCAGCAGGACGGCAAGCGTCGCAATCGCCACATGGACGAGCGCGGGCTTCGCCAGGCGGCGGCGGGCGCCCGGGCGCGAGCCGATCGTCATCGCGCGTCGAGCGGCCCGCGAGTTCACGGCGAGGGGGGCCGCGTTGCCGTGGAGGAGCTCTCGCGTCGAGCGGCCGACCCTCGCAGGCGTCGAAGCGCCGCAGCCAAAGCCAGTGCGAGCAGGAGGGCGGCGGCTGCCGCCGTCGTGATCCGCCCCAGCACGACGGGTGTGCTGAGCTGCGCTCTCACTTCGACGTCTACCGGCTGGGATCCGTCGCGCGTGCGTTTGAGCACGAGTTCGCCTTCGCCTGTGCGCCCGACGGCGCGTGCGCCTCCTCCGACGTGGACCAGGTAGGGGCCACCCACGATGTTTGTGGCGAACGGTTCGGAGCCCGCGGGAAGCGCCACCGGACCGGCGAGCTTGTCATCTTCCACGGCCGCCGGATAGAACGTGAACCTTTCCGTGGTGGGGATCACCGGGAGGCTGCGATCGCCGTAGTCGTGCAGCGCCTGCCACGATCGCGGTAGGAGGGTCGGCGCTCCCGTTAGGGCTTCGGCTCGGTTGGAGAGGGAGGAAGAGGTGGTTTCGTATACGTGCGTGTTCGGTACCCACAGCTGCCACGCGCAGACAGCCACGCTGAACGCGAGCGCGAGCCCGAGGGCGAGCGTGAGGAGGCGGTCTGAGCGCGCCGCCTGGCCGCGTTCGGCCCGGCGGGTGAGCGCCAGCGCGCCCACCAGGACGAGCCCCGCGCAGGCGAGCGCCACGTAGGTCTGTAGCCGGTACGCATACTGGGCCTGCTGAAAGGGGCTTGGAAGTGCAGACCAAGCGCCCGAGGACATGATCACCGCCAGCAGGCCGCCCAGCACCAAGAGCGCAGTCGCCAGGCCGGCGCGCAGACGCCGCTCCCGCCAGTAGATCGGCGCCGCGATCAGCCCCCACGCGAGCGCTAGGACCGGAGCCTGGACGTACAGCGCCGGGGTTTCGGATTCCCGCGGGACCGTCCGCAGGGGGTCGAAGATCACGCCGGCGGTGTTGAAGAAGCCGGTCACGCTCCACGTGATCCCGCGGCCCGTGATCATCGTGTCGTGCGCGTAGCTCACGTCGGGGAGCAGGAACCAGCCGTTCAGCCCGAGGCTGAGGGCGAGCAGCCCAGCGGTCGCTCCCATCCGCCGCCACGGCAGCTCGCGCGAGCGCCCGCTCAACAGCCAGTAGCAGGCGAGCGCCACCAGCGCGAGTGTCGCTCCCCACAGGAGCGTGATGTTGTGGCTGCCGCTGAAGACCACGCTCGCCGCCACCAGGCAGGCGACGGGCCCCAGGCGCCAGCGACCGCGCACCAGCCGCAGCGATGCCGCGAGCACGAGCGGCAGCGCCGAGACCGCTATGAACTCGGCCCACGCTCCGCGTGCGTAGAGGTTCGTGACGTAGTAGGCGCTCGTCACGAACACGATCGCCGGCGCGTGTGCGAGCACCCTGCGCACGCCCAGCTGGCGGGCGAGCCAGTAGATCCCGCCGTAGGCGGCGGCGATCGCGGCCAGCGTCACGGTTTCGAACGCCACGATCGTCGCGCTTCCGACGGCGGACCCGCCGAGCAGGGCGCCGAGCGCTCCGGTGATTGCGAACAGCGTCCCGCCGTAGAAGGCGAACTGGGGATAGAACACGCCGCCCTGCTGCGTCTGCAGAAACAGCGTCGGATGCAGGTGCGCAGCGATCACGCCCTGCTGATAACCAGTCAGCCACAGCGCGTTGGTGAAATCCGGGAAGAACCCGTCGCTGGTGAACAGGAGCGGTGAGGCGATCAGCAGGACGGCGAGCGTCGCGATCGCCACATGGATCAGCGCGGGCGTCGCCAGGCGCCGCCGAGCGCCTGTGGCAAGGATCCAACTCACGCGGTTGACATGCATTCTCGAGCCACCTAAGAGGGACGCGGCTGAGGAGCCCCATCTGCTGCGGGCGCTGAGAGGCGAGCCGCCCAGCGCCGTCGCCGGCGCCGCACAGCGGCGGCCAGGGCCCACGCGAGCAGGAGGGCAGCCGATGCCGCCGTCGCTATCCGCCCCGCCACCACGGGCGCGCTGAGCTGGGCGCTGAGTTCGATCGGCACCGGCTGCGATCCCTCGGCTGTGCGTTGCAACACGAGTTCGCCGCCTTCGACTCGCCCCGCGACGCGCGCGCCTCCTCCGACGTGGACCAGGTAGGGACCACCGTCGATATTGGTGGCGAACGGCTGGCGCCCAGGGGGTAACGAAACCAGGCCGCTGAGCCGATCGTCCTGCACGGCCGTCGGGTTGAACGTGAACTTTTGCGTCGCGGCGACGATCGGGAGGCTGCGATCGCTGTAGTCGTTCCCCGCGTACCAAGATGCGGGCAGGAGTGTGGGCGAACCGTGCAGGGCTTGGGCCCGGGTCGACAGGGATCCTTCGTTGTGGGTGTTCGGAACCCACAACTGCCACGCGCACAGCGCCAGACCGAAGGTCAGCGCCAGCCCGAGCCCGAGCGCGAGGGTGCGGTCTGAGCGCGTGGCACGGCCGCTTTCGGCCCGGCGCGTGAGCGCCAGCGTGCCCAGGAGCACGAGCGCGGCGCAGGCCAGCGCCACGTAGGTCTGCAGCCGGTAAGAGAACTGGATCTGCCGAAAGACGTTCGGCAGCAGCGACCACGCGCCCGAGGACATGATCAGCACCAGCACGCCGACAAGCGCGATCAGCGCTGTGGCAAGCCCGGCGCGCAAACGCCGCTCGCGCCAGACGAGCGGCGCCGCGAAGAGGCCCCAGGCCAGCGCCAGGACAGGAAGCTGAACGAACAGCGCTGCCGTCGTGGATTGGCGCGGCACCGTCCGCAGGGGGTTGAAGATCACCCCGAAGGTGTCGAAGAACCCCGTTTCGCCCCACGGGAGGACGTTGCCGGTGACTTGCGTGTCGTGCGCGTAGCTCACGTCGGGGATGAGAAACCAGCCGTTCAGGCCGACACCGAGTGCGATCAGGCCAGCGGTGACGAGCATCCGCCGCCACGGCAGCTCGCGGGGGCGCCCGCTCAAGAGCCAGTAGCAGCACAGCGCCACGAGCCCGAGCGTCGTCGCCCACAGCAGCGTGATGTTGTGGCTGCCGCTGAACAGCGCGGTGGCCCCCACCAGGCACAGGACCGGGCCAGCTCGCCAGCGACCGCGCACCAGCCGCAGCGAGGCGGCGGCCACGAGTGCCAGCGCCGAGACGGCGATGAACTCCGCCCAGGCCCCCCGCCCGTAGAGGTTCGTGACGTAGTAGGCGCTGGTCACGAACACGAGCGCCGGCGCGTGCGCGAGCAGCCCCTTCACGCCCACCTGTCGTGCCAGCCAGAAGACCCCGCCGTAGGCCGCCGCGATCGCGGCCAGCGTGACGATTTCAAACGCCACGATCGTCGACCCTCCGAGGGCCGCCGCGAACGCCCCGGTGAGCGCGTACAGCGTCCCGCCGTAGAAGGCGAACAGCGGTTCGAACACGCCGCGCTGCTGCGTATGCAAAAACAGCGTCGGATGCAGGTGGGAGGCGATCGCGTGCTGCTGAAGGTCGGCCAGCCAGATCGCGTTGGTGAAGTCCTCGGCAAACCCGTCGTCGGTGAACAACATCGGCGAGGCGATCAGCAGAACGGCAACCGTCGCGATCGCGAGGTCGATCAGCACGGGCCTCGGGAGGCGGCCGCGAGCGCCTTTGGCAATGACCCAACTCACGCGGTCGCGGCGGGTCGGCACGCGCCTCAGCGCGTGGGCTGCTCGACGGAGGTCTGGGCGGGGCTAGGAGCCACGAATGCGGGCGCCTCGAGATCCCGCTCGGAGATGGCGGGCTTGGCGTGGAATATGCCGTTGCGAAACACCACGAAGTTCGTGCTCACGACCACGGTCACGGTCACGAGATAGACGGCCTCCGTGGAGACACCCAGGGCCGACGGCAGGAACGAGGTCGAAGCCGCGGTCACCCCATACTGCGCGGCGGCGACGATTAGGTAGCGACCGACCTGATGGTGCAGAGGCAGTGCGAACTCCTCGTGATGGGTCCACACGAAGAGGCGCTGCAGCGTGAAATGGACGACCAGCCCAACCGAGAAGCCGATCGCCAGCGCGGCCTGAAAGGGCACCGCGAAGGCTTCGGCGAGCACCGTGGTGGTGATGAGGTACACGAGCGTCACCGTGCCCCCTGCCAGTGCGAAGCGGAGTCCCTGTCGCAGCATGCCCGGGTCTGGCTCGCGGAGCATGCGCGCGACGGCTGGCTTCGCCGGCGCGCGCCGAGCTATTCCGATCTCGCTCAGCTCGCGCCGATCTCGCTCATCTTGCGCCTCGCCACTCACGTCGTGTCCAGCCGAATTGTGGGGCCCCGGTCTCAAACGAAGGACAGTCTTGCACGATCACCAGGGGTTTTGGACGGTCAAGACTCGGCTGCCCGGCCGAGGAGGAACGCCTCCGTCTCGAGGAGCGCGGGCGTCGTGCCGATCTCGTAAAAGCGCTCGCTCGCCTCGAATCCCAGCAGCTCGCGGCGCCCAGCGAGCCGTTCGTATAGCACCGCCAGATCGCTCTCCGAGGCCGGCACTCGCTCGAGCGCGCGCGCGGTGAGGCCACCGAGGCCGTAATCGATCCACTGCATCTCCGGCGTGGGGGAGCGCTTGTCGTAGCGGAGCACGACGCCGTCGCGATAGGTGACGTTCGAGGTGTCCCAGCGACCTTCGTTGCGCAGCACGGCCATCACCGCCAGCAGGCCGCTCTCATGCCAGGCGCGGGCGACGGCCGCGTAATCGATGCGCAGGTAGGTGTCACCGTACAGCACGAGGAAACGCTCTCCGAGCAGCGGCAGCGCGCGCCGAATGGCGCCGAGCGTGCCGTCCGCTCCAGCGACAGCGTCGAAGCTGTAGCGGATCCCCATGCCAAAGCGCTCGCTGCCGATCCGCGCCTCGATCTGCTCGCCCAGGTAGCCGACGCACAACACGACCTCGCGCACGCCGTGCGCGGCGAGCAGGCGCAGCTGGTGGATCAGAAACGGCTCGCCCGCGACCTCAAGCAGCGGCTTGGGCGTATCGCGTACGCGCTCGCCCAGGCGCGTTCCCAGCCCTCCAGCCAGGATGCACACCGGCGGCAGCTCCTCCGCGCGGACGTCAGGCACCCCTCAGTCGTCCCACCCGTACCGGGACTCGACTATGTACTTCGGCCTGTGTCTGGACTCGTCATAGATACGCCCGACGTACTCCCCGATCACACCTAGCGACAGCAGCTGGATGCCACTGAACAACGAGACCACGATCACGATCGTCGGGTTACCGACCGGGAAGCCGACGCCACCGAGCTTGAGACCCACGTAGACGGTTGCCAGCCCAAAGGCAAACGCCGCGAGGCCGATCCCCAGGAGCGAGATCAGATGCAGCGGGTAACGGGAGAAGCCGACGATCCCGTTCAGCCCGATCACCAGCGAGCCCCAGAACCGGTTGTACTTGCTCGTTCCCGCCGCCCTCGGGTCGCGGTCGTAAAGGACGCTCGTCTGGGGAAAGCCGACCAGACCCACCAGCCCGCGCAGAAAGCCGTGGCTCTCCTGCAGCGAGACGACGTTGTCGACGACGCGACGGCTCATCAGCCGGAAGTCACCCGTGTTCGGCGGTATCTCCACGTCGGCGATCCGTTTGATCATCCGGTAGCCGACGGCGGCGACGATGCGCTTGGGGATCGTCTCTCCCGCCCGCGTTCGCCGTTGCGCGTACACGACGTCGTGCCCGTCGCGCCACCGCGCGAGCAGCTCGGGGATCAGCTCGGGGGGATCCTGCAGGTCGCAGTCGATCACGACCACCGCGTCGCCGCGGGCGGCCTCGAGCCCCGCGATCGTCGCCATCGGCTGGCCGAACCTGCGCGAGAAGCGCAGCATCTTCACGCGCGGGTCGCGATCGCACAGCTCTCGGATCAGCTGCTCGGTGCCGTCCGTGCAGGGATCGACGCTGAAGATCAGCTCCCAGTCGATGTGGAGCTGCCCCATGACCCTGCTGAGGCGCTCGTACACCGCGCCGATGTTGTCCTCCTCGTTGTATGCGGGAACGACGATGCTCAGCATGCCGCCAACCGAGCCGTCCATCGTGCCGATGGCGCTCTCCTGCTGGGCGGGCGTGCTCACGACGGCCTCCCGGCCGGTCGAGCCTCCCCGCTGCCCGGGCCCACTCACGCGGGCTCCCGCGGGCGGGCGAGCACGGTCAATCCACGGATCCCGAACGGCAGCTTCACGCCGTGGGCGAGCAGCCGCTCCTCGAAGCGGCAGGCCACGCGTCCCAGCGCGGAGTCCTTCGTGCGCCCGATGTCGTCTCGCACCTTGGCTTCGAGCGCCTCTCCTCGGAGCTGCTCATAGCGTCGGCGGTTGCGTTGCTTGACGGCCCAGAAGGCCGGATACAGCGGTGCGCCCAGGTGAATGTCCTCGATCACCTCGAACCCCACTGCAGCCGCCTTGCGCGCAAGCTCCCCGCTGGCGTAGCGGCGCTCGTGACCGAGAAAACGGTCGTAGTAGTCGTAGTTGCCCGGACCGACGGGCACGACGATCACCGCGCGCGCGCCCGGGCGCAGGATCCGAAGGGTCTCCGCGAGCGCTCGCTCGTCGGCGGGGACGTGCTCGAACAGGTTGGCGCTCACGGCGCCGTCCACGCTCCTGTCCGCGAGCGGCAGCGCGCACGCGTCGGCCTGCAACAGCTCTGCGTCCGGCACGTTCTCGCGGGCCTTGCGCAGCCCTCCCGCCACGAGGTCCACGCCGACCAGGCTCGCGTCGGGGATGGCGCGGCGGAGGTCCTCCAGCAGGTACCCGGTGGAGCAGCCGACATCGATGATCCGCGGACGCTGCGGCAATGGACCAACGCGAGCAAGGATCGCGCTACGGGTCCACACGTCGATGAAGTGCGTGCGGCTGCTCTCCTCGTGAAGCTCCTCGAGATCCTCCGACCAGTTGACCGCGTGCTCGGACGTCACGTGGCTGACGAACGGCTGGCTCATACGCGCGCCGGCTCCCCGACCGCGGCGAACAGCTCGCCGTCGATTCGTCGCAGCGTCGCCAGGTCGCGCTCCTCGGCGAGCCTGCGTCGGAAGCTCGCGTCGCGCCACGGGTCCCACTGCGCGGAGATCAGCTTGCCGGTGAACGGCGCATCGGGATCGCCCTGCAGCAGCTGGCAGACGAGCTCGGCCGCCTCGCTCGCCGGCACGCCGCCGCGCTCCAGCTCGGCGCGGGTGTGCTCGAAGTAGTCGGCGCCCGCGAGCTCGGGGCCCGCTGCGAGCGTGCTCTGGTGGATGTCGGTCGCCACGAAGCCGGGCGCCACGCAGTTGATTCGCACGCCCTGGCCGGCCAGCTCGACGGCGATGTTCTCGCTGAGGCGCGCCACGGCCGCCTTGGAGGCCGCGTAGGCGTCGAAGCGCACAAGCGGCGCGGTCGCGCCCCCGCCGCTGAACGTCACGACCGCGCCGCGAGACGCGAGCAGCCCCGGCAGGCACGCGCGGATCGCGAGCAGGGTGCCGAGAACATTGACCTCGAGCGTGCGGCGGAAGTCCGCCGCCGAGTAGCTGCCGATCGGGCCCACGGGATCGAGCACCGCGGCCGCGCACACGAGACCCTGAACGTCGCCGAGGCGCCCAGCAAGGCGCTCCCAGGCGCGCTCGTCGGCCACATCCATCGCAACCGCCTCGTGACCCTCGCCCGCAAGCCCGCCAACGGCCCGCTGCAGCGCCAGCTCATCGCGCGCGAGCAGCGCGACGCGCCAGCCCCGCTCGGCCAGCGCGTGCGCGGCGACGCGGCCGATTCCCCTCGACCCTCCGGTGATGAGGACGCGCCGGCGGCTCACCCGGGGACCGCCTCGCGTACCGGCACCGCCTCGCGCATGCGCGCGTAGGGTCCGGTCGCATAGGCCGCCTCGACCTGTCCCCACGCGTAGCGGGCGTCGTTCAAGTCGCCGCACAGCGGGCGCTCCCCTCCGGCCTCGATCGCCTCGCGGAAGCTTGCCCACTCACGCTCCCACGAGCGGTCCTCGTCGGGGTAGCAGATCTCCTGCAGCTCCGGCGGGCCCAACTCGGGGCTCATCTTGAAGATCCGCAGCCGCTGGGGCCCGTAGGAGCGAACCAGCCCATCGACCTGGAGCTTGGCGGTGCGGCAGTAGATCTCCAGCGAGAAGAGGTTCTTCCACTCCGTCCAGCTCACGTGCAGCATCGCCCAGGGCTCGGTGCGCGACTGCGCCTCGCCCAGGATCAGCGCGGCGTTGTCCTCGACGGGGGTGTCCCAGAAGTGGGTGCGCAGCAGCGCCGAGTGAAATGGAAGCGGACCGGCCAGCCAGTGGCTCAGGTCGAGCAGGTGCATGCCCTGGTCGACCAGCTCGCCGCCGCCCGAGCGCGCCGCGTCGGCGCGCCACTCGCGGTCATAGCCGACACGTCCGCCGTGCCCGTAGCGTGCGCGCAGGTGCATCAGCTTCCCATGGTGCCCGCCGCGGACCTCCTCGGCGGCACGGGCGATCCCCGGGTGAAAGCGGTGGTTGAAGCCGACCTTGACCAGGTGTCCGCTGGCACGCTGGCACTCGATCAAGCTGTCGATCTGCGCGCTCGAGACGCCGGCCGGCTTCTCCACGAGCACGTGTGCCCCCGCCTGCAGCGCCCGCTCGGCGAGTCCCGCGAGCTGATCGTGCACGGTGGCGACGACGACGACGTCAGGACGCGTCGCGAGCAGCTGCCCCAGGGTCGCGCACGCCCTGGCGCCGTGGCGCTCGCAGAGGCCGCGTGCCGCCTGCTCGTTCACGTCGTAGCACGCCAGCAGCTCGTCGTCCGGTGCGAGCGCAGCCGCCCGCTTGGCTCCGATCAGCCCGCAGCCGACGATCGCCACACGCAGGCCGCTCACCTGTGCTCGCTGGCGTAGGCGCCGCCGAACTCGAAGTCGAACGCGAGCTCCGAGGCCCCCGCGGCGGCCATCGCCTCCCTGGTGTCCTCCGGCCGCGGGGCATAGACGAGCAGGAAGCCGCCTCCGCCGGCGCCGACCAGCTTGCCGCCGAGCACGCCGCTGCGACGCGCGAGCGTGTAGAGCCGGTCGATGTGCTCGTCGGTCATCCCCGGCGAGCGGCTGCGCTTGTGCTCCCAGTGCTCGTGCATGAGTTCTGCGTAGGCCTCCAGGTCACCGGCCATCAGCAACTCGCGGCTGCGCAGCCCGAGCTCCTTGGTGCGGTGCAGGTTCTCGATCATCTCCTCATCGCCGGCCTTTGAGCGAGCGTCCTGATCGGACAGCACGGTGGCGGCCGCACGCGCCTCGCCGGTGAAGAACAGCAGCAGCTGGTCGCGCAGTCGCCTGAGCACGCCCGGCTCGAGCTCGAGCGGCTCGACGTCGACGACGCCGTCCCCATGGAAGGTGTAGGCGCAGATGCCGCCGTGCGCGGCTACGTATGGGTCCTGCTTGCCCACCGGCTCGCGCAGCACGTCCATCTCGATATCGCACGCGGCCTCGGCCAGATCACCGGGGGTTATCGACGTCCGCCGCGCGTGGGCCAGCCCCTTGAGCAGGCAGACGGTGTAGGCGCCCGAGGAACCCATCCCGGTCCCAGCGGGCACGTCGGCCACCGAGGCGATCTCGAGCGGGTTGCCACGCCAGTGGCGCTGCAGTGTCTCGCGCAGGATCGGGTGCCGGATCTGCCCGATCTCGTCGACCTCCTCGAGCTCTGAGTACTTCATTCGGTAGCGCCGCTGGAAGGCCGTGTGCGTGAGCATGTAGACGTACTTGTCAATCGCCCCCGACACCAGAAAGCCGCCGTGCTCGCCATAGTAGGAGGGCAGGTCGGTGCCCCCGCCACCGAGCGAGATGCGCAGAGGGGCACGGCTGAAGATCACGCTCATCGCCTCTGCTCCTCGCTCATGAGGGGGACTCCGTCTGGCACCTCGCGCCAAGCGTAGTCGTTGGCCTGCAGCCACTCCACGGTGCGCACGATGGCCTGCTCGATCGTCAGCGTCGGACGCCACCCGAGCGCACGGATGCGCGCCGTGTCGAGATGGATCAGGGGACTGTCGCCGGTCCAGCCGCGCTTTCCGCCGGAGTGCACCACCTCGGGGGAGAGCGAGAGCTGCTCGGTGATGATCCCGATCGAGTCATCGACGATCACGGTCTCGTCGGTCCCGAGGTTGTAGACGTGTGCGCCGGGCTCGTCGTGATGACGCTCGGCCGCGGTCAGGATCGCGTCGATGCAGTCCCCCACGTATAGGTAGGACTTCTCCTGGCGGCCGTCGCCGAGTACCGGCAGGCGCGTGGGGTCGCGCTTGAGCGCACGGAAGAAGTCGAACACGTGCCCGTGCGTGTAGCGCTCGCCCAGGATCGAGACGAAGCGGCAGATCAGGCCCGTGAAGCCATATCCGCTCGCGTAGGCCTCGATCAGCCCTTCGCCCGCCAGCTTGGAGGCGGCGTAGAGGGAGGTCTGGACGGGGAAGGGGGCGTCCTCCGGGGTGGGGAACACCTCGGGCTCGCCGTACACCGAGCCGGTCGAGGAGAACATGATCCGGCTCACGCCCTGGGCGCGCATCGCCTCGAGCACGTTCGAGGTGGCGATCGTGTTCTGCTCGAGGTCGCGTCGGGGATGCTCGAGGCCACGGCGCACGTCGGCGTTGGCCTGTAGGTGAAAGACCCAGTCGCACCCCTCGAGCGCATCGCCCAGCACCTCGGAGTCGAGGACGTCGCCTTCGATGAGCCTCACCCCGGGTCGGCTCAGCGCCGCGGCGAGGAACTCGCGCCGTCCGCTGCGGAAGTCGTCGACGATCACGACCTCCACTCCGTCGGCGTTCAGCCGGTCGGCCAGGTTGCTACCGATGAACCCGCCGCCGCCGGTGATGCAGGCCCGCCTCACCGGGCCGCTCCGCGCGCGCCCGTGCCGCGGGGCCGGCGCCCTGGTGAGATGCACTGCATCCTTACAGCGTGAAGCCCGCGGCGACCGCGTCGCCGTGGAACATCCGCACCGTCTCCAGCGAGTACTGCTCGAGGCCCTTTCCGAGGCAGTCGAGCTTTTTCAGCAGATCGTGGGTGATCGTGATGATGTGGCAACCCACCTCGTCGGCCTGGACCAGGTTGAGGATCTCCCGCGGCGAAGCCCAGATCAGCTCCGCTCGCGGCGCCTGGGTCATGATCTCCACTGAGCGGGCCATGATCGGCACCGGGTCGATCCCGGCGTCGGCGATGCGCCCGGCAAAGACCGAGATGTAGGACGGCGCCCCATCCTTCAAGGCCGCTGTGATCAGCTCGACCTGGGCGGTGGTGAAGAGCGCCGTCACGTTGACCTTGACGCCGGCCTCGGAGAGCTCGCGCACGAGCGGCGCCATCGACTCACCCTGGGTCGTGGTGACGGGGATCTTGACGTACACGTTCTCGCCCCATGAGGAGATCAGCTGGGCCTGGCGGCGCATCTCCTCGGCATCGTCGGCGAAGACCTCGAAGGAGATCGGGTGTTTGGTGATCCGCTCGAGCAGGCGCTGGGCGAACTCGGCGTAGTCGGTCAGCCCGGCCTTCCACATCAGCGTGGGATTCGTCGTGAAGCCCGCGATCCGGGGGTTGGCCGCCAGCGCCATGATCCCGTCCAGATCGGCTCCGTCGGCGAAGATGCGTGTCGATATCTGGTCGAGCACCGCCCCTACGATACCGGACGCATTTCGCAAATTGCGTCGCGATCGGTCAGCCGCGAGCGTCGCGTCGGGTCATTCGGGCGAGGAGGCCGGCGCGAGCTCGTCAAGAAGCTGAGCGGCGGCGTCGGCGAGGCTCGAGGCCGCCAGATCGGGACGCGCCCCGCCGGCGCGCTTGTGGGCGCTGCCCGGGTGCTCGATCAGCACCGCGCGGCAACCCGCGGCGTGCGCGGCCAGGACGTCGGAGTCGGTGTCGCCGAGCATCCACGAGCTCGCCAGGTCGAGGCCCAGCTCGTCGGCTGCGTCCAGGAGCATCCCGGGGGCCGGCTTGCGGCAATCGCACGGTCCGGAGAGCTCCGGCACGACGCCGTCGGGATGGTGCAGGCACAGGCGGGAGGCGTCGAGGTGGACCCCCTCCTCGCGAAGCAGCTCGAGGACGCGCTCATGAACGGCGAGCAGCCCCTCGAGCGACACCTTGCCCTTGGCCGCGGCCGGCTGATTGGAGACGCACACCAGCGCGAACCCGGCGTCGGCCAGCTGGCGCGCCGCGCCGGCCGCGCCCTCGATCAGGCGCACGTCCGCGACGCTCAGCGGCGACTCCGGGAGCCCGGAGTCGGGGTCCGGCGCAAACTCGTTGAGCGTCCCGTCTCGATCCAGAAACGCGGCCGGTCGGCCGCTCACGGCATCGCGCTGTCGCTCAGCGACTCCCAGTGGCCTTGTTTGAGGGCCAGCTCGGGGTGCGAGACCAACCCGTGCCAGATGACCGCCTGGAAGGACTCGACCAGGGGCGTGCGCAAGTCCGCGGGCGGCTCGATCAGGATGGCGACGTCGGCCAACTCCGCGAGCGTGCCACCGGGGGCGCCGACCACACCGAAGATCGCCGCGCCGATCTCGCGCGCGTACTCGATCGCGTTTACGAGGTTGACCGAGACGCTGCGCTCGCGCGATCCGCCACCGACGGAGAACACGAACAGGCCGTCTGCCGGGGCCAGTCGAGACACCTCCAGCCAGCCCGTGAACGAGCTCTCCCAGCCATCGTCGTTGGTGCGCGCCGTGAGCTCGGAGACGTTGTCGGTGGGCGCGTAGCTCTCGATGAGGCACAGCTTGCGAAAGTCGTTGACGGCGTGCGAGGCGTGGCCAGCGCCGCCTCCCACGCCCAACACGAACAGGCGCCCGCCTCCCGACCGGATCGCCGCGAGCCCACGCGCCATCTCGTCGAGCTGACCCGGATCGACCGCGTCGGCTAGCTCCGACGTCGCCGCGAGGTAGCGGCTGCTGTGCTCATTACCCTCCATCCTGGCCGTCCTTCAAACGGGGTCGCGGGCGGCGCCCTTGTCCTGCTGGCGCCCGGCGTCGGGCGCGGGGTCGCGATGCGCCTCACCGAGCAGCGCGATCTCTTGGAGCAGCGTGATGACCCGGCGCTCGAGCTGGCTCACGCGCAACGAGAAGTGCAGAAGCAGGAACACGACGAAGATGAGGCCGAAGAAGTAGAGCGTGCTGGCTTGGGAGATCGCGCCGATCCCGTGGGTGAGACTTCTCAGCAGCCCTCCCCAGATAGCCAGCAGGAGAAGCACGACGGCCGTCGTCACCCACAGCACCGAGTACTCCTCCTTGAGCCGGCGCCGGCGGACGAGCTCGATGATGAACAGCAACAGCGCCAGGCTGCCGGCGATCGCGATGATGCGGAGGTTCGTGCTGATCATGAGGCGCCGTTCGCGCGCGGTCGCAGGAGAGTCACGAAGATCGAGAGCAGCATCTTGTACACGTAGTACGGGCTGTGGCCGGAGTGCATCGAGCGACCCGGCGAGGGGCGCATCTGAACCGGCACCTCACGCACGCGATAGCCGGTGCGGTGAAGCAGGATCAGGATGTCGGCGTCCGGGTAGTCGGTCGGATAGACGTCCGAGCAGAAGAAGCGCGCAACGCCGATGCGCATCAGCTGGAAACCAGACGTTGGATCGGAGATGTGCTCGCCCGTGATCAGGGAGGCCAGGCGCGCGAACAGGCCGATACCCACGGCGCGCGCGCGCGAGGGTCGATAGTGGCCGTCGCGGTCGAGAAAGCGCGAGCCGACGATCACGTCGGCGTCCTGGTCCTCGAGCGCCTTGTACATCGTCGCCAGGTACTCCGCGCGATGCTGGCCGTCCCCGTCGATCTGACCGACGATCGTGTATCCGTTGCGAACCGCGAACTTGTATCCGGTCTGTAGCGCGGCCCCATATCCCGCATTGACGGGCAGCGACAGCGACATGGCGCCCGCCCGCAGCGCCTCGGCCGCGGTGCCGTCGGCCGACCCGTCGTCGACGACGAGCACATCCGCGCTCGCGAACGTGCTGCGGACGTCCTGGACAACCGCACCGACCCGTCCCTCCTCGTTGTAGGCGGGGATGATAATCAGCACGTTGTCACTGGTCACACCCATAGGGTACACGCGAGCGCCTGACCCGTGGGTACGGCGAGGAAGCGTCCATCCGCGGGAAGTTCCCGGCTCCGCCGACGTATCTGGACTGGGTCGAGCTGGTGGGCGGCGGCTGATCGCGACCGGCGACGGCGGGCCAGCCGGTCGCGAGCCCGTCCTACTTCCCGACGTATGTAACGTAGCCCCTGTTGTTCTGGATCGTGACCAGGAAAGGCGTGTTGGTCACGGCGTGAGGTGGCTTGACGGCGGTACTCGTGGCGATGCATTCGAACGTCTTGCCCGCTTCCTGGGGCACCGCTGCGGGGCAAACGACTTTCGCGTGGAGACGGCGCTTTTCGAGCAGTGTCTGTTCGATGGCCACCGCGACGTGGGCGGTGTTCAGGTTGGTTTTCGCCGCACCAGAGCCGTTCGAGGATGAGGAGGAGCCGCAGGCGCTCACCAGCACCGCGCAGGCAAGCGCAGTGGCGGCAACGCTGGCCCCGCGACGCGGGGAGACGGCACGCGTCGTGCTGAAAGTTGGTGTCTGTATTTGCATGCGCGCATAATAATCGTTCGTGGCTACGCGTGCGGCGGGACGGATGGGCCCGCAGCCGGCTCGAGTCGCCTGTCGCGGGGGCGCCACGATCGCACTCGGCCACGGCCGACCGTGCACGACCGCCAACCCGCCGCCGCGCCGGTGGGTCGAGCGGGCGATTAGGGCGCCGCTGCCTGCGACGTCGCGAGCAGCGGCTTCGCTGCGCTCGGCGAGCCCTCGCATCCGCGAGACCCCGCGCCAGGCCCTCAGGAGCGTATCTGGAGCCCTGCAGGCCGAGCTGGAGCCCATGCGGAGCTCTACGGGCCCAGCGTCGCGGGCCAACGAGCGGAGCCTCGGCGGGTTGACAGCCGCGGCGAGATCCAGTAGCTTCCGCCCAAAGGAGGGCGTAGAGCCGCGGTTTAACGGGCTTACGAGGACGCCCGCTACTCAACGTACTGGAGGAGACCTATGCGTGAGCGCATGGACGCTTCGTTGGGCACGAAGGGATCACGAGTTGCGACGCGACGATCTCTGAGGCGACGATTGGCGAGGCGCATGAGCCTCCTCATCGGCGCTTTGGGATTGCTCGTGTTTTGCAGTGCTGCCGGGTCTGCCTGGGCAGACGGCGGCGGCAGCCGCTCAGCCAGCGTCACCGGTGTGACGCCGGCAGAAGCATGCCCGGGAACCATCGTCACGGTGAAAGGGAAAGGCCTAAGCACCGGACGGCAAGAACTTGAATGGACGACAAAAGGAATCCAAGAACAGTTCGGCCACCTGCAAGGGTTCTACGAAACGATAATGACCCAAGCCCTGGCGGGCGGCTCGTCTACGGAAGTTAAAGCCGTCACTCCCCTGTTCCTTCAGCTGTGGGAAGGCCCGGAAGGGACCCACATAAACGGCAAAGGCGTCGTCGGGATCGAAGGAAAAGGGGCCACGTTCACCTACACCAACCTGTATTCGTGCTTCGGCACGGGTAACGGCAACGGCAAAACCGGAGCGACCGGACCCGCCGGAGCCAACGGAACCAACGGAACCAACGGCGCGAACGGAACCAATGGAACCAACGGTGCGAACGGAACCAACGGAACCAACGGCGCGAACGGCACCAACGGAACCAACGAGACCAATGGCGTGACCGGAGCAGCCGGAGCCAACGGAACCAACGGAACCAATGGCGCGAACGGAACCAATGGAACCAACGGAACCAACGGCGCGAACGGAACCAACGGGACCAATGGCGCGAACGGAACCAACGGGACCAATGGCGTGACCGGAGCAACCGGTCCGACCGGAGCAGCCGGAGCCAACGGAACCAACGGCGCGAACGGAACCAACGGAACCGGCGGATCAGGCTCAGTCGGAGCGACCGGAGCGGCCGGAGCGACCGGACCCAAAGGCGCTACCGGCGAAGCCGGTGCCAAAGGCGCGACCGGTGAAGCCGGAGCGAAAGGCGCGACCGGTGAAGCCGGAGCGAAAGGCGCGACCGGAACCAATGGCGCGAACGGAACCAACGGAACCAACGGGACCAACGGCGCGAACGGAACCAACGGAACCAACGGCGCGACCGGAGCTCAGGGAGTGACCGGCGCGACCGGTCCGACCGGAGCGGTCGGAGCCACCGGAACCAACGGAACCGCCGGGGCCAACGGAACCAACGGAACCAATGGAACCAACGGAGCCAACGGAACCAACGGAACCAATGGCGTCACCGGAGCGACCGGAGCGACCGGAGCAGCCGGAGCCAACGGAACCAACGGAACCAATGGCGTGACCGGACCTGTCGGACCTACCGGCCCGGCTGGATCAGGTGGCACAGGCTCAGTCGGGGCCACACCCACCGGCCAGGCGACCAACTTCGGTAAATTCACCGGAAATGGCTCGACTGGTGGACTCGCGTCGAAATTCCAGGAGACGGGCGGCTGGAACGCCTCGATCCACGCTCCCGAAAACACCGAGCAGCAGCAGGGCGAGGGCGTGGTGTCCTTCCCGATTCCGCTCAAACACGCAGAAAAAGTGAAACTCAACTACCGCAACGAAACAGAAGCGGGGACACCCACGGCGCCGTGCATCGGCAGCGTGAATGAACCCGTGGTCGAACCTGTCGGGAACTTCTGCGCGTACCGCGGAGGACAGACCCAAGGCATCAAGGAAAAAGGTGTCGAAGTGGGCAACATCGACAGGAACGTGCAGGGCCTGACGGGCTGCGGCACCGCCGCAGTTTCGGCAACCTGCACCGGAACCGAGTTGGCGCCGAAATTCGAGGCGTTCAACGGTGAAACAATGGTCACGGAAACCGGTGAAAACAACAACGGAGACTTGGGACTGTTCCTTGTCTTCCGGACCACCAAATTCAGCCTCGCAGCGTCAGAAGCGCTGGCTGCTGGAGAAGAAGGAAGCCTGAACGCCGTCGGAAGCTGGGCTGTGGCTGCCAAATAGCGCACAGTAGGCATTCCCAAGGTGTGGGATCTCCCATTGGGCGCGCCCCCTCGTTTGGGGGGGCGTCCAGGGGAGACCCTCAGGATTGATTTGATCCCGGCCCCCGTTCACCGCAGTTGGTGAACTGGGGCCGGGGTGTTTAAGGGTTCGGCCTCCTAGCTGGGGCCCCGACGGGCGCTGGGTGGCGGATAGGCTGGCGCAGAAGGGAGCAGTCGACAAACGCGTGCCAGTCGATGACGGCCCGTCCTTGAGCGCAGACCGCGCAAGACGCGCCGACGCGGCGCCGGAGGCGGCGCGTCAAGTGCGCTGCATCGCGTGCGCCAGGCAGCACCAGAAAGACATGGATGTACCCTTCGCCGCCGCTCTTGCAGCACGTTGATGCCGATCGCCTGCGGGCGGCCCGCAATCCAGAAGTGGTTGAAGGAGGGTCATCCAGGGCGGGGTCTGGTCGAAGGCCGAGCAGGGAACGCCGCAGGGTGCGTCAGTTTCGACGCTCCTGGCGAACGTCTACCTGCACGACGTCTTCGACCCAGGGGTCTACCAGCGGCGGTGTCGGTACGCGCGCGGCGATGTGATCGTCGTCTGCTGCCCCGACGACACCGTGGCGGTTTCGAGCATCGTGGGTGACGCAGAGCGGTTCTAGGTCGATCTGCGCGTGCGTTTTCAGCGCTTCGACCCAGAGCTGCACGAGGGCAAGACGCGGCTGATCGAGTGCCGGCGCCACGCCGCCCGAGACCGCGCGGCGCGCGGGCTTCCCAAACCTGAGACGTTCGAATACTGCGCAACCGCCCAGCACTCTCGGCGCCCGGCGCCGGGCTCCCACGCGCGCGTCTTGCTTGACCCGCGCCCTCCGACCACAATGCGGGAGCTTCTCGCCTGTGGGCCAGCGCGCCGTTCCGGGACTTTTGCTGCTCCGAGGGGTTTGCGTCGCCCCTCGGCTGGGTAGTGTCAACCGAGCAGGGTGTAGCACACAATTACGCGGACCAGTGGTAGTCTACTGGGGCGATCGTAGGAGGTCGCTAGAGTTGGTGTCGTGCGAACGTCGTCGGCTCGGCGACTCCCGTGACCGCCGTTCATTGCCTGCGAGTCCTGAGCCGCATGGGGTGGCAAGGGAGATCACCGGAGCCGAGGAGGAGACATCCTTATGCGTAAGCGCAGCGAAGCCAAGCACGGCACCAAAGCCGCGCGAGACGTTCTAAATCGACGACCGGCGGGGCGTCTCAGCGTCCTTGCGACGGTCCTGAGCCTACTTGTGTTGGCCAGCAGCAGCCAGGCCGCACGCGCGCAACCAGTGCTTGAAACCGTCAGCCCGAATTCTGGCTGTCCGGGCACGGAAATCACACTCACCGGGAAAAACTTTGGAGCCTCCAGCAACGCGATTGGAGAGTTCACAGCCCACGTCTTTCCGTTTTCCTCCACCGAGCCGGCGAAAGTCATCAGCAGCACCCAAGCCAAAACGGTGGTTCCCATTTTTCTGACGGTTAAGGACGAAGCGGGCGGACGCGTCGCGTTCGACCCGCGCGAACACGACGGGCAAGACAGCAACGCGCTGCCCTTCACTTTCACGTCGCTCGCTACGTGCTTCACAGGCGGAGGCGGAGGCGGGGTTGGACCGACCGGACCCGCTGGACCGACCGGACCCGAAGGTAATGAAGGCAAAGCCGGGCCGACCGGCCCAGAAGGCCCTCCGGGAACAGGCGGCACAGGCAGCGGCGTAGGCCCGACCGGACCCGCCGGCGTGACCGGAGCCACCGGTCCGACCGGAGCAGCCGGAGCCAACGGAACCAACGGAACCAACGGCGCGAACGGAACCAACGGGACGGGCGGTACAGGCAGCGGCGGCGTAGGCCCGACCGGACCCAACGGTGCAACCGGAGAAGCCGGACCGACCGGTCCAGCCGGAGCCAACGGAACCAACGGCGCGAATGGAACCAACGGGACGGGCGGCACAGGCAGCGGCGGCGTAGGCCCGACCGGGCCCGCCGGCGTGACGGGAGCAACCGGTCCGACCGGTCCAGCTGGGGCCAACGGAACCAACGGCGCGAACGGAACCAACGGGACGGGCGGCACGGGCAGCGGCGGCGTAGGCGCGACCGGACCCAACGGTGCAACCGGAGCAACCGGTCCGACCGGCCCAGCCGGAGCCAACGGCACGAACGGCGCGAACGGAACTAACGGGACGGGCGGCACGGGCAGCGGCGGCGTAGGGCCGACCGGCCCCGCCGGTGCAACCGGCCCGGCCGGTCCGACCGGCCCGGCGGGGACGGGTGGCACGGGCGGTGGCGGCGCCGGTAGCGGCACCGCTACCAACTTCGGTGGATACACGGGCACCGGCTCGACCGGTGGACTGGCGTCCGGCAAACAGGAGTCGGGCGTCTGGGCAGCGACGATCCATGCTCCTGTTGGGACCGAACAGGAGCAGGCTCAGGGTGTGGTGTCCTTCTCGATCCCGCTCAAACACGGCGAAAAAGTGAAACTCATCTACCGCAACGAATCACAAGCGCTCACACCTACGCCGCCGTGTGTCGGGAGCCCGGAGGAACCGGTGGTCCTGCCGGTCGGCAACTTGTGCGCGTACCGCGGTGGAAGTCTTGCTGGAGCGAAGGAAACAGGGGCCGGAGTGGGTAACGTCGACAAGAACGTCACGTCGACACCCTTCTTCGCGAGCCCCGGCGGTGAAAAAATCACGGAAACCGGAGAAGCTGGTGAGGGAGACATAGGTGTCCTGCTGATCTTCCGGACCAAAGAATTCAGCACCGAAGAACCAATAACATCACTGGTACTAGAATCGAACCTGAACGCCATCGGAAGCTGGGCCGTGGCTGCCAAATAGCCGCTAGCTCAGACCAAGCCGTGGGATCCTCTTCCTGGGCGCCTCCCCGTTGCGGGGGCGTCCAGGGGGATCCTCTCATAAGGGTTGCCAGCGGCCCCAGTTCACCGGACTCGCGG
>DATMQG010000040.1:0-15445 GCA_035566835.1 Solirubrobacteraceae bacterium
TGGCCGATCTCCGATCGGTTGGCATCCTCGGGGGCACGTTCAACCCGCCCCACCTCGGCCACCTCGCGCTCGCCCGCTACGCGCGCGAGGAGCTCGCGCTGGAGCGCGTGCTTCTGATGCCGGCCCACATCCCTCCGCACAAGAGCGCCACGCAGGACCCGGAAGCTCAGCACCGCCTCAACATGTGCCGACTCGCCGTCGAGGGTGAGCCGCGCGTCTCGGTTTCCTCGCTCGAGATCGACCGGCCTGGCCCGTCCTATACGGTCGATACGCTCAGCGCCATACACGCGAGCCATCCGGACGCCGAGCTGACGTTCATCGTTGGTGCCGACATCGCGCGCACGCTGCCGGCATGGCGCGAGCCGGCGAAGGTTCTCGAGCTTGCACGGGTGGCGGTTGGCGCCCGCACGGGCGCCTCCGACGAGGAGGTGCTCGAGACGGTCGCGGCGCTCAGCCGGTCACCTGAAGGTGGCGGCGTCCCTCGCAGCCAGCCCTGCGACGGCGAGGTCAGGTTACTGCGCATGCCCATCGTCGAGGTCTCCTCCTCGATCGTGCGCGAGCGCGTCGCGCGGGGCGAGAACGCGGAGCAGCTGGTGGGTCCCGCCGTCGCGCGCTACATCTCCGAGCACGGCCTGTACGGCTCGCGCGGGGGGCGGGGCGGCTGATGCGCTCGGAGGAGCTCGTGGGCGAGATCGCCCGCTACGCCGAGGACAAGAAGGCGGCGGATGTCGTGGAGCTCGACCTCAGAGACGTGCTCGACTACACCGACTACTTCCTCGTCTGCTCTGGCAACACTGGCCGCCAGACGAAGGCGATCCACGACGGCATCCTCGAAGGCCTCAAGCGTGACCACGATGTGCTGCCCCGCCGTGTCGAGGGATCGCCCCAGACGGGATGGATCCTGATGGACTACTTGGACGTGGTCGTGCATATCTTCACCCCCGAGACGCGTGACTACTACCGCCTGGAGCAGCTCTGGGGTGAGGCGCCGGCGAGGATCGCCGGCAAGGGGGCGTAGGCCAGCGGCGCTGGCCGTGATGCGACCGGGGCCAAGCCCGCTCGCATCCTCGCCACAGACCGGCACGCCGGCGTCGAGGTGCCAAGATGGCGCGGTGAGCAGCACCGTCTCGAGCCGCGCGCCTCATCTCAGAGCCGTCATGCGCGAAGGCGAGCGCGTGACCTCGCTCGAGCTCTTCTTCGATCTGGTGTTCGTGATCGCCCTCACCCAGTGCACGGCCCTGATCGCCCTCACGCCGACGTGGGAAGGAGCCGTCAAGGGACTGCTGGTGCTCGGGCTGCTGTGGTGGTCGTGGGTCGGCTACTCATGGCTGACGAGCGTCGTGGATCCCGAGGAGGGGTCGGTCCGGCTCGCGATGTTCGCGGCGATGGCCGCGCTGCTCGTCGCCGATCTATGCGTGCCGCGCGCCTTCGGCGGCGAGGCCGTGCTGTTCGTCGTCGCATACGCCGTCGTCCGCGTCGCCCAGATCGCCCTCTTCATGCTCGCGAGCCGCGGCGATCTCCTCCTGCGCCGCTCGGTCCTCGGACTCGCCGTCGGCACCGCCGTCGGCATCGGGCTGCTGATCGTGGGGGCGTTGATCGGCGGGGGGCTCCAGATCGGGATCTGGGGTCTGGCTCTGGCGCTCGACGCGTTGGGCCCGTTCCTTTTCGGCGCCGAGGGGTGGAAGCTCGTTCCGGGGCACTTCGCCGAGCGCCACGGGGGGATCATCATCATCGCGCTCGGCGAGTCGGTCCTCGCGATCGGGGCCGGCGCGAGCGCGGGTCTCGATGCGGGCATTGTCGCCGCTGCCGTGCTCGGCATGGTCGTCGCGGCGGCGCTGTGGTGGGCCTACTTCGACGTCGTCGCGCTCGTGGCCGCGCGCCGGTTGGCGAAAGCACAGGGGCTCGAGCGCAACGAGATCGCGCGCGACTCCTACTCCTACCTGCACTTCCCCATGCTCGCCGGCATCATGCTCGTTGCGGTCGGCTTGAAACGGACGCTCGCGCACGTGGGCGACCCGCTCGGGCTCGTGCCGGCGGCCGCGCTGCTCGGAGGCGCCGCGATCTACCTGCTCGCACACGTGGCGTTCCGCTACCGCAATGTCCACAGCCTGAACAAGCAGCGTCTGTTCTCCGCCGTGCTGCTGCTCGCACTGGTGCCGGTCGAGACGGCCGTGCGACCGTCCTCGCTGGCGACGCTCGGAGCGCTTGCCGCCGTGCTGTCGGGGCTGATCGCATATGAGGCGCTGCGCTTCGCCGATGCGCGCGAGCGCGTGCGCCACGCCGTCCTCAACGAGCCCGTGCCAGACTAGGGTCGGCGGCCGGAGACCCGTGGCGCGAGCTCGTGGGAGGCGGGCGCCGCCGCGCGGGGACTGTGCGCGAGCAGCAGGCCCTGCGTGAGCAACGCGACGCCGCTCGCCAGCGCGAACGCGGCCGACGTGTCGAGCGTCGGCAGCGACACGGCAAGCGTGAAGCAGAACAGCGCGAAGGCGCCGAAGCCGCTGATCAGCCCGCGCAGCAGCTGAACGAGCTCCTCCGGCCCACGCTGGGCGTGCGTGAACACCGCAAGCACGGTGGCGATGATCGGGAACGGCGCGAGCAATCCGCTGAGCCGTGGCCCGAGCCAGCCGGCGATGGCGGTCAGGGTGAGCACGAGCGCGAGCGCGCAGCCGGCGCGCAGCGGCAGATCCCAGGCGGGCGGCGGCGGATGAATCCGCCGGCCGAGCGGCCGGCGGGGCAGTGCGGCGAGGCCGACGGCGATGCCGGCGCCCGCGAGTGCAAGGGCCGCGCCCGCGGGAACCGAGGTCGTGCTGAAGATGGCGGTCGCCACGCCGAACGCCGCCCATCCCGCGAGCATGCTCGCCGTCCACGACGCCTGGCCGGCGAAGCGGCCGTAGACGACGACGAACGCCGTCAGCGAGATCAGGCCGAGCAGGGTGCCGGCCGCCGCGCCGGCCGCGAACCCGCGCCCATGGCTCATCGCATAGACGAGCAGGATCGGACCGGCCACGACGGGCAGCCCGCCGATCAGCCCGCCGACGCGCGGCCCGAAGCGACGGGCTGCGAGCGAGGCGCCGACGACGAAGCTCGGCGCGAGCAGCAGCTTGGCGGCCAGCAGGCTCACGTCCGGATCATGACTGGTTGACAGCGCCGCTCGCCGCGCCGTCGGGGAGCGCGAACAACTGTGACCCTGCGCATCGCATGAGCGTAGGATGAGTGCACAGGTATGCCACGGGCACGGTGCGGTGTCTGGCCCGAGGGTCTCCCGGGACTACACGCTCGGCCATTGTCCACCATTCGAATGGAGGTCAAGGGCTTATGCCTGCTGACGCGGCGACCGCACCTCTTCAGGGCGAGCGCAGGGCGGAATCATCCAAGCGTGCCGGGCGCTGTGCCGGGGCGAGGTCGGCGGCGGACAGATGGCAGGACCGCGGGCAGCTCGAGGCGACGCTGATCGTGGAAGCGCGCGACGGTCGCGGTGACGCGCGCGCTCGCCTGATCAAGACGTTCACGCCTCTGATCGGAAGCATGGCTCGCACCTACAGCCGTGTCCCCGGCGTCGAGCGCTCGGAGCTGATGCAGGAGGGCGTCGTCGGCGTGCTTCGCGCACTCGAGCGCTTCGATCCTGATCTCGGGACGCCGTTTTGGGCGTATGGCTCCTGGTGGGTGCGTCAGGCGATGCAACAGCTGGTGTCAGAGCTTTCGCGGCCGGTCGTCCTCTCCGACCGGGCACTGCGCCAGCTCGCGCGCGTGCGTGACGCCCGTCGCACGTTCCTGCGCGTCAACTCGCGTGACCCGAGCCTGCCGGAGCTGGCGACGGACAGCGAGCTCACGCTCGCTCAGCTGCAAAAGCTGCTGGTGGCCGAGCGCCAGCCGCGAGGACTACAGGAGCCGATCGACGACACCACTCGAGGAGGGGCGACGTTCGGGGACCTGCTGAGCGACCCGTCCGCCGAGGAAGCATTCGAGGAGCTTGCAACCCGCCTGGGCGCCACCGATGTGCCGCGACTGCTTGGTCGTCTTACGCGGCGCGAGCGCACGGTGATCGAGGCGCGCTATGGTCTCGGCGGCCCCGAGCGCACGCTGCGTGAGCTCGGCGAGTCCTTGGCGGTCAGCGCCGAGCGGGTGCGGCAGATCGAGCAGACGGCGCTTGAGAAGATGCGTGCCACGACTAGTTGTGCGGACGGCAGGCGGCCTCGCGGGCGAGCGCGAACGGCTCCGCGTCGGCGTCCGGCGCGCGTCGGCGCGCGCGGCACGCCGTTCGCATCGATGCCGGCGAGCTGACGCTCGCGGCTGCGTTCGTCAGGCGGTCACCATGGTGCGCTCGTCGCCGGCCGGCTCGGCGGCCCTGCCCCTCAGGATGAGACGGTGCGGGTCCAGGCGATCACCTCATGCCCTGTGCGTGTCGGCGCGCCGGAGCGCAACCGCTGCTCCAGGTCTTCGATCCGAGCCAGCAGCTCGGTGGCGAGCACGGCGCCGGCGTAGTTGACGCCGAGGTCGCGTCGCAGGCGCATCGCGCGCGCGATCAACACGGCGTCCTGGGGGCGGAAGAGCGGTGCCGTACGGGTTCCGCCACGCGCTTCGAGCAGGCCGAGCTGGGCGAACCGCCGGACAATGTCTGGATGCACGCCCGCGTCACGTGCGATCGTCTCGACCGCCACGAGCCGCGGCGCGCTCCTGATGAGCTGCCCGCCTCGGCTTCTTCGCGCCTTGGAGGCCATCAGCGGCCCTTGCGGGGATCGAAGTGCGACACGGACGCGAGCTGCTCGAACAGCTCGCGTTCCTCCTTGGTCAGTCGTTTGGGAACCTGCACCGCGAGCACCGCATAGAGGTCGCCGGCCGAGCCGTTCGGGCTCGGCAGCCCCTGGCCGCGAAGCCGCAGCCGCCGGCCGGACGAGGAGCCGTGGGGGACCTTCAGCCTGAGGCTGCCCGACAGCGTCGGGACGGCCACCTCGGCCCCCAACGCCGCCTCCCAGGGAGCGACGGGCAGATCTACGTAGAGGTCGCCGCCCTCGACGCGAAAGCGCGGGTGGGGTTTGACGCGCACTCTCAGGAACAGGTCGCCGGAGGGCCCGCCGCCCGGCCCGGCGCTGCCCTGTCCGGCGAGCCTGATCCGTTGCCCGTCCCGAACCCCGCGCGGTATCTCGACCTCGAAGTCGCGCCCGTCGCCAAGTGAGATGCGGCGTTTGCCGCCGGCCGCCGCCTCCTCGAGCGTGAGCTCCAGCACCGCCTCCTGGTTGCCGCCGCGCACCGAGAACCCATCAAAGCCGCCAAAGCCGCCAGCCCCCGTTGAGCGCCCGCCGCCGCGCGCTCCGAAGAGGCTCTCGAAGAAGTCGCTGAAGTCGCCGCCGCCAAAGTCGACACGAACGTCGCCGAAACCGTCCCCATCGCCGAAGCCACTGGCGCCCGACACGTCCTGTCCCGCTTTCCAGTTCGCCCCAAGCTGGTCGTAGCGGGAGCGCTTCTCGTCGTCGCGCAGAACCTCGTAGGCCTCGGAGATCTGCTTGAAGCGATCCTCCGCTCCGGGCTCTTTGTTGACGTCCGGGTGGTATTTGCGAGCCAGCCTGCGATAGGCGCGACGGATGTCCTCCGAGCTCGCGGTCCGCGGGACCTCAAGCGTCTCGTAGTAGTCCTGAAAGCCGACGGCCATCAGGGGGTAGGTTCGGGCGCGCGCGCCACCACGACCTGCGCGGGCCGGATCACGCGGTCGCCCTGCGCGAATCCGGACCGCTGGACCTCCACGATCGTACGGTCGGGTAGATCGCCCGTGGCTCGAACGGCGACCGCTTGGTGGCGTCCGGGATCGAACTGGTCGCCCGGAGCGCCGATCCGCTCCGCTCCCTGGCGATCCAGGACCGAGTCGATCTGCGCCAGCACGGCGCGCAGTCCCTCGTAACACGGACCCTCTCGCTCAAGTTGGATCGCCCGCTCGACGCTGTCGACTACCTGGAGCCAGTCATCGAGCGCGGACTCCTTGGCCTCCGTCACCCGCCTGTCGACTTCACGCGTCGCTCGCTTACGGTAGTTGTCGAGGTCCGCGAGCGCCCGCTTGTAGCGGTCCTCGACACGAGCAAGCTCGTCCATGAGCTCGGCCCGGCCGGCGTCGCCGGGCTCCGCACCGGCACTGCCGCGCTCGGGCACCTCCTGCGCCGACGCTCCCCGCTCGGCCTGTCCGGCCTGCGGGGAATGCCGCTCGCCGCCGTCAGTCTCGCGTGAACTCTGCATCGACGACGTCCTCTTCGGTCTCGGCCTGGCCCTCTGCGCCGCCGCCGTTACCGCCCGTCCCGCCCGATCCCGTAGCGCTCGCCGGCAGGCTCGAGAGCAGCTGCTGGAGGTCGGCCATCAACGGGCGCACGCGGTCGAGCCCCGCCTGCTGCTCGAGCGCCTGACGCGCATCGGCGACGAGCTGCTCGGCGCGCGCTTTTTCGTGGACCGGCAGGCGATCCTGAAGCTCGCTCAGGAGCTGCTCGACGCGGTAGGCGACCGAATCGAGTTCGTTGCGCGCCTCGATCTCCTCGCGGCGGCGCCGGTCCTCCTCGGCGTGGGCTTCGGCGTCCTTGACCATCTGCTCGATGTCCTGCTGCTCCAGATTTGTGCTCTCGGAGATCGTGACGCGCTGTTCCTTGCCGGTCTCTTTGTCTCGCGCTGAGACGTTGAGGATGCCGTTGGCGTCGACATCGAAGGTCACCTCGACCTGCGGCACGCCGCGAGGCGCCGACGGGATGCCCTCGAGTCTGAATCGCGCGAGCTGGCGGTTGTCGCTGGCGAGCTCGCGCTCGCCCTGCAGGACGACGATATCGACCGCCGTCTGGTTGTCCTCCGCGGTCGAAAAGACCTCCGTCCGGCGTGCCGGGATCGTCGTGTTGCGCTCGATCACCTTCGTCATCACGCCGCCGAGCGTTTCCAGGCCAAGAGACAGCGGCAGGACGTCGAGCAGCACGACGTCCTCGACCTCGCCCTTGAGCACGCCCGCCTGCAGCGCGGCGCCGACGGCGACCACCTCGTCGGGGTTGACCGTCATGTTCGGGTCTTTGCCGCCGGTGAGACGACGCACCAGTTCCTGCACGGCCGGGATCCGAGTCGCGCCGCCGACCAGGATCACCTCGTCGATATCGTCCGCGGTCATTTTCGCGTCGGCGAGAACCTGCTCGACCGGTCCTCGGGTGCGCTCGATCAGGTCTTGCGCCAGCTGCTCGAACTTCGAGCGCGTGAGCGAGACGTTCAGGTGCTTGGGGCCCGACGCGTCGGCGGTGATGAAGGGGAGGTTGATCTGCGTCTGGGTCGCTGAGGAGAGCTCGACCTTCGCACGCTCGGCGGCCTCATACAGCCGCTGCAGGGCCTGGGGGTCCTGACGCAGGTCGATCCCCTGATCGCGCTTGAACTCGTCCGCCAGCCAGTCGACGATGCGTTTGTCGAAGTCATCGCCTCCGAGGTGCCCATCGCCGCTCGTCGCGCGAACCTCGACGACGCCGTCGCCGACGTCGAGCAGGGACACGTCGAAGGTGCCGCCGCCGAGGTCGAACACGAGCACCGTCTCCTGGCCCTTCTTGTCCAGCCCGTAGGCGAGCGCCGCGGCCGTCGGCTCGTTGATGATCCGCAGCACCTCGAGGCCGGCGATCTGACCGGCGTCCTTCGTCGCCTGTCGTTGGGAATCATTGAAGTAGGCCGGCACGGTGATCACGGCTTCGGTCACGCGTTCGCCCAGGAATTTCGCGGCATCCTCGGCGAGCTTGCGGAGCACGAGCGCCGAGATCTCCTCGGGCGCCTGCTGTTTGCCGCGGATCTCGAACCGGACCGAGTCGTTCGCCCCTTTCACGACCTTGTAGGAGACGATCTTCGCCTCCTCGTCGACTTCGCCCCACTTGCGGCCGATGAACCGCTTGGCGGAGTAGATCGTCGCCTCGGGGTTCAGGATCGCCTGGCGCCTGGCCACCTGGCCCACCAAGCGCTGGCCGTCGTCGGTGAACGCGACCACCGACGGTGTCACACGCTGGCCCTCCGCATTCGGGATGACTTCGGCTTTGCCACCCTCCATGACTGCGGCGACCACCGAGTTGGTAGTGCCGAGATCGATACCGACTGCCTTGGCCATGGGGGAGCTCCTCTCGGTCTGGTCCCGGATCTCAACTAGCCTAGACCGCTGGGAACAAGTTGCAAGGGGGGCAGAGGGTAGTCGGGCGACGGCCTTCCGTGTGGAGCGGTTGCCACTTGGCGCGTGCGGCTAAGGTGGATGGCGTAATCGCCCTCTAGGAGTCAGAAGCGCATGCAAGCGGACGCGAGTGAGACCACCCGCCGTGAGCGATCGGAGACGGTCGGTGCGAACGTCGACTATGCGCCCAGTGCGGAGACGATCGAGCGGATCGAGCATTTGCGGGGAAACGGACTTCCGATCGTCTCGGCTTATCTCCCCGTGCAGCCGGGCCCCGAGGGCAGCAAGATGCTGCGCAGCGGGGCCGACAGCCTCCTGCACCAGATCCGCCCGCTCGCGAACGATCGCGATACGGATCACGCGACTCGTCTCTCGCTGCGCGAGGACATCGCGCGGATTGCCGGGCTCGTCGAGTCCGGGTCCTTCAAAGCCGGGACGCTTGCGATCTTCTCATGCAGCGGCGCGGGCGTGTTTGAGGTGGTCGGCCTCCCACGTGCCGTGCGCGAGCGGATCATGGTCGACGAGATCGCTGCGACGCGTGCGCTGCTCGCGGTGCTTGATGAGTACCACCGGTGCTGTGCGGTCGTGGTGGACCGCGAGGCGGCCCACACGTGGGAGCTGTATCTGGGCGAGGTGCTCGATACGGGCGAGCTTACGGGCGCGCGGCGAGGGGTCGGCCCTGCCGCCAACGAGCGCCGCGACGATCACAAGCCGGAGGAGCTCGAGAGGCGGCACTTCCGCGAGGTGGCAGCGGCGCTCGAGGACCTGTTCCGCAAGCACGCGTTCGAGGTCCTGGTGGCAGGTGGCCACGAGGACGAGCTGCCGCGCTTCTTGCAGGTCCTCTCGAGGCCTCTGCGAGATCGCGTCGTCGGGACGTTCGCGGTCGACGATCACGGCATCAGGTCGGGCGCCGGGCGCGAGCGGGCGCAAGCGATCCTCGATCGCTACGAGCTCGATCAGCACCGCAGCGCGGTCGCTGAGGTGCTCGAAACCGCGGCGGCGGGCGGCACGGCGGCGGTCGGCCTGGAGCCCTGCCTGTGGGCGGCCTCTGTACGCGCGGTGGAGGCTCTGTACACGCAGGAGGGCGCAAGCTCGCCAGGCGTCGTCTGCGACGAGTCGCGCTGGTTCGGCCTGACCGGCGATACCTGTCCGGTCTGCGGCGGCAAGACACGACTCGTCCCCGACGTGATCGAAGAGCTCGTGGAGGCGGTGATCGACGACGGCGGCTCGATTCACCACGTGCCGGCCGATACGGGGCTCGGTGAGCGTCTCGTTGCAGCGTCGCTGCGTTTTCAGCTACCGCCCGCCCCGGAGGCCTTCAGCCGAGGCGACGCGAGCGGGCTGGCTTGACCGGTGCTCGAGCCCTTAGGTCCGGCATGCACGATGAGGCTGGAGTACGCTCCTGAGGCGGTGTGACCGTCCGCGGTGGGCGGTGAGCTTTCACGTCGCGCACGATTCCGATCGCTATGTCCGCTACCGGCACTGTCATCGTCTGCTCCAGCTGCGGCACGAAGAATCGCGTGCGCCCGACTCCCTCGGGCGTGCCGCGGTGCAGCGTCTGCCACACGATGCTGCCGTGGATCGTCGAAGCCACGCAGGCTTCCTTCGATGAGGAGATCTCCTCCTCGGTGCCGGTGCTGGTGGACTTCTGGGCCCCATGGTGCGGGCCATGCCGAATGGTTTCACCGCTGGTGGAGCGGATGGGAAACGACAACGCCGGCCGCCTGAAGGTGGTGAAGCTCAACACCGACGAGGCTCCTGAGATAGCGGGCCGCTACGACGTGCAGGGCATACCGCTGCTCGTGCTGATCAAGGATCGTGCCGAGGTCGACCGGATGGTCGGCGCCGTGCCGTTCGAGCGTCTGCGGGCATGGCTCGAGCCCCATCTCGAGCCGACGCGCGAGACCGCCTGACCGGGCGCCGCGGCCACAGTTCACCGTTTACTGCTGAGCAGCGCTCGACGAGACTACATCTGCAGGGCTCAGCGGAGCGATCTCGATGTATACCTGGTCGATGGATGAAAGCCGCTGACCGATGGCTTCATAGATTCTCCGAAACAGACCGTAGTTGGCAGCGATGGCACGCTCGGCACGCTCGGCCTCGTCCGGTCCCAACACTCGGGCCCGTCCCTGAGCGGGCGGGCCGAGCGGCCTGCCGCGTAGCGTGCACGGAGCCACGCGCACCCGCGGATTGTTGCGGATTCGCTTCACCTTCCCCACCGCCGCCTCCGTGCGGAAGTAGACCTTGCCGTCGGCGAGTCCGAACCAGACCGGCGTCGGGACTGGCTCACCGCTCTTGCGGAACGTCGTGAGAAGGCAGTATTTGTCACCCCGAAGCGAATCGAATCCGCGCTCCGGAGGGAGGGGGTCCGCCGTCGCGGAGCTCCATGCATCGGCGTGGCGCATCCGGCCGTAGACGAAGTCGGTGGCCGCCGTGATTCGGGAGCGCTGCGAGCTCGGCACTAACGGTCAGGCTAATCCAAAACCGGTGGGTCGTGCAACGTCTTGAGTGGAGCTAGTCGGGCTCGAACCGACGACCTCTACGCTGCCAGCGTAGCGCTCTCCCAGCTGAGCTATAGCCCCAAGCAGGGTTCAGGAAGTGTAGCCGTCAAGGTTGCGATGTCTCAAGCTGAGACTGTTTCAGCCCGTGCATTACCGCCTGAAACTCGTAGTCGCGAGCCCATCTAATACGTTCGGCCTGGTTGTTCTTGGTCGGCTCGAGTCGGAGGTGGATCGCCCTGCGGCCTTCGACCTGGCCGATGGGGAGAAGGAAGCATCTGTTCAGATGCGGCGAGTAGGCGGCGACTGCGTCGATCTCAGTCGCCGCATAGCTGGTCGACACGTATCCCCGCGGCGTACACCGGTTCGTCTGCAAGCCCACGTACAGCACGCCGGGGAGAACGCGAGCCAGCTTGCACTGAACTCGCAACACCGCCGGGTCCAGGTCGAACATTAGGTCATATCGTCCACCCTCACATAGGGGGCGGAGCACCACGAGGCCAAGCTGAATCGCCGCGGCGGTGATCGCGGCCTCGGCCACCGCCCCCTTCTGACTTGGCGTCAATTCGTTCATTGCCGCAACGTTACGCCGCTACTGCGACGAAACTCTCAGCCGGCCTCACTGTCGAGGCGAACCGGCTAATCCCGTGGCATGAACTCCGGAACGTCGAGGTCGTCGCCGGGCCCGTAGTCGTCCGGTCTCTCACGCCGGCGGTCGCTGCCCTCGCCCGTGCGACGACCTGCGCCCGGAGCGCTCTGGTCGAGGCGCGCCGTCATCGCGCCGTGGGCTAGGCCGACGTCTCGCAACAGCCGCTCCGCGTTGTTGCGCAGCGAGACCGACAGCTCGCGCAGGTTGCGCGAGAGCTCCGTTCCCTCGCCGAGCACCTCGCGCGCCACCATATGCGCCTCGCTCGTGATCTCGCGGGCCTCCGCCATCGCCTGCGCGCGGATCTCCTTCGTCTGCTTCTCCGATGTCGTGCGCAACTTCTGGAGCTCCGCTCGCCGAGCCTCGAGCAGCCGCTCGGTCTGCTCGCGTGTCTCCTCGACGCTGCGATTCGCATGCTCGCGCGAGCTCGCGAGCGTCCGTTCGGACTCCTGCTTTGCCGCAGCAAGCACCAGCGCGGCTTCCTCGTCTGCCGCCGCGAGCACACCTCCGGCCTGCGCGCGCGCGTCGGCGAGCACCCGCTCCGCCTCCTCCCGGGACTGTGCGCTTATCCGCACGGCCTCCTCGCGCGTGCGCTCGGCGTCAGCATGCAGGCCCGCGACCGCCGCCACGGCCTCGTTCCTGCTCGTCTCGGCGTGCGCACGCGCCTCGCGCAGGATCTCCTCGCCCTCTTCCTCGGCCGCGCGCACGCGGTTCTCCGCGGCGCGGTCGGCCTCCGCGATCCGCTCACGCGCCCGCGCCTCCGCCTGCTCGCGAAGCTCCGCGGCGGCGCGTTCTGCCGCGCCGACGATGCTCGCCACACGGCCCGGAGCGGCGCTCAATGCGTTCGGGTCGCCGCCCTGTGCGTCGAGGTCGGCCTCGTCTGGAGGCTCCATGGGGCAATGGTAGACGGCGTCAGCACACGCCGGGCGGTGGCAGGAAAGGTGGGAAATTCGTCCTTGCGGACAGTGGCTCCTTGGGGGATCATCGCCAGGTGACATCCGTCGCCGCTTCCCGCCAGGTCGTGATCCTCGCCTACCCCGGCGTGCAGAGCCTCGACGTCACGGGCCCGCTCGAGGTGTTCGCCGGCGCCGCGCAGCTGATCGAGCTCACGCGCCGCACCGAGCCCGGATATGAGATCAGGATCGCCAGCGCCGACGGGGCTCCGCTGCGATGCTCGAGCGGCCTCACCCTCATCCCCGACCTGCGACTCTCGCAGACGCCGGCGGAGCTCGACACGCTGATCGTGGCCGGCGGACCCGGTCACAGGGAGGCAGCGGCCGACGACGCGATCCTCGAGTGGATCAGGCGAACGGCCGCGCGGTCGAGGCGCACGGCCTCCGTCTGCACGGGCGCCTTCCTGCTCGCCCGCGCCGGTCTGCTCGACGGCCGCCGCGCCACCACCCACTGGGCCTCCGCCGACGAGCTCGCACGGCTGCACCCCGAAGTGCACGTGGACGCTGAGCCGATCTTCCTGCGCGACGGCCCGATCTGGACCTCGGCCGGCGTCAGCTCCGGAATGGACCTCGCCCTCGCCCTCGTGGAGGAGGACCTCGATCGCGAGGCCGCCCTCACGATCGCCCGCCATCTCGTGCTGTTCCTGCGCCGCCCCGGCAACCAGTCGCAGTTCAGCGCCACCCTCGCCGCCCAGCAGCCCGCGCGTGAGCCGCTGCGCGAGGCCCAGCGCCGCGTGATCGAGGACATCGCCGCCCCGCACACGGTCGAGGCGATGGCCGCCGCAGCCAACATGAGCGCGCGCCACTTCGCTCGCGCCTTCCGCGCCGAGACGGGCGTCACGCCCGCCCGCTATGTCGAGCGCGTCCGCCTTGAGGCTGCCCGCAGGCGCCTCGAGGAGAGCGCCGAGCCCGTGGCCGCGCTCGCCGCGACCTGCGGCTTCGGCACCGCCGAGACGATGCGCCGCTCCTTCCTCCGCGCGCTCGGCGTCGGCCCTGCCGAGTACCGCCGCCGCTTCCAATCACACGCCGGTCGCCCACGCGCGGTGGCGTGAGCGCACCCGTGCCCGAGACAAAGGAGCCAGGAAATGAACGTCGCGATCCTCATCTATCAAGGATTCACGGCCCTCGACGCCGTCGGGCCGTATGAGGTGCTCAGCCGACTGCCCGACGCAAGCCTGACGTTCGTCGCGCAGGAGGCGGGCCCGGTGCGCACCGACAACGGGATGCTGACGCTCGTCGCCGAGCGCGCGATCGACGACGTCGAAGCGCCCGACATCGTACTCGTCCCCGGTGGCCCCGGCGAGGTCGCCGCGCGGGCGGGCGGACCCGTGCTCGACTGGCTGCGCGCCGTGCACGAGACGAGCACCTGGACGACCTCCGTATGCACCGGCTCCCTGATCCTCGCCGCCGCGGGCCTGCTGGAGGGCAAGCGCGCGACCAGCCATTGGCTCGCCCTGGAGCAGCTCGGCCGCCTCGGAGCCGTGCCGGTCGCCGAGCGGGTCGTGTTCGACGGCAAGCTCGTCACGGCGGCCGGCGTGTCGGCCGGGATCGACATGGCGCTCACGCTCGCCGCCCGCATCGCCGGCGACCAGGTCGCCCAGGCAATCCAGCTCGGCATCGAGTACGACCCCCAACCGCCGTTCGACGCCGGCTCGCCCACGAAGGCCCCCGCCGACGTCGTGGCGCTCCTGCGCGCGCGCAGCCGCTTCGAGCAGGGCGAGGCGGCCCCGGCACGGTAGCTCGCAACCCCACGGTGCTCGCCGGAGGCCGCCCGCTAACCTCCGAATCCCATGGCCGAGTACCGCTACGACCCGCAGGAGATAGAGCCCCGTTGGCAGGAGCTGTGGGCGCGCGAGCACACGTGGGAGGTCTCGAACGAGACCGGTTCCGAAGGGCCGCCGGACGGCCTCACCGCGTTGCCCGGCCAAGACGCGTCGGGACGCAACTCCTACGTGCTCGAGATGCTCCCCTACCCAAGCGGCGAGCCGCATATCGGCCACCTGAAGACCTACTCGGTCGGTGACGCGATTGCGCACTTCCAGCGTCGCATGGGCCGCCGCGTGCTGCACCCCATGGGCTATGACTCCTTCGGGCTCCCCGCCGAGAACCACGCGATCAAAACGGGCGTGCATCCGCGCATATCGATCGAGGAATCGATCGCCTCGTTCCGCCGCCAGTTTCACTCGTGGGGCATCTCGATCGACTGGTCGCGCGAACTGGCCACGAGCGAACCGAGCTACTACCGCTGGACGCAGTGGATCTTCCTGCAGCTGTTCCGCGCCGGACTCGCCTACCGCAAGGAGGCCGCGGTCAAGTGGTGCCCGAAAGACCAGACCGTCCTCGCGAACGAGCAGGTCGACGCCGAAGGCCGCTGCGAGCGCTGCGGATGCATCGTCGAAGTCCGCCAGCTCGAGCAGTGGTTCCTGCGCATCACCGACTACGCCGAGCGGCTGCTCGCCGACCTCGACGGGATCGACTGGCCCGAGCACGTCAAGACGATGCAGCGCAACTGGATCGGCCGCAGCGAGGGAGCGGAGGTGACCTTCCGCTGCGAGGAACTCGGCATCGACTATCCCGTCTTCACCACCCGCCCCGACACGCTGTTCGGCGCCACCTTCTTCGTGATGGCGCCCGAGCATCCCGACGTGACGCGACTCGTGCGAGACACCCGGCACGAGCTCGAGGTGCGCGAGTACGTGAACCATGCGCTCACCGAGAGCAGCGAGGAACGCGGCAACGTGGAGCGGCCGAAGACCGGAGTCCCGCTCGGGCGCACCGTCACCAACCCGGTGAACGGAGAGCACATCCCCATGTTTGTCGCCGACTACGTGCTGATGGAGTACGGGACCGGGGCGATCATGGCCGTGCCCGCCCACGACGAGCGCGACTTCGCCTTCGCGACCGCCTTCAACCTTCCGATCCGCCGTGTGATCGAGGGACCCACGACAGATCCGGACACGGGGGGTGGCGCGAGCGGGGAGGAGGGCCTGCCCTACACGGGCGAGGGGCGGCTCGTGAACTCCAACCCCGACTTTGACGGCATGGACAGCCGCGCGGCCCGCTCGTCGATCGTCGCCTGGCTTGACCGCGAGGGCAGGGGTCACGCGTCGGTCAACTACCGCCTGCGTGACTGGCTGGTGTCGAGGCAGCGCTACTGGGGCTGCCCGATCCCGATCCTCTACTGCGAGCGCTGCGGCGTCGT
>DATMQG010000041.1:0-4834 GCA_035566835.1 Solirubrobacteraceae bacterium
GCGCGCGTCGCGAGCGGGGGCAGCGCTCTCGATCCGGAGGTTGTCGGGCGCATGCTCGGGCGCCGTCGCCATGAGGGGCCGCTCGACGAGCTCAGCCCCCGCGAGCGCGATGTCCTGGGCCATCTGGCAGAAGGCAAGTCCAACCAGGGGATCGCCGAGTCACTCGTCGTGACCACGGCCGCGGTGGAGAAGCACATAACCAGCATCTTCCAGAAGCTGGGGCTCGATGCGAGCCCGACAGAGCATCGACGCGTGATGGCCGCGCTGACCTACCTGCGCGATCCTGCGGGTTAAGCAGCGCGCAGCTCGAGGTCGCGCAGGGCCGAGCGGGAGCCGCGCAGCTCGGTCAGCGACGGCGTTAGCGGACGCCCGCAACTGCAGCAGGTCCAGTCGCCGTCCTCGTCGCGCGACGCCATCAGCTCATGGTCCGCGACGGTAGCTCGGGGCATTGCGGGCACGAACACACGCGTCTGATGCCATGCCGGCCTGTGGTTGAGGTCGGTGGTGCGCACGTTCTCCTCCTGTGCTTATCCGGGGGCCGGTATCCGGGGGCCGGATCACTCATGCCGCAAGGCGCGCACGGGGCCCCTGCTGGGCGGCAGCACGTGCGAGCGCGTCTCGACTGGCCACGTACGCTTCTGCGGCAAGCTGGCTCGAGCGCTCGAAGTTGGTTGGTTGGACGTGCTCCGTGTTGGCCGCCGGGAGCACGATCAGCTCCACCTCGCCCTGATAGCGGAAGACGTCCGCCTCCAGGCGGCTCCCCACGAGCAGGCCGATCCCATAGATCGCCGCGTCCAGCGCGGTCCGCGGCGGTGCCGGCTGGACGTAGCGCGGCTCCTGGGTGGGGAGCACGTACACGCGCTCCGCTCCGAGCTCGACCGCGTGGCGGATGGGCGTGTTGTTCACGACGCCGCCGTCGACCAGTAGCTTCTCGCCGATGGCGACCGGCGGGAAGATGCCCGGGATCGAGCACGCGGCAACGATCGCATCGACGGCTGGTCCGTCGCACATGACGGCCTCGGTGCCGGCGTTGACATCGAACGCGACGAGGCTCAACGGCACCGCCGCGTCGGCCAGGTCGTCGAGCTCAACGTGCCGTTCGACTATCCGGCGCAACCCGTGGGCTGGCACGAGATGGTCGCGGTGCCCCGCGAGGCCACCCACCATCGTCCGCAAGCTGACCGGGAAGGCGTCCGCGCGCTCGATACCTCGCCAGGCCCTCGCGAGCTCCCGAGCCGTCTCCGGCGTCTGAGGACACGACGCGATGAACGCGGCGTTGAGTGCGCCAACCGACGTCCCCACGAGCAGGTCGGCGGTCACGCCACGCTCGTAGAGGGCCCGCAGCATGCCGACCTGAAGCGCGCCCAGGCTCGCCCCGCCCGACAAGACAAAGGCCGTGCGGGGACGGTTTCGGGGCGTTGCGCTGCGACGAGGCCTTGCCGCCCTCCGCGATCGCGCTGCGCGCGTGCGGGTGCTCGTCTCAGGGATCAGCGGGCCGGCTGCGGCTGCGTGTCTCATGCTCGCGCCGCTCCCGGCCGTGTACCGGCGAGGCGCTCCTCGCCGCCGGACAGCTGCTCGATCCGATCGATGACCAAGCCGTATACGGTCGCGGCGCGCTCCTCGCGATCCAGGGCCGCGCCGTACGCGGCAAACGGGAGCGCGGCGCCGGTCCGCGGCGCTCTCGACCATACGCCATACGCCGCGTTCACCGCTTCGGACTCCGCCAGCCAATCGAGGTAGCGCGCGAACGCCTCGTCGATGAGCTGCTCGCGCACCGACTGGCCGACCAGGCGTCGCTGAAGAACTCGTCGACTCATCGCGATCGGCTGCGTTGGGAAGAGGTCCCACCCTGCGCTCGCGGCCGTGGCATGAGTGTCTCGGCAACCATGCCCACACATTTGCGCTGCGACGGGCAGGTCGCCATACCCCCGTCCCCGAGACTCCGTTCGGCCGGACCGGAGCGCCCGGGTGGGGTCAGCCCTACCTTCTGCCCTGCCGACCATCCGGCACGAGCGCACCGCGAGGGCCTGGCGATGCCCACAACTGTGGGGTAGCCTTGCTTTGTGACGGTGTTGAGACGCGGCCGCCGCGCTCACACCTCGGAGTCCGCCCGCAGCGAGCTCGGCGAGGAGCAGGCCGGCCTGCGCCGAGTGGCGACGCTGGTGGCGCGCGGGGCGCCACCCGACGCGGTCTTCGCCCTCGTGGCCGAGGAGGCTGGGGTCATGCTCGACGTGGACGGAGCGCGCGTCGTGCGCTTCATTGGCGAGGATGAAATCCTACAGCTGGAGGGCTGGACAGCGGCGGGGCTCCAGCCGCTTCCGGTTGGGCCACTGAAGCTCGAAAACACCTCGCTGGCGACCGAGGTCATACGCACCGGCCGTGCCGTCAGGATCGAGGACTACGCAAGCGTGAATCGCGTGGTTCCCTGGTTCATCCGGCAGCTCGGCATACGGTCGGGCGTCGCCGCCCCGATCGTTGTCGACGGGCGCCTGTGGGGCGCCATGCTCGCATGGTCGCTGGAGCCACGGCCGCTTCCCGGCAACGCCGAACGGCGTCTGGTGGCGTTCACCGAGCTCGTGGGGATGGCTATCTCCAACACGGCAAGCCGCGAGGAGCTGACCCTGATGGCACGGGAACAGGTCGCTCTGCGACGCGTCGCGACGCTCGTGGCACAGGGGGTCTCCCGGCCCGAGCTGTTCCAGGCGGTGTGTCAGGAGGTGGGGATGCTGCTCGGTGTTTCCGCGACGCACCTGGCACGCTTCGAGCCCGACGACGTGGCCGTGGGCGTGGGCAGCTGGAGCACCGACGGGAGGCATATGTCGGTTGGGTCGCGGAGCCCAAGCGACGACACGAGCGTTGCGGGGGCGGTCCGCAAGACCGGCCGGCCCGCGCGACAGGAGAACTACGCCCAGGCGTCCCCCCAGATCTCCGCCCAGGCCCGAGCGCTCGGCATCCACTCCTCCGTTGCGGCGCCGATCGTCGTGGAAGGACTCCTCTGGGGCGTGCTGATCGCATCCTCCACCACCGACGATGCGCTTCCGGCGGATACCGAGTCGAGGATCACGGCCTTCGCCGAGCTCGTCGCTACGGCGATATCCAACAGCGAGGCACGGGTCGAGGTGGGACGGTTGGCCGGTGAGCAGGCGGCGTTGCGGCGGGTCGCGACGCTTGTCGCCCGCGGGGCGCCGGCAACGGAGGTGTTCGCCGACGTCGCACGGGAGGTGGGCGAGCTCCTGGGCGCCGAGAGCGCGTGGATGCATCGTTACGAGCACGACGGCAACGCGACCGTCGTCGCGACCTGGGGGCCGGGAGGGCGCGACCTGTCTGTCGGGACTCGATTCAGCCTCGAGGGGGACAGCGTAGTCGCGCTCGTGCTTCGCACAGGTCGTCCCGCCCGCTTCGACGACTACACGGATGCGGCCGGCGAGACCGGAGATATCGCGCGCAAGCTGGGCCTGCGCTCCGCGGTGGGCAGCCCAATAAAGGTCGGTGGGCGTCTGTGGGGGGCGATGACAGCTGTCACAGCACAGGACGAGCCGTTACCAGCCGACGCGGAGTCCCAAATCGACGAGTTCACCGAGCTTGTGGCGACGGCGATCTCCAACGCCGAGGCTCGGGTTGAGCTGGGACAGCTTGCCAACGAGCAGGCCGCGCTGCGCCGGGTGGCCACGCTCGTCGCGCGCGGCGTCTCCCCGCCCGAGTTGTTCCAGGCCGTTTCGCAGGAGGTCGGGCTGCTGCTCGACGTCGACGGGACCTACATGGGGCGCTATGACAGCGACGAAACGGCGATCGGTGTGGGCAGCTGGAGCAGGGAGGGGGACGAGGTGCCGCTCGGAATACGGGTCGCGCTCGAGGGCATAAGCGTGACAGCGCGAGTCTTCAGAACGGGTCGACCGGAGCGCATGGACGACTACGAGGACGCCACAGGCGAGGTCGCGGGCATCATGCGGCAGCTCGGCGTCCGCTCGGCTGCCGGCGCACCGATCGTCGTCGACAGGCGCCCGTGGGGCGTGATGATCGCCGCGTCGAACGGGGACGAGCCACTCCCGGCCGACACGGAGTCGAGGATCGCCGCCTTCACCGAGCTCGTGGCGACGGCCATCTCCAACAGCGAGGCTCGCGCGGAGCTCGCACGGTTGGCCGGTGAGCAGGCGGCGCTGCGTCGGGTTGCCACGCTCGTGGCGCGCGGGCGCGCGTCGACGGAGGTGTTCGCCGAGGTCGCCCGGGAGGTCGGCGAGCTGCTCGGCGCCGAGAGCACCTGGATGGACCGCTACGACGACGACGGCAAGGCGACTGTCGTCGCCAGCTGGGGGGCCGGCGCGAGCGATCTGCCGGTTGGCACACGGTTCACCCTCGACGGGGACAGCGTCGTTGCGCTTGTGCGCCGGACCGGGCGTTCGGCCCGGGTCGACGACTACGCCCGCGCGTCGGGCTACACGGGTGAGATTGCGCGGAAACTCGGTCTGCGCTCTGGGGTCGGCAGCCCGATCGTTGTAGGGGGGCGTCTGTGGGGCGCGATGCTCGCCGCCTCGGCACGGTCAGAGCCGTTACCGGCCGACGCGGAGTCGCACATAGGCGAGTTCACCGAGCTCGTGGCCACCGCCGTCTCCAACCTCCAGGCGCGGTCGGAGCTCGCTGCGTCGCGCGCGCGGATCGTCGCGGCCACGGACGAGGAGCGCCGGCGGGTCGTTCGCGACCTGCACGACGGGGCCCAGCAACGCCTTGTCCACACGGTCGTCACGCTCAAGCTCGCGCGACGCGAGTTGGACGACGGCGCCGGCGCGGCCCCGGCGCTCGTGACAGAGGCGCTCAGACACGCAGAGGAGGCCACCGC
>DATMQG010000042.1:0-18790 GCA_035566835.1 Solirubrobacteraceae bacterium
TGAGGGCTGCTACGTCTATGACGAGCACGGCAAGCGCCATCTCGACGGGCTCTCGGCGCTGTACTGCGTCAACGTCGGCCATGGCCGCGCCGAGCTCGCCGAAGCTGCGGCGGCGCAGGCGAAGGAGCTCGCCTTCTACACCAACTGGAGCTATGCGCACCCGAAGGCGATCGAACTGGCCGCCCGCATCGCGGACCTCGCGCCCGGGACCCTCAACCGCGTGTTCTTCACCTCCGGCGGCTCGGAGGCCGTCGAGTCGGCATGGAAGCTCGCCAAGGCCTACCACGCCGCGCGCGGTGAGCCCACGCGTCACAAGATCGTCTCTCGCAACCTCGCCTACCACGGCACGTCGATGGGCGCGTTGACGGCGACGGCGCTCACGCCGCTGCGCGTCCCGTTCGAACCGCTCACCCCGGGTGGCGTGCGCGTTCCCAATACGAACTCCTACCGCTGGCAGGAAGAACGCGACCATCTTTGGGCGGCGGACGCGATCGAGGAGGCGATCGAATTCGAGGGCGCCGAGACCGTCGCGGCGGTGATCCTCGAGCCGGTCCAGAATGGCGGCGGGTGCTTTGTGCCCCAGGACGGATACTTCCAGCGGGTGCGCGAGATCTGCGACCGTCACGGCGTGCTGCTCATCTCGGACGAGGTCATCTGCTCGTGGGGCAGGCTCGGCTACTGGTTCGGCTGCGAACGCTACGACTATCTGCCCGACATCATCACCACGGCCAAGGGCATCAGCTCCGCATACGTGCCCCTCGGCGCGATGATCGCGGGCGACCATCTCGCCGAGCCGTTCCTGCACGGCAAGGCAGTCTTCAACCACGGCTTCACGTTCGGAGGCCATCCGGTGGCCTGTGCGGTGGCGCTGGCCAACATCGACGTGATCGAGCGAGAGGAGCTGTGCCAGAACGTGCTCGCCAACGAGCGGCCATTTCGCGAGATGCTCGAGCGCATGCGCGACCTCCCGATCGTGGGCGACGTGCGCGGTGCCGGCTACTTCCAGGCGATCGAGCTCGTCAAGGACAAAGACACGAAGGAGACCTTCAATGCCGAGGAGTCCGAGCAGCTGCTGCGCGGCTACCTATCCGGCGAGCTCTACCGGCGCGGTCTCATATGCCGGACCGATGACCGCGGCGATCCGATCGTCCAGCTCTCGCCCCCGCTGATCGCGGGACCCGAGCAGTTCGAGGAGATCGAGGCGATCCTGCGCCCAGTGCTCAGCGAGGCATCGGAGCGGATGGAGCGGTGGAGCTCACTGTCGAGAGCCTGATCGCCGAGCTTGGTCTCGAGCTCGCCAGCGGCGGCGAGTCGGCCGCCGCGCACGTGCGCTGGGTGCACAGCACCGAGCTGCTCGACCCGACGCCGTGGCTCAAGGGCGGCGAGCTGCTGCTCACCACGGGACTTCAGCTCGACGGCCCGAAGACCCAGCGCGAGTTCATCACGCGACTGGCCGACCACGACATCGCCGGCCTCGGTTTCGGGACGGGCTTTACACACCGGCGGCTGCCGGTGGCGCTCGTGACTGCGGCGCGCAAGCGGTCATTCCCGCTGTTCGAGGTTCCGTACAGCCTGCCGTTCATCGCCATCACCGAGCGGGCATTCGCGCAGCTCGTGAACGAGCGCTACGAAATGCTCCAGCGCAGCATGGCTGGCGACGTGCTCGCCGAGACGCTGACCGGACACCTCTACCCGGAGGAGGTGCAGGCGCGGCTGCGGCCCTTCGGGATCGCCGAGCGGGTCGCCGTGCTCGCGTTCGGGCTGTCGGATCCGAGCGCAGCGGCCGGCCCCCTGGAACGGATCCTCGAGCGGGAGAAGGTCCCCAGCCTCGTCGCGATCCGCGCCGGCCTGCTGTGCGCGGTCGTGAACGCCGACGGGCTCGAGCCGATCGAGCTCACGCGCAGCGTGCGAGCAGAGCTGGCGGCGCGCTTCGGCGAGGTGCGCGCTGCCGCGAGCCGTTCCTCCGCGACGCACGCGCTTCGGCTCAGCTTCCATGAGGCACGCTGCGCGCTGGAGGCGGTACGCCTGCGCAACGGGGACTCGCCCGAGGTCGCCTCCTACGAGGATCTCGGCTCCTTCCAGCTGCTGCTTGCGCTGCAGGATGACGACGCCCTGAGCTCCTACTGTCGCGGCGTGCTCGGCCCGGTCGAAGAGGCGGAGGGCGACTACGGCGAGGAGCTCGTGCGTTCGCTCGACGTCTTCATCGAGCACAACGGGCACTGGGAGAAGGCCGCGAACGCGCTCTACTGTCACCGCCACACGCTGCGCTACAGGATCAGGCGGGTCGAGCAATTGACCGGGCGCGACTTCTCGAGCGCTCGCGATCGGATCGAGTTCTGGCTGGCCCTGCGGGGCAGGGAGCTCGCACGGTGAGCGTCGCTCTTGAGCCGGACGCGCTTCTGAGCTCGCGTCCTCACCAAGCCTCACGGAAAGGGGCCGGCGAGCGATGAGAATCGGGATACCCACCGAGGTCAAGACCGACGAGTACCGCGTCGCGATCACCCCCGCGGGGGTCAGGGAGCTGAGCGTACGCGGTCACGAGGTGCTGGTGCAGGCCGGCGCAGGCGACGGCAGCGCCATGGCCAACGAGCAGTTCCGCGCACAGGGAGCACGCATCGTCGAGGACGCCGACGCCGTGTTCGCCGAGGCCGAGCTCGTGCTGAAGGTGAAGGAGCCCCAGCCCGACGAGGTGCGAAAGCTGCGAGAGGGACAGACGCTCTTCACCTACCTGCACCTCGCGGCCGATCCGGACCTCGCCCGGGAGCTGCAGGAATCCGGCGCAACGTGCATCGCCTATGAGACGGTCGAGGACTCCGGGGGGCGGCTGCCGCTGCTCGCGCCGATGAGTGAGGTGGCCGGCAAGATCGCGACGCAGGCCGGCGCCTTCATGCTCGAGAAGCCTCTGGGCGGGCGCGGGATACTGCTCGGAGGGGTGCCGGGCGTCGCGGCGGCGACGGTGCTCGTGATCGGCGGCGGGGTCGTGGGGATGAACGCGGCGATCATCGCGATCGGCATGCAGGCGGACGTGTTCGTGTTCGACCGCTCGATCGACCGCCTGCGCGAACTGGAGGTCGCCTTCTCGGGGCGCGCGTCGACCGTCTACTCTTCGACGCTGGCGATCGAGGAGATGCTCCCCGCCGCCGACCTCGTCATCGGTGCGGTCCTGATTCACGGCGGCCGCGCGCCACGCGTGGTGACGCGCAAGGATCTCGGCCTGATGAAGCGACACGCGGTGCTCGTCGACGTGTCCATCGACCAGGGTGGCTGCTTTGAGACCTCGCGGCCGACGACGCACTCGAACCCGACGTATGAAGTGGATGGGATCACGCACTACTGCGTCACGAACATGCCCGGCGCCGTGCCCATCACCTCGACCTACGCGCTCACGAACGCGACGCTGCCGTACGTGATCGAACTCGCCGAATTCGGAGTCGACGAGGCGCTGGCGCGTAACGAGGCCCTGCGCCACGGCCTGAACGTGCGCGGCGGCGAGATCACACACCCGGCGGTCGCCGAGGCGCTCGGCGTGGCGGCGAGCCCCGTGTGAAGATCCTCCGACACACCCCCGACCCCCGAGAAGACCCCAGAGGAGTGGAAGATCCAGATGGCGAGGACGGCAGAGACCCTCAATAACTTCATCGACGGCGAACCGGTCGCCTCCGACGGCGACAGCGAACCGGTGTTGAACCCCGCGACGGGCGAGGAGCTTGCGCGCGCGCCACAGTCGACGCCCGACGACGTCGACCGCGCCGTCAAGGCGGCGCGCCGCGCCTTCGACGGCTGGACGCAGAGCACTCCCGCCGAGCGCTCGGAGGCGCTGCTCGCGATCGCGAACCTGCTCGAGGAGAACGGCGAGGAGATCGCGCGCCTGGAGGCGCTCAACGCCGGCAAGCCGATCGAGGCCGTCAAGAACGACGAGATCCCCGTGATGATCGACAACCTGCGCTTCTTCGCCGGAGCGGCACGCTTCCTGGAGGGTCGCGCGGCGGGCGAGTACATGGAGGGCTACACCTCGTTCACGCGCCGCGAAGCGGTGGGCGTGATCGGACAAATCACGCCATGGAACTACCCGCTGATGATGGCGATCTGGAAATTCGCCCCGGCGCTCGCCGCCGGCAACACGGTCGTGCTGAAGCCCGCGGAGACGACCCCGATCACGACGCTGAGGCTGGCCGAGCTCGCCGCCGAGGTCCTCCCGCATGGAGTGCTGAACATCGTCACCGGTCCCGGCCAGCCGACGGGGGAGGCGCTGATCAACCACCCCGACGTCGACATGCTCGCGCTTACAGGCTCCGTGGACACCGGCAAGCACATCGCCCGTACGGCAGCCGACACGCTCAAGCGGGTGCACCTCGAGCTCGGCGGCAAGGCGCCCGTCGTGGTGTTCGACGACGTGAGCCTCGAGACCGCGCTCGAAACGATCGCCGGCACCGGTTACTACAACGCGGGGCAGGACTGCACCGCGGCGACGCGCGTGCTGGCCTCAGCGGGCGTCTACGACGACGTCGTCTCGGGGCTCGCCGAGCAGGCCAGGGGGCTGGTGATGGGCGACACGCTCTCGCCGGAGACGACCCTCGGGCCGCTCAACTCCGCCCACCAGCGCGACCGCGTGGAGGGCTTTTTGAAGCGGCGCCCGGAGCGCGCAGAGATCGTCACGGGCGGCCACGAGCCTGACAGGCCCGGCTTCTTCCTGGAGCCGACCGTCGTCGCCGGGCTCGAGCAGGATGACGAGATGATCCAGCGCGAGATCTTCGGCCCGGTGATCACGGTGCAGCGTTTCCGTGACGAGCAGCAGGCGGTCGAGTGGGCAAACGCCACCCGCTACGGCCTGGCATCCTCGGTGTGGACGCGGGACGTTGGCCGTGCGCTGCGCGTCTCAAGGGCGCTTCGTTTCGGGTGCGTGTGGATCAACGACCACATCCCGCTCGTCTCGGAGATGCCGCACGGAGGCTTCAAGGAGTCCGGTTACGGCAAGGACCTGAGCATCTACTCGGTGGAGGACTACACCGTCGTCAAGCACGTGATGGCCAACATCCAGTAGGACGGTCGGGCGGGCCGAGAGAGACCCGCCTGCGCGAGTGAACTCTGCCGGCGCCGCCGCCAGCGACGACACGAACGGCGAACGGCATGACCTGGCGGTGGGCGGCTTGCGTGGCATGCCGCGGACGCCTGCTACGGTCCGGGACACGGGCGGCGAAGTCGTCCGCGGGGTTCTTGGTCTTTGTTGGCGCTTCGTAGCGCGGATGGGGTCAGTCGAATCTCCATTCGCAGCGGCGGCCGATGGCCGCCGAAAGGAGCACGACATGAAGCATGAGACGTTCGCTGGCCTCGGCGTGTCCGAGGCCGTCGTAAATGAGCTTGCAGAGCGCGGGGTAGCCGCGCCATTCGCCGTCCAGAGACTTGTCATACCCGACGTGCTGGCAGGTCACGACGTGCTCGCGCAGTCGCCGACCGGCTCGGGCAAGACGCTGGCCTTCGGGATCCCGCTGGTTGAGCGCCTGAGGGACACGGATCCTCGGCCATCCGCGCTCGTGCTCGCGCCCACGCGCGAGCTCGCCATCCAGATCGTCGAAGACATCAGGCCGATCGCCCACGCCCGCGCGCTCGCGATCGCCGCCGTCTACGGCGGCGCCGGCATTGCCAAGCAGGCACGACTCGCGGCGCGCGCACATGTGCTCGTCGCCACGCCGGGACGGCTGCTCGACCTGATCGAGCGCAGGGAGGTGTCGCTCGCGCGTGTCCGCATGCTCGTGCTGGACGAGGCCGACAGGATGCTCGACATGGGCTTCCGCCCTGCGGTCGAGCGGGTCGTGAGGATGACCGCGAAGGAGCGCCAGACGCTGCTCTTCTCGGCAACGCTCGAGGGTGAGGTCGGCCGCATCGCGAAGGCGCACACGCGCGACCCTCGCCGCCACCAGCACACCCATCCCGCCGAGCGAAAGGCGGATGTCGAGCACCGCTTCGTCACGGTGGCCCACGACCGCAAGGTGGCACGACTGGTAGCCGAGTTGAGCGACGTCGAGCGCGGGCGAACGCTCGTTTTCGTACGCACGAAGCGCGGCGCCGACCGGCTGGTGAAGCGACTCGCGGCGAGCCGCGTGCAGGCCGTCGCAATGCACGGGGACAAGACGCAGGGACAGCGCGAGCGCGCGCTCGCGAGCTTCGAGACCGGGGCGGTTGACACGCTGGTCGCGACCGATGTAGCCGCCCGCGGCATCGACGTGGCGGACATCACGCACGTGATCAACTACGACATTCCCGCCACCCGTGACGACTATGTCCACCGCATCGGCCGTACGGCGCGCGCCGGCGCCCGCGGCGTCGGCGTCACGCTGGTCGCCCACGAGCAGGCGCGCGAGCTCGCCGGGATGGTCGACGATCTCGGCCTGCACCGTGAGCTCGAGCTGGCCGGCATGAGCCCAGCCGCATCGCAGACCCACGGATCCAGGCCGCAGCGGGCTAGGCGCGGAGGTGAGCGGCCCGGCGGCCAGCGCGGCGGTGGCGGACGGCGGAGCGCCAGAGCGTCGCGGCGCTCGCGCTAGGCTGCGACCAGTTCCCACCGTGCGGTGAGCTAACGTCGCCGGGATGAGAACCTCGCGTGAAAGCGGCGCGAACGGCAGGGAAGCCGGCTTCGCCATGCAGGGCGAGGTGCGAGCCGACCGCGACCTGGAGCGCGACTACGACATCCTCTGTCTGAGGGCTCCCAACGCCGGCCCGGTGACACTCTCCGGCACCAACACCTGGGTCGTGGGCCGGGAGCCGGCGTGGGTGGTCGATCCCGGTCCGCGGCTCGACGCCCATCTGGATCGTCTGTTCGAGGCGATCGAGGCGCGGGACGGGCTCGGCGGCGTCGTACTCACACATGACCATCACGATCACTCCGAAGCGGTGCCTGCCCTGCTCGCCAGGTATCCGGCGCCCGTCGCGGCAGGGCGTGGCCAGGTGGACCTGCTGCTCAAAGAGGGCGCACACGTCGGCCCGTTCGAGGCCCTCGCCACACCCGGCCATGCCCCCGACCACTTCGCGCTGGTCGCCGACGGCGCCTGTTTCACCGGCGACGCCGTGCTCGGCGAGGGCAGCGTCTTCATCAGCCCCTACCGCGGCGCGCTGGCCGGCTACCTGCTCGGGCTGACGCGGCTGCGCCTGCGCGATGACCTTGACGTGCTCTGCCCTGGGCACGGGCCGCCGGTCTGGGACCCGCCGGCAAAGCTCGAGCAATACATAGATCACCGGATCGATCGCGAGAACAAACTGATCGTTGCGCTCGGTCGCGGTTGCCGCTCCGTCGATGAGTTGCTCGACGCCGTCTGGTCCGACGTGCCCGAGTCGCTTCGCGGCCTGGCCGCAGTCACTCTCGCTGCGCACCTTGACAAGCTCGACGAAGAACGGACGCTGCCGCAGGGTGTGGAGCGGCCGAGCTTCGAGCGCATCGAATGGTGAGCAGGGCGAGGTCCGTCGAGGGGAGGAAGCCGAAGCCGCCGTGGACGATGCCCGCCGCGGGCGGCGCGATGTTCACCTCGATCGACTCGCCCTTCCCGCCGATCGCCGAGTACGGCTTCCTCTCTGACTGCCACACCGGCGCGCTGGTCGCATCCGATGGCTCGATCGAGTGGATGTGCCTGCCCCACTTCGACTCGCCATCGGTGTTCGGTGCGCTCCTCGATCGGGGCGCCGGAACGTGGCGCGTGGGTCCCTATGGCGTGTACGTTCCGGCGGGCCGGCGCTACCTCCCGGGCACGAACATGATCGAGACGACGTGGATGACGCCGCAGGGCTGGCTGCGGGTCCTCGACGCGCTCACGATCGGCGAATGGCACGACAACGAACACGGATCCAGTCATACGCGCCCCCCGACCGACTTCGACGCCGACCACCTGCTCGTCCGCATGGTGGAGTGCATTCAGGGACAGGTCTCGGTCGAGATCGTGTGCGAGCCGATGCTCGAATACGGTACGGCGCCGGCTGAGTGGGACGTGCAGGATGACGGGAGGGACGGCGGCACCTGCAAGATCGACGCGGTGCACGAAACCAAAGGCTTCAGGCTGCTGAGCGACATACGAATGGGCCTCGAGGGCAATCGTGTGCACGGGCGTCACACGATGCGTGAGGGCGAGAAGCGGTTCTGCGCCCTCTCATGGACCGAGGCGAGGGGTGGCCCGCTCACCGCCGAAGAAGCTTCCGACCACCTCTCTCGCACCAGCCACTTCTGGCGCACGTGGCTCGCCGAAGGCAGTTATCCGGACCACCCGTGGCGCATCCACCTGGAGCGCTCGGCGCTCGCGCTCAAGGCCCTGACGTTCATGCCGACCGGCGCGCTCGTCGCGGCGCCCACGACATCGCTGCCGGAGACGCCTGGCGGAGAACGCAACTGGGACTACCGCTACTGCTGGATGCGCGATGCCTCCTTCACCCTATGGGCGCTGCATGCGCTCGGGCTCGACTGGGAGGCCGACGACTTCGTGCAGTACGTCGCCGACGTCCCCCGCAACGAGGACGGGTCGCTCCAGATCATGTATGGGATCAAGGGAGACAAAGAACTCGAGGAGAGCACGCTCGACCATCTCAACGGTTACGAAGGGGCACGTCCTGTCCGCATCGGCAACGGCGCGTACGCGCAGCGTCAGAACGACGTGTTCGGGGCGGTGCTCGACTCGGTCTACCTGCATTCCAAGCGCCGCGACCACATACCCGAGCGCCTGTGGCCGGTGCTCGCCGACCAGGTGCGCTGCGCGCAGAACGCATGGAGGGAGCCCGACCAGGGCATCTGGGAGGCGCGCGGAAAGCCGCACCACTACGTGTCCTCGAAGCTGATGTGCTGGGTCGCGATGGACCGCGGCGCGCGGCTGGCAGAAAGGCGCGGAAACGCCGAGCATGCGCAAGCCTGGCAGGCCGTCGCCGACGAGATCCACGAGGATATCCTCGAGCGTGGCGTCGATGAGCGCGGCGTCTTCCGCCAGCACTACGATACGGACGCGCTCGATGCTTCAACCCTGCTGGTGCCGCTGATGCGATTCCTGCCCAGCGACGACGAGCGCGTGCGCGCAACCGTGATGGCGGTCCGCGACGAATTGACCGAGGGCGGGCTCGTGTTGCGCTACCGGCCCGAGGAGACCGACGACGGCCTGAAGGGAAGGGAGGGAACTTTCCTGATCTGCTCCTTCTGGATGGTCTCGGCGCTGTCGGAGATCGGCGAGGACCGGGAAGCCGAGCACCTGTGCGAGCGGCTGCTCTCCTACGCGTCACCGCTCGGGCTCTATGCCGAGGAGCTCGAGGCCTCCTCGGGCCGGCACCTCGGCAACTATCCGCAGGCGTTCACCCATCTGGCGTTGATCAACGCCGTCACCCACGTCGTCAACGCCCAGCGCCAGAGCTGACGGCTGACGAGCGCTCCTACCCTGCGGCTCGCGGCGCGCGCAGGACCCAGGTGCTAATAGCCCGGGTCGCCCGGAAGCAGGATGCGAGCCACCTCGCCCTCGAGGACCACCCTCGGCTCGACGGGCTGGACCTCGCGTTCGCGCGCATAGTCGAGCAGCTCCGCCACCGACGCGAACTCACCCAGCTGTTCGAGGTGCTTGATCGTGGGGAAGACGAGCGAGATCTCACCGGCCCGGTATGCGTCGAGCGCCTCCCGGGGGCGGAACCAGCCGAGGTCGACGCACTCCTCTCCATCGATCCGCGGCTCCTGACCCGGTGGCAGGCAGGCGAGGAAGAAGTGCGTGTCGAAGCGGATCTGCACCGCGGCGGGCGTGATCCAGCGCGAGAACTTAACCAGTCCGCCGGCGTCCTTCAGCTCGATCGACGCCTCCTCGCGCAGCTCGCGGACCGCCGCAGCGCGGTGGGCCTCGTCGCCGTCGCCCTCGCCGGCGTCGACCGCGCCCCCTGGAAACACCCACACGCCGCCCATGAAGCGCGCCGCTGGAGTGCGCCTCACCAGCAGGACCTCGAGGTCCTGCTCCTCGCCCCGCAGCAGGATCACCGTTGCCGCCTGACGCGGGCGCGTCGGTGGGCCCGGGTTGTAGTCCTCGCCCGGCCCCGCGCTTGCGCTCTCCCCGGGCGTGCTCATCGAAGGACCCTACCGGCAGGTAATCTTTGGCGCATGAGTGCGACCGCGAAGACCCTCCAGCGCTGGATCTGCGAGTCCTGCGGCTACATCTACGACCCCGACGACGGCGACCCCGATGGCGGCATCCCCGGGGGCACAGCGTTCGAGGACATCCCCGACACCTGGTTCTGTCCGGTCTGCGGAGCGCGCAAGCGCGACTTCGTCCCCTACGAAGACTGAGCGCTTTCGTGCGCACCCCCGCGCTCGCTTGAATCCCGAGGCCACGTGGGACTCGCTGCTGGCGCGCGACCGTAGGCTCGTCTGGCATCCGTACGGTGCCCTGCCGGCGGCGACGCCCTCGCTTCCGGTCGTCTCAGCGGACGGCGTGCGACTGCGGCTCGCAGACGGGCGCGAGCTGATCGACGGGATGGCCTCGTGGTGGTGCGCGATTCACGGCTACCGTCATCCGGCGCTCGACGCCGCCGTAAGGGGACAGCTCGAGCGGATGGCCCACGTGATGTTCGGAGGCCTTACCCACGAGCCCGCCATCCGCCTCGCGGAGCGGCTCATCGAGCTCGCGCCCGCTCCCATCGAGCGGGTGTTCTTCGCCGACTCCGGATCGGTGTCGGTCGAGGTCGCGGTCAAGATGTGCCTGCAGTTCCAGCGCGCGATCGGGAGGGCGGAGCGGGTCCGGCTCCTGACTGTGAGGGGGGGCTACCACGGCGACACGTTCGGCGCGATGGCCGTGTGCGATCCGGTGGGAGGGATGCACGGCCTGTTCACGGGTGTGCTCCCGGAGCACGTCTTCGCGGAGCGCCCCCCCGACGGCTTTGACGCGCCCCTCGATGAGGCCTGGGCCAGGCACGTGAGCGAGCTGGTAGCCGACCACGCGCACGAGCTCGCCGCGGTGATCGTGGAGCCGGTCGTGCAGGGCGCCGGCGGGATGCGGTTTCACTCGCCCGATTGCGTCGCGCTGCTGAGAAGGCTGTGCGACGAGCACGGCCTCCTGCTCGTGCTCGATGAGATCGCCACCGGCTTTGGCCGCACCGGGGCGATGTTCGCGTGCGAGCACGCCGGCGTGGCACCGGATGTGATGTGCGTCGGCAAGGCGTTAACGGGTGGATACATGACGCTCGCCGCGACGCTCTGCAGCGCCGAAGTGGCCGCGGCGATCTCGAGCGGTGAGGGCGGTGGCCTGATGCACGGGCCCACCTTCATGGCCAACCCCCTCGCGTGCGCGGTCGCGCTCGCATCGCTCGATCTGCTCGCCGACGGCGGCTGGCGCGCCCGCGTGGCCGATCTGCAGGCGGGCCTCTCCGCGGGACTCGAGCCAGCCCGGGAGCTGGCCGGCGTGTGCGACGTCAGGGTGCTGGGCGCGATCGGCGTCGTGCAGCTCGAGCACGACGTCGACGTCGTGGCCGCGACACAGATCGCCCTCGAGCGGGGCGTGTGGCTGCGCCCGTTCCGCGACCTGATCTACACGATGCCACCGTACGTCATCGACGAGGACGACCTCGCTCGCGTGACCGCGGCCGTCGTCGACGTCGCGCGGATGCTGCCGGCTCGCGATTAGCTCAACGTCGCCATCATGCGGCCGCGGCCGGCGACGGGCAGCCGGCATCAGGTAGCCGGCACGCGAGCGCATTCAGCGCGGCGATCCCCAGCGGCTGCGCCCCTTTCGACAGCTGCCGTTGGACGCGCCGCGGAACCACTAGGGCGATCCGATACACGCGCCGACCGCGCAGCAGGAACACGTCCTCCTGGACTGGACCGTCGGGATTGACCCAGACGAGTTCGCGGGCGCCAGGAGGTCGGGATCCGTAGCGCTCCGTGCCGGCGCGATGGCAGCGGATACTCGCGGCCATGTCGAGGAAGCTTCGTGCCTGCGGGGCGTTGGCGAAGAGGAACACGTCGGCGCCGATGTCGTCTCCGTTGCGCGCCCACGTGCGCATCTCGTAGCTCGCTTCCCACAGCCCGTCACGTCCGCGGCTCGAGCGGAGTGACTCCGGCGAGTTGTCGGTCCAGGCGACCGTGGCCGGAACCGTGCCCCATGCATACCGGCGCCGGGCGAGGGGCGCCATGACCGCCAGCAAGCTCGCCCGCAGCCGACCGACCTGGCCGAGGTTCACCCTTGCCAGCTGCGCCACGGGCGGAATGCATGCTGGCCGTCCATCCTTCGAGCTCCCGCTCGAGAACACCCCCGTCCTTGGCTGCAGCAGCGCAACCACCGCGACGCTCAGGCATGCGAGCAGAAGCAGGAGCCGGGTCCGCGCGGACATCCATCACTGCAGGCGGGTGGCGTCCTCCGCGGAGCCCGCGCTCGGCTCGCCCTGATTGCGCTCCATGGTTCGCTATCGAGCGGGGCCGCCGGAAGCTTGAAGAACGCCTCAGCCAGCGAGCCAGCGCCGCCAAGGCAGCAGCGCTCCCGCGCACGCGAGCTCGTCCACATCGGGACTCTCGACGCGCGCCAGTGCCGCGACCTCGATTTCTCCCATGCGCTCGATCGCATCGCGGTTCGCGATCTGCAGCCTCGAGGGCTCGGCCGGCCACGGCGTGAGCACGATGGCGCGGACATCCAGGCCCGCGGCGCGTGCTGCTTGCAGCGTCAGCAGCGAAAGGTTGATCGTCCCGAGACCGGGGCGGGCGGCTATTAGCACGGGCAATCCGAGCACGGAGGCGAGATCGCAGACCGTGTAGTCCTCGGCGAGGGGCGAGAGCAGGCCGCCGGCTCCCTCCACGACGAGCAGTCCCAGCTCGCCCGCCGCCCGGGCGCGCTCCACGATTCGCGTGGGCTCCACCTCCTCGCCCGCCAGCTCAGCCGCCAGCTGCGGGGAAACGGCGGGCCCGTAGCGCAGGGGCGCCACCTGCTCGGGGCTCATGCCGGCTGCGGCGGCGAGGAGCTCATGATCAGCCGGCCAGCTGCCCGAAGGCTCATCGAGCCCGGTCACGGCGGGCTTGTGTGCTCTCACAGGCTCGCCGGCTGAAGCCATCGCGGCGATCAGCGCTCCCGCGAGGATCGTCTTGCCGGCGTCCGTATCGGTGCCGGTGATGAACAGTCCTCGCATTCTCGCCCCGGTTCCAGGCCGGCGCGGACCGGCGGTCGCTCTAGGCCGCGCGGGCCGCGCCGGCCTCACGCTCGAAGTCAAACGGCCCGTCGGGCGCGTTCGCTTCCTCGCCAGCCGCCGGCACCGCGCGGTCGTCTCCCAGCTCGACGTCGAACGGGGCGCTCGCACGAGCGCGTGCCACTGTGGCCGTGACGTTGTCGGCCTCGGGCACGAGATGGCCGCCGGTCCGAAGCTGTGCGGGCGGCTCCTGGGCCTCGAGCAGCGGAGGGCCCATGGATTCCGGGTCCAGCCCGAGCGAGCGTGCCGCCTCGCCGAACACGCCAGCCGCCATACGCAGCTCGGAGGCGGTATGCGAGGCCATCGCCGTCAGGCGCAGTCGCGATGTCCCAGCCGCAACGGTCGGCGGGCGGATCGCCTGGGCGAACACGCCGGCCTCCAAGGCCGCCTGGCAAAGGCTCATCGCGAGGCGCTCGTCGCCGACGATCAGCGGCACGATCTGCATCTCAGAATCGGCGACGGGAAATCCCTCCTCGGCCAGCGCTCGGCGTAGGGCCCGCGCGTTGGAGCGCAGGCGCTCCACACGGTGCGGGCGCTCCTGCAAGAGCTCGAGCGCGGCCAGCGCGCCGGCGACGGCCGGCGGCGGCGGTGCGGTCGAGAAGATCAGCGAGCGCGCCGTGTTGATGAGCAGGCGGATCATCTCCTCGCTTCCGCAGACGTACGCTCCGTAGGAGCCGAGCGACTTGCCGAGCGTGCCGACGACCGCATCGACCTCGCCCTCCAGCCCGGCCTCGGCGAGCGCTCCGCGACCGCCCGGTCCGATGCTGCCGATCGCGTGCGCCTCGTCCACGAGCAGCCGTGCCCCCGCCGCCTGGGCGAGTTCGACGATCTCCTCGAGCGGCGCGACGTCGCCGTCCATCGAGAACACCGAGTCGGTGACGATCAGCTGCCGGCCCTGCGCCTCGCGCCGGCCATGGTGATACAGGCACCAGTGCAGATGCTCAACGTCGGCGTGGCGGTACACGATCACCTCGGCGCGCGACAGGCGGCAGCCGTCGATGATCGAGGCGTGGTTCAGCTCGTCCGAGAAGACCTTGTCCCCGCGCCCTGCGAGCGCGCCGAGCACCCCCATGTTGGCGAGGTACCCGGAGCCGAACAGCAGGCAGCCCTCGGTTCGCTGGAACGCAGCCAAGCGCTCCTCCAGACGGCGGTGGACCGTCATCGTGCCGGACACCAGCCTGGAGGCGCCGGCCCCCACGCCCCAGCGCATCGCGGCATCGGCGGCCGCCTCGCGGACTCGCGGATGATCGGCGAGGCCCAGGTAGTTGTTCGAGCACAGCAGCATCACGGGCCTGCCCTCGAGCAGCACCGTGGGACCCTGCGGCCCGCTGAGCAGCCGCAGGCGACGGCTGAGACCTAGTCGCTCCAGTTCTGCCAGGCGCGCTTCGATCTCGCTCACAATGCCGCCCGCTAACCGACCGGGGCTGGGTGGATCTTGTTGACGGCACCGTCGGGGCGCGGTGGTACCGAGCCCTTCGCCCTATAGCGCAGCTGCGTTGACGGGTCCCACAGCCGTACGTTCAGGTCGAGGGCCTGCTGCGGGCGGTCCTCGACGAGATGCTCCGCGACGACGTCCGGCGTCTCGCCCTGGAACCATCCCGAGCGGTTGTCGGGCCGCGGATTTGCCGCGTTGTCGGGCTGGCGGGCGACGTTCAGGCCCAGCTCCTGGAACATCTCCCTGTCGGCCTCAGGCTCGTTGCCGAGCGTGGTCAGGAAGTTGCCCATCATCACGCCGTTGATACCCGCCTTGACGGCCAGCCGCTGCAGCTCTCCCAGGTTCTCGACACGGCCTCCGCAGAGCCGGAAGAGCGCCCCGGGGAGGATCAAGCGGAAGATCGCGATCCACTTGACGGCCTCCCACGGATCCATGTACTCGCGGTCGCCGAACTTCGTTCCGGGGCGCGGGTTGAGCATGTTGATGGGAACACTCGTGGGGTTTATCGCGGCCAGCTCGAACGCCATCTCCACCCGCTGCGCGCGCGTCTCGCCGAGGTTGAGGATGCCTCCGACACACGTCTCGAGGCCCGACTCGCGGACCGCCTGGATCGTGCGCAGGCGGCCCTCGTAGCGCACCGTGGTCGTGACCTCGTCGTAGTAGCTGGAGGCCGTCTCGACGTTGTGGTGGACCCTCTGGATGCCGGCCTCGCGCAGCGCCGCCGCCCGCTCGGGCGACATGTGACCGATCGACGCGCAGCGCTTGAGGTTCGTTTGCTCGGAGACCAGGCGCACCCCTTCGAGGTACTTCTCAAAGTCGCGCTTGGACAGTCCCTGGCCCTGGGTGACCATACAGAAGCGGTGAGCGCCTGCCGCCTCGGCGGCGCGCGCGTGTTCGAGGATCTGCCCGGGCTCCATCATCGCGTGCATCGGCGTCTCGGCCTCGGCGAAGCGTGACTGGGCGCAGAAGCCGCAGTCCTCGGCGCAGCCGCCGGACTTCGCGTTGACCAGCGAGCACATGTCGGTCGAGTCGGCGAACCGCTCCAGGCGTGCCTCCCAGGCGCGCTGCACGAGCGCCTCGATCTTCGCGCGGTCCTCGATCTCGCCGAGCTCGAATGCTTCCTCGCGAGTGATCAGCGGCTGCATCCCCGGCACGTTAGGCGGCGCGCCGGACGGCTGCTCGAGTCGCACTGGGGGTCGTTCAGCGCCCCCGCCAGCGAGGCGGACGTTTCTCTGCGAACGCGCGCATACCCTCCCGCATGTCCTCGGAGGCGAAGGATGCGCGGCGCAGCTCGATCAGCTCCTGCTCGACCTCGGGGTCGAGCACAGCCTCGGCTCGCAGCAGCGCGGCGATCACGCGCTTGTTGCCGGCCTGCGAGAGGGGCGCGTTGCCCGCGAGCTCGCGGGCAAGCGAGAGCGTGCTCGCCTCGAGCTCGGAGGCGCTCGCGACGCGGTTCACAAGACCCCACGCGAGCGCCGTCGCCGCGTCCACGTATTGGCCCAGCAGGAACAGCTCACGCGTGCGGGTCGCGCCGATCGCGTCCAGGAAGCGGCGCAGGCCCGTGTGCGAGTAGACGAGGCCGAGCTTCGCGGGAGGCATGCCAAGCTTGATGCCCTCCAGCGCGACGCGCAAGTCGCAAGCCAACGCGAGCTCCAGTCCGCCGCCGATCGTGTGGCCGGGGAGCGCTGCCACCGTCGGGTAGGGAAACGCCTCGAGCGCGTCGATCGCTTCCGTGAATGGGTGCGCGACGAGCCGCTCCGCGCGCTCCTCGAACTCCTCGTCGGGGATCTCGCCGATGTCATAGCCGGCCGAGAACATGCCGTGAGCTCCGGTGAGGATCACGCAGCGTGTCGCCGCGGCCGCGGAGCCGAGCTCGCCCAACGTGGCGGTGATCGCATCGAGGATCGGATGGTCGAGCGCGTTGCGCTTGGCGGGGTTTGAGATCGTGAGCCGTACTACGCCTTCGGCGGGCTGGTCGAGGAGCAACTTGCCGTCGGCGAGCTCTCTGGCTGGAGCGCTGGGGGACACGCGCGGACAGGCTAGCCGAGCGCGGCCGCTCTCGGGTCCGGGTCCGAGGGCGCCCTCGACGAGCTGGCTAAGAAGGCACCAGGGTGAGGATCAGATGTCGCCCATAGCCCGATCCGCCGCCGGAGGCGTCCGAGCGCACGACGGCGGCCAGCCGCACGTGGCGGTGAGCGCGCAGTAGTCGGCGCGCGCTGCCGGAGAGACGCACGCGAACCACCGTCCGGCCCCCGGGCCTGATCGAGAAACGGACGGACGCGCCCAGCGCGATGCGTCTCACGCCAGCACGACGGTGCGAATGTCGCCGCGGCCGATGGACGAGCAGCCGGGTCAGCTCCACGTGGCCCCTGCAGAACACGCGCAAACCGGTTGGGCACACAACGCGCACCATCGCGCTCCCTGTTCGCGTCGCCGCCGCGCGAGCAGTGGTGACGGCCGCGCCGAGCCCGAGCGCCGCGACCTCGCCGCTGCCGACGACGTAGACCTGGCGCCCCCCCGGAGCCGCCGCGAGCGCTTCGACGCCCGCCAGGGACGGAAGGCTTGCGCAGCGATCGTCTTCGTGGGCCGCGCACGAGCTCTCGGTCAGCTTGCCGGTCGCGGGATCTCTGGAGAAGACCACGGCCGAGTTCTGGCCGAACGCGTAGACAGAGGACCCGTCGCCGCTCACGCCGATCGCACCGACCGAGTAGAGGCCGGGGACGCGTTCACAGACGTCGGGTGGTTCTTTTTCTCTTTCTTCTCGTTCCTTCGCTCGTTCCCGTTCCCGTTCCAGTTTTTCTTCCGCGCTTTCTTCAGGGTTTTCGCTCGCTTCTTCCTGTCGTGGTTTTTCCAGGAAGTCCACACAGCTCGCGTCCGCTAGCTGCCCGCTCGAGGCGTCTCTGGCCAGCACGTCGATCCTCCCGTTGCCATCGATGGAGTCGCCGACATAGACGTTGCGGCCATCTGGGCTGATCGCGAGGTTGGACGGCGAGTGCATTAGGTGGCTCGTAGCGCATAGACCGGGCGGGGCTTCGACCTTCAGGCAGCCCGTCTCGGCGAGCGCGCCTTCGGCGTTCGGCGCGAACACGCCGACGGCACTGCTCCCGGGTGAGGCGCCATAGAGCTGCCTCCCGTCGGGGCTGAGCGCGAGCGTCGCGATGCCGCGCATGGCGGGGCCGACCGTGCAGACCCCATCCATCCCGTTCACGGCCACGCAGGGGTTGGAGAGGAACGCGGGCGCAGGCGGGGTGCTGAAGATCGATGAAACCGGCAGTCGCTGGACGTTCGGGCCCGAGCCCGAGGCCGGGGCCGTCGACCCGATCAGCGTCGAGACCGCGCCTTCAAGCGGTGCGACGACATACAGCGCGGTGTTGTCGGCGCTCACGACGACCCCTCGGGAGCCGGAGAAGAGGTTTCCCGCTCGACAGGGCGCTCCGGGCCGAGGCGTGGCCTGCACGCACCCCAGCCGTGTCAGCGCTCCGGTGGCCGGGTCGCGGCTGAAGGCGACCACGCTTGCCGAGCTCTTGGAGCTCACGTAGACGCTCAGGCCGTCGGGGCTCACGGCCACGCCGTCGGCGCCCAGCAGCGACGGGCTCGGCGCGCAGGCGCCCGTTGCCCCCTCGCGTCCGTCCGTCCCGTCAGAGCTCACACATCCGACCTGCGTGATCGCCCCCGTCGTCTGATCACGCTTGAGGATCGCGAGGTTCCCGAAGCTCATCGAGACGTTGTTGCCGGCCCTCCCGCCGACGACGTACACGTTGGCGCCATCGGGAGAGACGGCGACCGAGTTGGCACCGACGAGCCCGTTGCCCACCGTGCAGGAACTGGAGCCGCCTTCCCCCCGTCCGACCAGGCACCCGCCGGGGCCGCTGAGCGCCCCGAAGCCGGACGCCGAGCTCGTGCCCGGGAGAGCCAACGCAAGGCTCGCAAGCGTCACTGAAGCGATCATCCCCACTCGCCCTCGACGGCTCGTGCGCGAGCTCATCGGCACCCACCCCCTTAGCTTCGCCGTGTGACCGGCACTCGCCGCTCACGTGTATGCACTGTTCGGGGAAACACTCGAGCGCCGCCGACGGATCGCTTGACCCGCGGGTTACTCCAGCACGACCAGCGGGTCGCCCTCGCTCACGGCCTGACCCTCGGTGCAGACGATCTCGGCGACGACGCCCGAGTCTTCGGCCTCGACCGGCA
>DATMQG010000043.1:0-13706 GCA_035566835.1 Solirubrobacteraceae bacterium
CCCGGGATGGTCGGCCGCGTCGGCACCGTCTTCGGCGCACACGGAATCAACATCTCCTCCGCCGCAGTCGGCCACACGCACGACGGCGAGCAGGCGCAGGCCTCCACGCAGGGCCTGGCGGCGATGGTCGTGACGACCGACGCCCCGGTGCCCAACGCGGTCGTCCAGGAGATCGTCGCGTCCGAGGGCTTCTTCAACGGCTGGTCGATCGACCTCGGCGCCGGCAGCTAGCCCAGCCATCGGTTAGGGTCGCCCTCGATGCGAGCAGTGGTCATCACCAAGCACGGCGGTCCCGGCGTACTGCAGGTCCAGCAGCGCCCCGATCCCGAGATCGGCGCCGGACAGGTGCGCATAGCCGTCGCCGCGGCCGGGATCAACTTCGCAGACGTCATGGCTCGCATGGGCCTCTACCAGGACGCCCCCAAGACCCCGTGCGTGGTCGGCTATGAGGTCGCGGGCACGATCCTCGAGCTCGGCGAGGGAGTCGTCGGCCTGAGCCACGGACAGAGGGTGCTCGCCGGTACGAAGTTCGGCGGCTACGCCTCGCAGGTGGTGGTGCCGGCCGCCGACGTCGTCGCGCTGCCGGACCGGCTCAGCTTCGAGCAGGGCGCCGCCATCCCCGTGAACTATGCGACCGCGTGGGCGGGGCTGATCGGCTACGGCAACCTGCAGCCAGGCGAGCGCGTGCTCGTGCATTCGGCCGGCGGAGGCGTCGGCATCGCCGCCACCCAGATCGCCAAGCGCAGCGGCGCGGAGGTATACGGGACGGCGTCCCCGGGCAAGCACGCGCGGTGCGTGGAGCTCGGCCTCGACGTTGCGATTGACTACACCAAGCCCGGTTGGGAGCGGGATATCGGCAAGTTCGACGTGATCCTCGACGCCGTCGGCGGGAAGAGCTTTCGGCTCAGCTATTCGCTCCTGCGTCCCGGTGGGCGCCTCGTCGCATTCGGCGCGTCGGCCGTCGTCTCAGGTCAGCGCCGCAACCTCGTCACGGCCCTCAGCGCGGTTGCGCGAATGCCACGCTTCAACATGATCAAGCAGATGTCCGAATCCAAGGCCGTGATCGGGTTGAACATGCTCACGCTGTGGAAGGACCGCGGCACGCTGCAACCGTGGATCGGCCCGCTGGGCGAGATGCTCGCGGACGGCACCATAGAGCCGGTCGTCGCGGGAGACTTCAGCTTCGAGGACGCCGGCGCGGCTCAGACGATGATCACCGAGCGACGCAACGTCGGCAAGGTCGTGCTCGTTCCCTGAGGCGACGGGTGCCGGCGATCGGCGCTCTGTTCGAGCAGGGCCAGCGCGCTGAGCAATCGGCTCGGCCAACCTGCCGCTCAGCGCCACCGGAAGCTCCTCCAGCGGCTACGGTTACGCTCACGGTGTCGCTTCCCGCCGAGGGCTACCAGCTCAAGGGCATCTCGTCCAAGGCGTACGAGCATCCCGCCGACCGCGCCGCGACGGCCGCGCTGAAGGCGATCCCGCAGCTCGACACCGTCGTGCGCAAGATCATCGAGCTCGGTTACGAGCGTGCCCTGCGTCGCGGCATCCTCGGCTCCGCGGTGCGGCTGGGCGAGGAGCAGCTCAGCGACGTGTGGCGCGCCCACGAGAGCGCGTACGTCACGCTCGACCTCGAACCGGTGCCGGACCTGTATCTCATGCAGTTCCCAGTCGCGAATGCCCTGACGGTCGGCGCTGGCAAGCCGGTCGTCGTCATCAACTCCGAGCTGCTGCAGCTGTTCGACGCCCAGCAGCTGCGCGGCGTGCTCGCCCACGAGGCCGGGCACGTGCTCTCCGAGCACGTCCTCTACCGCACGGCGCTGGTGATCCTGTTGAGGCTGTCATCGCTGCCCGGCATCCCGGTGCCGCTGTTCCCGTTGCGCGCAGCGCTGATGGAGTGGTTCCGCGCCGCCGAGCTGAGCTGCGACCGCGCGGCGGCGCTCGTGATCCGCGACCCGCTTGCGATCTGTCGCACGCTGATGGTGATCGCCGCCGGCGCCGAGGCTTCGAATCTCGATCTCGACGTGTTCATGAAGCAAGGCCAGGACTACCGCGAGAAGGTGTCGCCGTTCGACCGCTTCTCGCGGCTCCTGAGCGATCTCAACCTCACCCACCCGATGTCCGTGCAGCGCGTGCATGAGCTGATGGAGTGGGTGAAGTCCGGCGCATACGACCGCATCGTGGACGGCGCCTACGTCTCGCGTGGGGAGCCGCAGAGCCCCCGTGCGGAGGCGAGCGACGCGGTGGCCCACTACGCCGAGCGCTTCCGTGACACGTTCAAGGACCTCGGAGACTCGATCGAGGACACCGGCAAGCAGCTCAGCGAGTGGCTGCGCAATGCACGCAGGGGCGACGAGGACGGAGCCCACGGCTGACGCGTGGCGCGCGCGCCGGGCCGGTGCTAACCTCCGCCTGAATGTCGTTCCAGACCTCGCCTCTTCAGCTTCTTCTCCTCCCCCCTCGGGGGGAATAGCGCGTGGCGGCCGCGAAGCCGCATACCCAGCCGAGAGGAAGAGAAAGCGAGATAGAGAAGGAGCACGAACGACATGAGCACACCCGCCAGTGAACGCAACGACGCGGACCGCGTCCTGATCTTCGACACGACGCTCCGTGACGGCGAGCAGTCGCCCGGTATCTCCCTGAACAAGCAGGAAAAGCTCGAGATCGCGCATCAGCTCGCGCGGCTCGGGGTGGACGTGATCGAGGCCGGCTTTCCGATCGCCTCGCCCGGTGACTTCGAGTCGGTCCAGGCGATCGCACGCGAGGTGCACGGCCCCGTGATCTGCGCGCTGGCGCGCACCAGCAAGCAGGACGTCGAGGCGGCCTGGAACGCGGTGCGGGACTCCGAGCGTCCCCGGATCCACACGTTCATCTCGACGTCCGACATTCACATCGAGCATCAGCTGCGGAGCACGCGTGAGGACGTCAAGGGACAGGCGCGCGCGGCCGTCGCCCAGGCCAGGGAGTACACCGACATGGTCGAGTTCTCACCGATGGACGCGACCCGCGCCGAGCTCGAGTACACCGCCGAGGTGGTCCAGATCGCGATCGACGAGGGCGCCACCACGATCAACGTCGCCGACACCGTGGGCTACACCATGCCGGACGAGTTCACGGCGTATCTGAAGGGTCTGTATGAGCTGGTGCCCGCCCTCCGCGACGTCGTCCTGTCGGTCCACTGCCACGACGACCTCGGCCTTGCGGTGGCGAACTCGTTCGCCGGTGTGCTGGCCGGAGCCAGGCAGGTGGAGTGCGCGATCAACGGCATCGGCGAGCGGGCCGGGAACGCCGCCCTGGAGGAGATCGTGATGCTGCTGCGGACCCGCCACCCGTCGATCGGCCTCGACACGGCGATCAACACGCAGGAGATCGCTCGCACGAGCCGGCTGGTCTCGAGGCTCACGGGCTACCCGGTGCAGCCGAACAAGGCGATCGTCGGGCGAAACGCCTTCGCGCACGAGTCGGGCATCCATCAGGATGGCGTGCTCAAGGAGCGCACCACCTACGAGATCATGGATGCCACGACGGTCGGCTTGCAGGCGAACTCGATCGTGCTGGGCAAGCACTCCGGCCGCCACGCCCTGCGCAAAGCGCTCGAGGAGATGGGCTTCCAGCTCGACGGCCAGGCGCTGAACACGGCCTTCAAGCGCTTCAAGGAGATCGCCGACCGCAAGAAGCAGGTGACCGCGATGGACCTCGAGGCGCTCGTCACCGACGAGCTGCGCGAGGAGATCTCCGGCTACGCGCTCGACTGGTTCGAGGTGGATGCCTCCTCGCGCCGCCCACCGCACGCCAAGGTGTCCGTGACCCTGCCCGACGGCGGGACCGCACAGGGCAGCTTCACCGGCGACGGCCCGATCGACGCCGTCTTCCAGGCGCTCAACTCCGCGACCGGCGTCGAGGCGAAGCTCAGCGAGTTCACGATCGGCGCGGTCACCGAGGGGCAGGACGCTCTCGGCGAGGTCTCGGTCGTCGTCGAGGTCGACGGCGCCGCCGGCGCCGGGCAGGGTGTGTCAACCGACATCATCGACGCAGCCGCCCGGGCATATGTGCGCGCTCTCTCGGTCGCCGTCGCACGCTCACAGGCCGGCGAGGCCATCGGGCTACCGGAGACGATCTAGGTGCCTGGCGCTGCCACCTGAAGGAGGCCTGCCCCGCTCCAAACGCGCGTCCGTGATAACGTACGCGCGTATGACCGCAGCAACCGCATCGCAGGCAGCCGACTCGCTGGACCCCGCCGTGATCGGAGCCCGCGTCAAGGCCCTGCGCGAGGCCTCGGACCTCTCCCTGCGCGACCTGGCCGCCCGCAGCGGCGTGAGCGCGCCGATGCTCTCGCAGGTCGAGCGCGGAGAGACCAGCCCGACGCTCACGGTCGCCGCGCGGATCGCGGCGGGACTTGAGCTGCGGCTCTCCCAGCTGCTGCGATTGGATGAGAGCGGCAGCGTGACGGTCGTGCGCGCCTCGCAGCGACAGCGCGGGGGAAACGCCCGGCGCGGGCACCGCTTCGAGGTGATGACCGCGGCACGGCCCGGCCAGCGCGCCGAGCTCTCCCGCCACACGCTCGCGCCGGGAGGCGCAACCGGCGCCGCCGATGACCCGCCCATGCACGAGCCCGGCAGCCGTGAGACGGCACTCGTCGAGCGCGGCTCGCTCGTTCTGGTCTGCGACGGGCAGCGCCACGATCTCGGCGCGGGCGACTGCGTCACGTTCGATGCCGACCTGCCCCACCATTTCGAGAACTCCACCAACGCCGAGGCCGCCTTTCTGGCGCTCGTCTCCGCGGGACTGCGCAGAAGCTAGTGAACGCCACGCACCGACCCATCCGGACCCCGGAAGGGGTCCTCTTCAAGGAAAACACGACCACTCGCCACGAGAGCGACCGGTGACGATGCCACAGACGCTGTTCGACAAGATCTGGGAGGCCCACGAGGTCTCAGGCGGCCTGCTCTACATCGACCTGCACCTCGTCCACGAGGTCACCAGCCCGCAGGCCTTCGACGGGCTGCGCCTGGCCGGTCGATCCGTGCGCCGTCCCGACCGCACGCTCGCGACGGCCGATCACAACACTCCGACCGACGGCACGCTCCTCGCGGCACGCATCAAGGACGAGCTCTCGCGCGTCCAGGTGCAGACGCTCGAGCGCAACTGCCAGGAGTTCGGCATTCCCGTCTACTCGCTCGGCTCCGACCGTCAAGGCATCGTCCACGTGATCGGCCCGGAGCTCGGCGTCACGCAGCCCGGCATGACGATCGTCTGCGGAGACTCCCACACCTCCACCCATGGCGCGTTCGGAGCGCTCGCGTTCGGCATCGGGACGAGCGAGGTCGAGCACGTGCTCGCGACCCAGTGCATGGTCCAGAGTAAGCCCCGCTCGATGCGCATCCGCTACGAGGGTGAGCTCGGCTTCGGCGTCACCGCCAAGGATCTGATCCTCGGCACGCTCGGGCAACTCGGCGTAGGCGGGATGACCGGTCACGTCGTCGAATACGCCGGTCCCGCGATCGAGAAGCTCTCGATGGAGGGCCGCATGACGGTCTGCAACATGACGATCGAGGGCGGCGGCCGCGCGGGCATGATCGCTCCCGACGAGACGACCTTCGCCTGGTTCACGAACCGATCCGAGGGCGCCCGCGGGCGACCGGGGGCGCCGAGCGGCGCCGAGCTTGACGCCGCTATGGAGGACTGGCGCGCGCTGCGCACCGACGCGGGTGCGAGCTTCGACAGCGATCTCGCCATCGACGCTTCCGCGATCTCGCCGCAGGTGACCTGGGGCACGAACCCCGGCATGGTCCGGGCCGTAACCGAGAGGGTCCCGTCGCCGCAGGACTTCGAGAGCCCCGCCGCGCGCGAGGCGACCGAACGCGCGCTGCACTACATGGCGCTCGAGCCGGGAACGCCGATCGAGGAGATCGCCATCGACCGCGTTTTCATCGGCTCCTGCACGAACTCGCGCATCGGCGACCTGCGGGCCGCCGCCGAGGTCGTGGCCGGCCACCAAGTTGCCGCCAGCGTCAGCGCGATGGTCGTGCCCGGCTCCCAGCAGGTCAAGGCGCAGGCCGAGGCCGAGGGGCTCGATCGCGTCTTCCGTGACGCCGGCTTCGACTGGCGCGTCGCCGGCTGCTCGATGTGCCTGGGCATGAACCCCGACATCCTCAAGCCGGGCGAGCGCTGCGCCTCGACCTCGAACCGCAACTTCGAGGGCCGGCAGGGCCGCGGCGGGCGCACACATCTCGTCTCGCCGCAGATGGCCGCAGCCGCCGCGATCGAGGGACGCTTCGTGGACATCAGGGAGTGGCGATGAGCGCCCCCGCGCACCCGGCCAGCGACGCCGGGGCTCCCGGCGCTCACTGGCAGCGGGAGGGGCTCGCGGCGAGCTTCGCCGAGCGTCGGCGCATCCTGATCCCGCTGCTCGACGTGCAGGAGGATGTGCTCCGGCGCCTGCTCGCCAGGCACCAGCGGCCGATCGTCCGCTTCCTGGACCTGGGCTGCGGCGCCGGCGCAATGAGCGAGCTCGTGCTCAGCGCACTGCCCCGGTCCGAGGCGGTGCTCGTCGACTTCTCCGCGCCGATGCTCGAGCGCGCGGGCGTCCAGCTGGCCGGTTACGCGGGTCGCTGGCAGGCGGTCAGCGGCGACCTCAACGACTCCGCGTGGCGAGACGCGCTGCCCACCGGACGCTACGACGCGATCGTCTCCGGGCTCGCCATCCACCACCTGCCGCCCGAGCGCAAGCGCACGCTGTTCGCCGAGCTGCTCGCCCTGCTTGAGCCGGGCGGCGTGTTCGTAAACATGGATTACGTCGCCATCGACGGTCCGTTGCGCGGGCTGTTCGACGAGGAGATGCTCGCGGCCGCCGTGCGCGCCGAGCGCGACAGCGGTCGTACCCGTGCCGCGCACGAGGTCGACCTCGAGGACGACGATGACCGACCGGACACGGTCGAGGATCAGATCCGCTGGTTGCGTGATGCCGGCTTCGAGCAGGTCGAAGTTCATTTCAAGTGGGCTGAGGCCGCCGTCTACGGCGGTGCCAGGCCGGCAGAGTGAGAGGACGAGGTATGGATCCCATCACGGTCATCACCGGCAAGGTCAGCCACCTGGACCGCGCCGACGTCGACACAGACCAGATCATGCCCAAGCAGTTCCTCAAGCGAGTCGAGCGCACGGGCTTCGGCGAGTTCCTCTTCTACGACTGGGCGAAGGAGCCCGGCTGGGACCTGCCCGCCAACCCGATCCTCGTGACGGGTGCGAACTTCGGCTGCGGCTCCTCGCGCGAGCACGCGCCCTGGGGCCTCCAGGACTACGGCTTTCACGCGATCGTCGCACCATCCTTCGCCGACATCTTCTACTCCAACTGCACGAAGATCGGCCTGCTTGCGACCGTGCTCGACGAGCAGCACTGCCAGGCGCTCGCGGGCGCTGGCGAGGGCCAGGTGGACCTGCAGGCCCAGGAGGTCCGCTACCCCGGCCCCGACGGCGGGCTGATCGCGGTTGCGTTCGAGATCGACCCCGAGATCCGCCGCCGGCTGCTAGCCGGTCTGGATGACACCGGTGTGACCCTCGACAGCGAGGCACTGATCGTCGCCTACGAAGGCGAGCGCGAGCGCAGCGGGCCGGTCACGACGGCGCTTTGATCGCGCGGGCGGGCGCTTGCATTTGGGCGACTGCGCGGCGCGGCTCGATAGCGTTCGAGGGCAGATGGCCGCGCACATAGTCACGCTGCCCGGCGATGGCATCGGGCCGGAGATCATGGCGCCGGCGCTCGAGCTGCTGCGCGCCGTCGGCGATTTCGAGTTCGAGGAGCAACCGATCGGGGGCGCCTCGATCGACGCGCACGGCACGGCGCTGACGGATGAGGTGCTCGAGGCGTGCCGGGCCGCCGACGCGGTGCTGCTGGCGGCGGTCGGCGGCCCGAAGTGGGATAGCACCGACCCGCACGCGCCACGGCCCGAGCAGGGGCTGCTGGGATTGCGCAAGGGTCTCGGCCTATACGCGAACCTGCGGCCGGTCAAGCCGATGCCCGCTCTATATGACGCCTCGCCGCTGCGGCGCGAGCGCATCGAGGGCACCGACCTGCTCGTCGTGCGCGAGCTCACCGGAGGCATCTACTTCGGCGAGAAGACACGCACCGAGAACTCGGCTTCGGACGTGTGCTCCTACACGACCGCGGAGATCGAGCGCATCGCACGCACCGCCTTCGAGGCGGCGCGCTCGCGCGTGACGAGCGTCGACAAGGCCAACGTGCTCGAGACCTCCCGCCTGTGGCGCGAGGTGGTGAGCGCGCTGCACTCGCGCGAGTTTCCCCACATCGAGCTCGAGCACGTGCTCGTCGACAACGCGGCGATGCAGCTGATCTCCGCGCCCAGCCGCTTCGACGTCGTCCTCACGGAGAACATGTTCGGCGACATCCTCTCCGACGAGGCCGCGATGCTGACCGGCTCGATCGGGCTGCTGCCGAGCGCCTCGATCGGCGCCGGCGCCGGCGATGGCACTGGCTCGGCGGGCGCGCGAGCGCCGGGGCTGTTCGAGCCGGTGCACGGCTCAGCGCCGGACATCGCCGGGCGGGGGGTCGCCAACCCGCTCGCGATGTTCCTCTCCGCGGCGATGCTCCTGCGGCACGGGCTCGGCTTGGAAAGCGAGGCCACGGCTGTAGAATCGGCCGTTGAGCGCGCGCTGGAGGCTGGCCTGCGCACCTCCGACCTCGGAGGTGACGCCGGCACGGCGCAGGCGACGCGCGCAGTGCTCGAAAACATCGACTAGGAGCGCAAACAACGTGGAGCCCACCGACCTGATCTGGATGAACGGAGATTTCGTCGCCTGGGAGGACGCCAAGGTCCACGTCCTGACGCACGGCCTGCACTACGGCACGGGCGTGTTCGACAGCATGCGCTGCTATGAGACGGAGCTCGGACCGGCGGTGTTCCGCAACGCGGAGCACATCGACCGGCTGCTGCGCTCCGCCGAGCTCTACTACATGCCGGTGCCCTATTCGGCGGAGCAGTTGCGTGCGGTGACGCTCGAGCTGGTGGCCCGCAACGGGCTGCGCTCCTGCTACATCCGCCCGATCGTCAACCGCGGCTATGGCGAGATGGGCCTGAATCCGCTCGAGGCGCCCGTCGACGTGACGATCGCCTGCTGGGAGTGGGGCTCCTACCTCGGTGAGGAGGGCAAGCTCAACGGCGTGCGCGCCAAGGTCTCCTCGTGGCGGCGGATCGGCCCCGACTCGCTGATTCCGCACGCGAAGGCATCGGGGCAGTACCTCAACAGCGTGCTCGCGAAGGTCGAGTCGCTGAAGGCCGGCTACGAAGAGGCGATCCTGCTCGACGGCCACGGCCATGTCTGCGAGGGAACGGGCGAGAACGTGTACATCGTGCGCGACGGCGAGATCGCCACCCCGGGGCAGCACAACTCGATCCTCGACGGCATCACGCGGCGCTCGATCATGCAGATCGCGCGCGATCTCGGATACACGGTCGTGGAGCGCAACGTCGCCCGCGCGGAGATGTACCTGGCCGACGAGATGTTCCTGTCCGGCACGGCCGCCGAGCTCGTGCCGGTGCGCGAGGTCGACGACCACATGATCGGCGCCGGCAAGCCGGGCGAGATCACGCGCGTGCTGCAGGCCGCCTTCGACGATGCGATCCACGGGCGCAGCGAGCGCTACCGCGAGTGGCTCGACGTCGTGCAGGCCTCGCCGCTGCGGACGCCGTCGGGCGAGGGCACGGCGCCCAGCGCGCAGACGACCGCCGCGGGTTAGGCCGGTGGCCGACATACAGCTATACGACGCCACCCTGCGCGACGGCATGGGGGGAGGCGGCCTGTCCCTCACCGCCGAGGAGAAGCTGCGCGTCGTTCACGCGCTCGACGAGCTCGGCATCGAAATGGTCGAGGCGGGCTTCCCCGCGTCCAACCCGAAGGAGCAGGAGCTATTCGGCCTGCTGGCGCGCGAGCGATTCGAGATCGCCCAGGTGGTCGCCTTCGGCATGACCCGGCGCCGTGAGACGAGCGCCGAGGAGGACGAGGGACTGAGGATTCTCGCGAACTGCTTCGCGCCGGTATGCACGATCGTTGGCAAGTCATCCGTCCTTCACGTCGAAAAGGTCGTGCGCGCCTCGCGCGAGGAGAACCTGGCGATGATCGGCGACTCGGTCTCCTTCCTCGTCGATGCCGGCAAGCGGGTGCTGTTCGACGCCGAGCACTTCTTCGACGGCTTCGAGCTCGACGCGGGCTATGCGCTCGCCTGCCTGCGCGCTGCGTCCGCCGCCGGGGCCGAGCGGGTCGTCTTGTGCGACACGAACGGCGGCTCCCTGCCCCGGCAGGTCCGCACTGCGATCGCCGTCGTGGCCGAAGCGCTGCCCGGCGTCGCCCTGGGGATCCACACGCACGACGACTCCGGCTGCGCGGTCGCCAACGCGCTCACCGCGGTGGAATCGGGCGCGACACAGGTGCAGGGCACGATCAACGGGATCGGCGAGCGCACCGGCAACGCGAACCTGATCACGATCATCGCCGACCTGCAGCTGAAGCTGGGTTATCAGCTGCTGACAGGAGAGCGTCTGGCGCGGCTGACCGAGACCGCGCACTTCGTCGATGAGCTGCTCAACCGCGCGCCCGACCCGGCGCAGCCGTATGTCGGCAAGCATGCGTTCGCTCACAAGGCGGGCCTGCACGCCGCCGGCGTCAGCGCGGACTCGCAAACCTTCGAGCATGTCGACCCCGCGGTCGTGGGCAACGACCGCGACGTGCTGATCTCGGAGCTCGCGGGCCGCGCGAGCGTGGTCGAGAAGGCGCGCCAGGCGGGCGTCGCCGCCGACGAGCAGTTCGCCCAGCGGGTGCTCGAGCGGGTGAAGGGACTGGAGCACGAGGGCTTCCAGTTCGAGGCGGCCGACGGCTCATTCGAGCTCCTGATGCGCAGGGAGGCGGGCGATTACGAGCCCCTCTTCCGGCTGGAGTCCTGGCGCGTGATGGTCGAGAAGCGCGCAGACGGCAAGGTCGAGACCGAGGCGACGATCAAGATCTGGCTCGGCGGCGAGCGCTACGTGCGCACCGCGGAAGGCAACGGCCCCGTGAACGCGCTGGACAAAGCGCTGCGGGACGCGATCGGCGAGATCCACCCGCACCTGCGGGACATCGACCTGGTGAACTTCAAGGTGCGCATCCTCGACGAGACGTAGGGCACCGGCGCGGTCACACGCGTGCTCATCGACTCCTCCGACGGGCAGGACGTGTGGGGGTCGATCGGCGTTTCCGAGAACGTGATCGCCGCCTCCTGGGACGCGCTCGTAGATTCGCTCGAGTACGGGATGCAGCCTGGCAGGAGGCCCGCGTCCGGCTCGCCGATGAGCTCGCCGGGCAGGGTTTAGTGGCGGCGGCCGGGGGGTCGGCGCTGCCTTCGCCCGGCAGCGTCCGGGAGGACGTGATCCCGCTGGCGCGCCCGGTGCTGGGCGAGGCGGAGGAGCAGGCCGTGATCGAGGTTCTGCGCAGCGGCCGGCTGTCGCTCGGCCCGCGCGTAGAGGAGTTCGAGCGCCGCTTCGCCGCGCGCGTGCGCGCCCCGCTCGCGAGCGCGGTGAGCAGCGGCACGGCCGGGCTGCACCTGGCGCTGCGGGCCGTCGGCGTAGCGGAGGGCGATGAGGTCATCACTAGCCCCTTCTCGTTCGTGGCATCGGCCAACACGGTGCTCTACGAGCGCGCGCGACCGGTCTTCGCCGACATCGATCCGGTGACGCTCAACCTCGACCCGCACGCCGCGGCGGCGGCGGTGACCGAGCGCACGAGAGCGCTGCTGCCGGTCCACATCTTCGGATACCCGGCCGATATGCCCGCCTTCGAGGGCCTGGCCGGTCGACACGGGCTCGCGCTCGTGGAGGATGCCTGCGAGGCCCTGGGCGCCATGCATCGAGACGGTGCTCCCGTCGGCGGTCGCGGCCATCCTGCGGTGTTCGGCTTCTACGCCAACAAGCAGCTGACGACGGGCGAGGGGGGCATGGTGACCCTCGCGGAGCCCGCGCTGAAGGAGCGGATCGACTCCGAGCGCAACCAGGGTCGCGCCCCGGATATGGACTGGCTGGACCACGACCGCCTCGGCTTCAACTACCGGCTCTCGGACATCGCGTGCGGGCTCGGCGTCGCGCAGCTCGAGCGGCTGGACGCAATGCTCGCGGCCCGCGCACGCGTCGCGCGCATGTATCGCGACGCGCTGGGCGCGATCGAGGGCCTGCAGCTGCCGTGCCCGGACATCGATGGAGAGATCCGGGGCTGGTTCGTGTTCGTCGTGCAGCTGCCAGGAGCCGTCGATCGCGAGCAGACGGTGCGGGCGCTCGCGGTGGCGGGGATCCAGAGCAAGCCCTACCTGCCGGCTATCCACCTGATGAGCTTCTACCGTGAGCGCTTCGGTCATCGCGCGGGAGAGTTCCCCGTGTGCGAGGACATCGCGGCGCGCTCGCTGGCGCTGCCCTTCTTTCCGCAGATGACGGAGGACCAGGTCGCTCGTGTGGCGAGCGAGCTCGCCGTGGCCGTGGCCGTGGCTGGCGGCGCGACGCGGCCGCGACGTCGCTGAGCGAGCGACGCCAGCGCGGGCGCAGGCGTCGGTGGCGGGGGCGATTGGTCCTAGACTGACCGCCCGTGTCTCGCTTCCGCGAACCCCAGCACCCCGACTTCCGGCGGCTGAACGACTCGATTGCCTTTGATCGCCGCCTGTGGCCGCAGGACGTGGCCGCCTCGCGCGCGCACGTGAGCATGCTCGCCGAGCGGGGGATCATCGTGACTACGGACCGCGACGCGCTGCTGGAGGGCCTCGACGCTGTCGAGGCGGAGCTGCGCGAGGATCGCTTCCCGTTCGTCGACGAGGACGAGGACATCCACATGGCGATCGAGCGGCGAGTGACGGAGATCGCGGGCCCCGTGGGCGGACGGCTCCACACGGCGCGCTCGCGCAACGACCAGGTCGTGACGGATCTCGCGATGTACACGCGCGAGCGCTCGGCCGCCGCGCGCGAGGCGATCAGCAGCCTGATGAAGGAGCTGATCGCTCGGGCCGAGCAGCACCTCGACTGGCCGCTGCCGGGCTACACGCACCTGCAGCGCGCCCAGCCGGTCTACCTCTCCCACCACCTGCTCGCGTACTTCTGGATGCTCGCGCGCGACCGCGCTCGTTTCGCGTTCGCCGAGCGCGAGGCCGGGCGGCTGCCGCTCGGCGCCGGCGCGCTGGCGGGGGTCAACTTCGACACCGACCGTCTCCAGGTGGCCCGCGAGCTGGGCTTCTCCTACGTCGTCCCGAACTCGATCGACGCGGTCTCGGGGCGCGACTTCGTCCTCGACTATCTCGGCGCCGCTGCGACGTGCTCCACGCACCTGTCGCGCCTCGGTGCCGAGCTCGTGCTTTGGTCGAGCGCCGAGTTCGGCTTCAGCGAGCTGCCCGACTCGTGGAGCTCGGGCTCCTCGATCATGCCGCAGAAGAAGAACCCCGATGCGGCTGAGCTGCTGCGGGCGAAGGCGCCGCGGGTCGTCGGCCATCTCGCTGCCTTCCACGGTGTGATGCACGCGCTTCCGCTCACCTACAACAAGGACCTGCAGGAGGACAAGGAGCACCTGTTCGACGCGGTCGACACGCTCGAGCTCACCCTTGCCGCGGCCACGGGCATGGTCGCGCGCGTCAGCTTCAATCGCGAGCGCATGCGCGAGGCGGCCTCCGACGAGCTGATCGCAGCAACCGACGT
>DATMQG010000044.1:0-5949 GCA_035566835.1 Solirubrobacteraceae bacterium
GCTGAGCGAATCAACGGATGCCGGAAGCGCAGCTGCATATCTGCAACCTCGACTATCCCCGCAGCTATCGCCGGATCGAGATCTGACAAGTTCACGGTGCCCCCGTGCAGCAGAGTGGCGCACGCGAGGGCCTCCTCAATCGATGCGCGCGGATCCAGCGCGGCCGCCAACAGACAAAGACGAGTCTGGGGCGCCACCGAATCGAGGCTGGTGGCGAAGGCACGCTCCAGGCGGGCAGTGAGCGTGGGGGGTTCCTGGGAGAGCCGATCAGACCCACTCGCCAGCGTGCGTGAAAGCTCGACGAGCGCCAACGGGTTCCCCGCAGCCTCGGCGAGCACGCGGGCCCTCGCAACGGGATGGAGGTCGGGCGCGTCCCGGTCCAGCAGCTGTGCGGCCGCGGGAGCGCTCAGTCTTCCGAGATCGAGGACGGGCAAATGGAGTTCGGAGAGCGGTGAGGCTTGGCCCTCGCGAACAGCAGCGATCAACGCGACCGACTCCAGTTCGAGCCGTCGTGCAATGAACGACAGAACCCCGAGGCTCGAACGATCGAGCCAATGCGCATCATCGACGATCAGCAGCAGCGAGTCTGCGCCGGCAGCGTCGGAGAGGAGCTGGTGTGCCGCGAGGGCGACTAGGTACCGATCGGGATCGACCTCCTCGGCGAGCCCGAACGCGGCCCCGAGCGCCCGTCGCTGAGGTCGAGGCAGGCCCTCCACGTGCTCGAGCACCGGACGCAGCAGCTGCTGCAACCCTGCAAACGGGAGCTCGGCCTCCGCCTCGACGCCGACGACCGAGAGAACACTGATTCCCCGCGCCTCCGCGCGCCAGCGGGCATGAAGCAGAAGGGCGGACTTCCCGATGCCGGCGGCTCCGCTGATCACGAGGGCATCGCCCATGCCGTTTCTTAGATGGTCGAGCACCACCTCGACACGCGCGACCTCGTCCTCGCGGCCTACCAGCACAGACCCGCCGGTCCGGGTCAAGTCCTGCATTGTTCGAGCATAAGCCCGCACGGCAGCATCCGCCGAGTTTCCCCGGTAAGCGCTCGAAGGTCGTTAGATAGATCGCCAGCAGGCGGCCACCCCGAACCCCCGCCGAAAACGTGACACAGCAAGACCCAGTCCTGCCTGCCAGCGCTCGCATATGCCCTCGAGTCGGCCTCGCCCGATAACCGCCCCTACGTTGCGGCAACGATGTTAGGGCGTCGCTACTGATCGACCAACTTTCGATCGCACGAGCGGCAGGGCCGCCTGCCGCTCGTATGCGGTGATGACCGTCTAGTGCGCCAGCGCTTCAAACGGACCGAGGATCCGGAGCGCTGGGAGAGCTCGCGGACGAAGCGCTCATCCCCATTCGAACGCCAGCTGCAGCTCACACACGAGCGGCGTAGGCAACTAGATAGGACCGAAGCGAAGCTGCGCCTGGCGCGTGCGCTCGCCTTACCCATCCGGGGGAGCCACTTCACCCGCCCGTGGGGTAGGAGATGGGGCAGTCAGCCTACGCCTCACCTGGGAGCCACCCCGAGAGGAAGCTCATACTCGGTGTGGATCCCGGCTCTCCTACCAAGGGGGAATCCGATCCTCCGCGCGAGACGTGTGGCAGCACGGTTCTCGCTGAGGGTAGTTGCGTTCAAGCGGTTCAGATTGGCCTCCCGCGCACGCTCAACTACTTTTGCGAGGAGTGCCGAGCCAAGTCCGCCGCCCTGCCAGTCGTCGGCGACAGCGATCGCGATCTCGGCCGACTGAGGATCGCCGGCCGTTCTGATGAAGCGTGCAACACCGACGATGGCAGTTTCATCCGGCGTCAGCGCCGCATATGCCACGTGGTGATCTTCGTCGACATCCATCATCTGGTTGAGCAGGGACTCGCCTATGCAGGGTATCGGCGCGGCGAACCGGAGATAGCGGGAGCGGGCGGACAGTCCCTCGACGGCGTTCCGATACATCGCACGGTCAGCAGGGCGCAGGTGTCGAATGCAGACGGTCCTGCCGTCGTCGAGGACAAGCCGATCAGGAATCACGGGAGCCCTCCACCATCGCCGCTGCTAGGTCTCGACGGTTGAGGCCTCGTCGACGCCAAGCGAGTACGCCGTGGAGCAGCATTGGGGCTCGAGGACGATCGGTGCGCGGACGTGCGCTTCGACGCTCCTGCTCGGCCTTTTCGCAACAGCTCGTCCCCGCGCGCTGCCGAGCCGGATCTCACTCACCATTCCGGCCACCGTGAAGCTCCCATTTGTTCGTTTGGAATCGATCTCGCGCACCGTCGCACGCGATTCTTCGCACGTGCTTAGCGCTTGCTTAGAGCGCTCGGGCGCAGAGCCGTGGCGGGAGGGCCGAGCGGAGCCCCGCATGACGGCTGGAGCGCTGGGACGTCCGCCTAGCGACCGATCGGGTCAGAGCACGTATCAGCAGCCGGGCACAGCCTGCTGTCCGATTCACTCGGCAGAGGTCGATGGGCGCAAGCGACGCAGTAGGGTTGGTGCGTCGGTTTCGCGCCGACGCTGCCTCCGGACGGAGAGAGGATTTGGGGGTCGACGTTTGCAGCCCAAGCCCGGTGATCACCCGCAGTCGGCGGGCGATATCGCGATCAAGCTCCTCGGTGGGTTCGCCGCAACGCGTGGTGGCCAGCCGGTAGCCCCTTCGGTTTGGCGTCTGCGCAAGGGACGCGAGCTCGTCAAGCTGCTGGCCCTGGCTCCCGGCCATCGGCTGCATCGCGAGCAGCTCATGGACGCGCTCTGGCCCGACCTGGATCCGACGGCTGCCGCGAACAACCTGCACCAGGTGGTGCACGTCGCGCGTCGTGCTCTAGGAGCCGATGCGATAGAGCTGCGAGAGGAGCTGCTGACGCTCCGGGCGAGTGTGGACGTCGACGACTTCGAGCGCGCTGCAGAGCACGCGCGCCGGGCCGGTTCATCCCCGGCCTACCGCGCGGCGATGTCTCTCTACGGGGGTGAGCTGCTGCCCGAGAACCGCTACGACGACTGGGCTGGCGCCCGGCGCGAGGAGGTCGAGCAGCTGCGACTCGAACTCGAAGCCGAGACCGGCGCGTCGGGTAGCGATCAGCTGTCGGGCTTGCCGGCGCAGGCCAGCTCATTCGTGGGCCGCGGCCACGAGCTGCGCGAGCTGACGGCGCTTGTGAAGCACACGCGACTGCTGACGCTTGCGGGCGCGGGAGGCGCCGGGAAGACGCGGCTCGCTCTCGAGCTTGCCCGCGAGGCCGAGCCCGAATATTCGCAGGGCGGGGCCTTTGTCGACCTGGCGTCGGCCGGCGACGGCCGGCTCGTGGCCCCCGCTGTCGCGGCGGCGCTCGACGTCGGGGCCTTGCCGGGGCGCTCCGCGCTCGAGGGGATCGCGGATTTCCTGGGGCCGCGGACCCTGCTGCTGGTCCTGGACAATTGCGAGCACGTGTTGCTCGCGACCGCCGAGCTGGCCGACGCGCTGCTGCGCGCCGCGCCGAACCTCACGATTCTCGCGACGAGCCGTGAGCCGCTTCGCGTCGCGGGAGAGGTCGTCTTTCGGGTGCCGTCGATGGCGATCCCCGATCCAGAGCAACGGCTGGCGCCTGAGGAGCTGCTGCGCTACGAGGCGGTGCAGCTGCTGAGGGATCGCGCCGCAGCCTCCGTGCCCGAGTTCTTGATCGATTCAGAGAATGCCGCGGACGTCGCGCGGATCTGTTTCCGTCTCGATGGGCTGCCGCTTGCGCTTGAGCTGGCGGCGGCTCGGATTGGCGCGCTTGGGACCGCGACGCTCGCTGAACGGCTCGATGACAGCTTCCGGCTGTTGCGCAGCGGCAGTCGCGCGGGGCCGACGCGCCAGCAGACGCTAGCGGCGACGCTCCAGTGGAGCCACGATCTGCTCGATGACGACGAGAAGCTGCTGCTCCGACGCCTCGCCGTCTTCGCCGGGGGGTTCGATCTCGCCGCAACGGAGATCGTCTGCACGGGCGACCGCCTCGAGGTCGCCACCGTGGCGGACGTTCTCGCTCGACTCGTGGAGAAATCGCTTGTCAGCACCGAGCATCTCGGGCGCGGGCGGCGCTATCACCTGCTGGAGACGGTCCGGCTTTACGCGCTCGAGCGCCTCGAGGCGGCGGGCGAAAGGACGGCGCTTGCCGAGCGTCATGCGCGCTGGGCGTTGGCGATGGCCGAGCGCAAAGGCGGCTCTCCCGAGCTAGACCGCGAGGCGGCGAACCTGCGCGCCGCGCATGACGCCCTGCTCGGGCGCCACCCGCAGGAAGCCCTCCGCTACTGCGTGGCGCTGTCCCCGTTTTGGCTGCGCCGGATCGATCTTCAGGAGGGGCACCAGCGCCTCGCAGAGAGCCTGGCCGCAGCTCCAGAGCGAACAGCTCTGCGCGCGGCCGGGCTGCTCGCGATGTCAGCGATTGACTACCGCGCGGGTGACCTCGCGTGCGGCGCGAGCCACGCGGAGGAGAGTCACGAAATCGCCAGCGAGCTTGGCGATATGCAGGCTGAGTGGCGCGCGCTGCAGCGGCTCGGGGAGATCGCCGTCGGCTATGACGACGCCTCGGGCGCGCTGCGCGAGCTCGGGTCGGCGCGCGAGCTGGCACGGCGCGAGGGACTCCCCGCCTCGGAAGCTGTGTCGGTCTATTCCCTCGGCGTTGCGCGCTGGCTGCTCGGCGATCTCGCCGGCGCCGAGGCGCTGCTGATCGAGAGCGCCGCATCGTTTCGTCTGCTCGCCGGCTCCACAGAGCGGATCCTCTCTCCGCTGAACATCGCCGAGATGCGGTCCAGCGACCCGTCAGGGCAGCCAGGCTTGAGGATCGTCTTTGAGGAGACGCTGCAGCCCTTCGTCGAGATCTCCTGCGACACCGCGATTGGTTACGTGCTCGCCAATCAGGCAACGATCGCCCGTGTCCGCGAGCAGCTCGGACGGGCGCGAGAACTGCTCGACGAAGCGGGCGAGCGCTTCGCCCAGGCCGAGGACGAGCGGGGACAGGCCGACGTGCTCGTGCGCCGTGCGTATCTCGAGCTCGCCGAAGGGTCGCCCGACACGGCACGCGAGTGTCTCGAGCGCGCCCTGCGGCTGCGTCGAGGCATGCGCGATCGGCGTGGAGTCGGGATGACGTTGCTGGCAGTCGGGCTCGTGGAGACCGTCAGCGGCGACTACCAACGGGCCGAAAAACCGCTCTCCGAGGCGCGCCAGCTGTTTCGCCGTGCCGGCGATCGCTGGGGGCTCGTCAGTGCACTGTGGCGGACCGCCGACCTCGCGATCGTACGCACGCATCTCGATGAGGCCGACGCAGCACTGCAGGAAGCACGGGCCGTCGTCGGGGAGACAGAGCGCCAAGGCTGGATCGCCGTCACCGTCGCGACGCTCGGCGAGGTGGCTCAGCTGCGTGGCGAATCCGGACGCGGCCAGGAACTGTTTGAGCAGGCTCGCGAGCACTACCTCGCGGGCGGCTCAGACGCTGGCGTCGCAGCGATGGATGCACGTCTGCAACGTCTCGCTAAGGATCGGCAAAGGTCACGCAAAGTCGCGGCGAGTAGGACTGTCGGCACAGCGACAACCAAACGGAGGCAGTCATGAGTGCAACAATCGCCCCGGTCCTCGGGGAGGCAACAATGCAGGAGCTGCGGGAGGCGATCCACGGGCGCGTGTTGCGTCCCGACGATGACGGCTACGCGGAGGCCTGCCGGATCTGGAACGGCGCGTTCGACGATCGGCGTCCGGCGGTAATCGTTGGCTGCAGCGGTGCGGCCGATGTGAGTGCCGCGGTCGGGTTTGCGCGCAGCAACGATCTCGCGATCGCGGTTCGCGGAGGCGGTCACAGCATTGCGGGGTTCTCGAGCTGCGACGACGGAATCGTGCTCGACCTCTCGGCGATGCGCTCGGTACGCGTCGATCCCGAGGCGCGACGCGCCTACGTCGGTCCCGGGGCGGTCTGGGGCGATGTCGACCACGAGACGCAGGCACACGCTCTCGCGACAAC
>DATMQG010000045.1:0-19918 GCA_035566835.1 Solirubrobacteraceae bacterium
TCACCGCCACGATCGCCCTTCAGGACGAGCTCGGCGAGATGGGCGTGCTCGGGCCCGCGCGGTCCTCGAGCGACTCGCGCGATGAGCAACCCCGGATCGCGGTGTGCCCCTCCCAGCGCGCCGCGATGGTCTACGCGCTGCGCGAGTCAGAACGCGACTCGATTCGTGCGCTCGTCGAGGCGCGTGCGCTCACCATGGAGGGTGTCGACCTGGTCATGTGGCTCGAGCGCGACGCACATGAGGCTCCCCGCGAGGGCGTGATCTCCAGCCCGGAGCACGGCGAGCTGCGCTTCAGCCCCGGCGACTCCGTGGTCGATCCCCGCGGCAGCAGATGGAGCGTAGACGGCGCGCTGGCTGTGATCGACGGCGCGATCGAGGAGGGCGTGCTGCACACGCCGTCCTACCCCGACGCGCTCTCGCGCGTGTGGTCCGCGCTCACGTGCCGGACCTCGGGCGAGGTGCTGCTCTCAGCCACCCCCGGATATGAGTTCCTCGACTGGGGACGCCAGGCGCACCTCGGCGGCGGCAGTCATGGCTCCCTCCACGAGTCAGACTCGCTCGGCGCGCTGATCCTGAGCGGCGTCTCGCTCCCCGAACGCGAACCCACGCAGTGGGCGATCCGGGACGTGGCCTCGCTGATCCTGCGTCATTTCGAAGCCGGGTGAGACGCCGGCGGCGGGCCCGGCGTTACCCTCGGCGCGATGCGCCTGAAAGCAACCGTCGCTCTGCTCGTCGTTCTCGCGCTGCCGGGATCCGTCGCGACAGCGGCAGCGAGCAGTCGCCACGGCGGTCCGTCCGTGGCCACGCCCGCGTCCCCGAAGGCCGCCGCGCGCATCTCCACGGCTTCCACCAGCTCGACCAACCCGATCCCTGTCCCACTCTCCGACACGCCGCCGGCCGGGCGTCGCCTGTCCGCGAACAAGGTGCTCGCGATCGCGAGCGCGCTCCCCAAGATGCGCGCCGAGCGCGCGAAATATCGGGGCTCCTTCGGGGGCGCTTACCTGAAGGCGCCGCTGCGCTGGCAGGTGAGCTTCTTCTCGCACAACGGCAAGAAGGAGATCGGCCAGGTGATCATCGACGACCTCTCCGGACGGGTGCTCGAACAGTGGACCGGCTTCCAGGTGGCGTGGTCGATGGCGCGCGGCTACCCGGGCGCGTTCGGGAGGCACGTCAACGCGCTCTACATCTGGCTGCCGCTGTGCCTGCTGTTCGCCCTCCCCTTCTTCAACTTCCGGCGGCCGTTCTCGCTGAGCAACATCGACCTGCTGGCACTGCTGTCCTTCTCGGTCTCGCTCGCCTTCTTCAACCACGCGAACATCTATGCCTCCGTTCCGCTGACCTATCCGCCGCTGCTCTACCTGCTCGTGCGGATGCTCACGCTCCTGCGCCGGACGCGGTCGCACGCGGCGCGCAGGCCGCCGCCGTTGCGCCTGCTCGTGCCCGCTTCGTGGCTCGCCGTCGCCGTCGTCTTCCTGCTGGGATTTCGGATCGGGCTGAACGTGACCGACGCGAACGTCATCGACGTCGGCTACGCGGGCGTGATCGGAGCGCAGCGGATCACGACGGATCGCCCGCTGTATGGCTCCTATCCGTCGGACAACGAACGCGGCGACACCTATGGACCGTTCAACTACGAGGCCTACGTCCCGTTCGAGCAGCTGTTCGGCTGGAGCGGCAAGTGGGACGACCTACCCGCGGCACACGCCGCCGCGATCGTCTTCGACCTGCTCGCGGTCGGACTGCTGTTCCTGCTGGGCCGCCGCATGCGCGGCCCGACGCTCGGGATCGCCCTCGCCTACGCGTGGGTCAGCTACCCGTTCACCCTCTACTCGCTTGAGAGCAACTCGAACGACTCGCTCGTCGCCGTGCTCATCATCGCGGCGCTGCTGTCGGCGACCTACCGCTCGCGGCTCGCGCCCGCGGCGCGCGGCGCGTTCACGGCTCTCGCCGGCCTGACCAAGCTCGCGCCGCTCGCGCTCGCGCCGCTGCTGGCCACGCATGAGCTGGTCGGACAGCGCTCACTGCGCCTGAGCCGTCGAGCCGGCGCCGTGGCGCTGTTCACGCTCGCCTTCCTTGCGGCGGCGGCGCTGGCGCTCGTGCCCGCCGTGACGCACGATTCGCTGCACACGATCTACGAGCGCACGATCGCCTATCAGGCGAATCGCGGCTCGCCCTTCTCCGTATGGGGGCTCTACGGCGGCCTCGGCGGGCTGCAGCTCGCGGTGCAGATCGCCGCCGTCGTGCTCGCGCTCGCGCTCGCGCTGATTCCCCGACGAGCGGACCTGGTTGGCCTGGCGGCTGCCTGCGGGGCGGTGATCATCGCCGTCCAGCTGGGGATCGAACACTGGTTCTACCTCTACATCCCGTGGTTCTTCCCGCTCGTGATCGTGGCGCTGCTGGGCCGCTTCAGCGAGCATCCCAAGCGGAAGGCGGCTGAGGCATCAACAGCTGCTCGATCGAGTCGGCCCGTAGCGGCCCTGAGCACGTGACCAGAACGCCCATCAGCCATGGGTCCTCCCCGGAGGTTTCGAAGCGCACCGGCATCTGCGTCAGCAGCGACTCGATCGCCTGCTCGCGCTTGACGCCGATGACCCCGCCGCGGGGCCCGGTCATGCCGACGTCGGTGATGTAGGCGGTGCCGCCGGGCAGCACCCGCCCATCCGCCGTTGGCACGTGCGTGTGCGTGCCAACGACGGCGGTCACGCGGCCGTCGAGATGCCAGCCCATCGCAACCTTCTCGGACGTCGCCTCTGCGTGCAGGTCGACGATGATGTGATCGACGGCGCCGAGTTCTGCGAGCGCCGTCTCGATCTCCGTGAACGCCGAACGGCCGGCTCGCAGGTAGAGGTTTCCGCTCAGGTTGACAACGCCCAGCGACACCCCGTCGCGCTCGACTACGCACGTTCCGTGACCAGGCTGGCTGCGCAGAAAGTTTGCCGGTCGCACGATTCTCGGCTGGGAGTCCAGATACGGGTAGATCTCACGGCGATGGTAGGTGTGGTTGCCCAACGTGATCGCGTCGACGCCGACCCCGAACATCTGATCGGCGATCTTCGGTGTGATGCCGAGGCCCCCGGCGGCATTCTCGCCGTTGACGACAACGAATGTCGGCGCATAGCGTTCGCGCAGGAGGGGAAGCGAGTCGAGCAGCGTGCGCCGTCCGATACCGCCGACGATGTCGCCCACGAACAGGATGCTCGCGCCGCCGGGCGAGTGCTCTGCCGACGCCTCGAGCTCAGCCATACTCTGGCGATCGTGGGAGAAAAATGACAGACGCGTCAGGCACCGCGCCGCCCGCTGCACCGCCTGAGGTGCAAGAGCGCGAGCTCGCGGACTCCGCCGAGATACAGGCGCCGGAGCCCCCGCGCGTGGTCGTCCCACGTTGGATCCAGCTCGTCGCGCTCCCGCTGGCGGCGCTCGCGGCCTGGGCGCTCGCCAAAGCCGCGGGCAAAGTGCTGCTGCTGTTCATAATCGCGGCGCTCATCGCGCTGATCCTGAATCCCGCCGTCTCGCTCGTCCAGCGCGGGCGGATCCCGCGCGGGCTCGCGGTGCTGGCCGTGTACGTCGCGTTCTTCGTGGGGCTTGCCGGCATCGGTGTCCTCCTTGCGAACCCTATCTCCAACCAGGTGCGCACCTTTACGAACAACCTCCCCAGCATCACCAACGAAGCAAACAAGAAGCTCGCGGAACTCGAAACCACGCTGAACCAGAACGGCTTTCACGTCCACATCGTCAAACCGGGCAAAACCGCCCTCCAGAGCATCCAGGCCAAAGTCACGAAAAGCGCGAGCAAATTCCTCTCCTTCGGTGGCGCCCTGCTGACCGAAGTGGCGAACGCGATCTTCAATCTCGTGCTGATCTTCGTGCTCTCCGTGTACATGCTCTTATACGGACGTCAGATCGGCGCGCTGATCAGACGGGTCATGCCACCGGGTGACGGCTCGCGTGCCGACGACTACCCCACGCTAGTTCAGCGCGCGGTATCCCGTTACGTCGGCGGGCAGCTCCTGTTCAGCGCGATCATGGGCGCCTCGGCGGGGTTCTCGCTGTACATCTTCGGCGTGCTCGGGATCTTCCCCGACGGCAGCAAGTACGCGGTCGCGTTCGGGGTGTTCTACGCCGTTATGGAGCTCGTGCCGTACATCGGTCCGATCCTCGGTGCGTTGCCGGCGGTGCTCGTCGCGCTGTTCACCAACCCGATAACGGCCGTGTGGGTCGTGCTGCTGTTCATCGGCTTGCAGCAGCTCGAGGGGCACGTCGTCGCTCCGCAGGTCTTCGGGCACACGCTGCGAATCAACCCTCTGCTGGTGATCTTCGCGCTGCTCACGGGCCTCGAGGTGAACGGGATCTTTGGCGCCCTCGTCGCTCTGCCGATACTCTCCGTCGTCAGGGAGACCGTCGTCTACCTGAGCCGGCATCTGACGTTCGAGTCGTGGAGCGACACGTCTCGTAAGCTCCTGTGAGCGTCGCGCTGAGCGTGCGCGCGCTCGGCAGGCGCTTCGGTGAGCTGGAGGCGCTCCGGGACGTCAGCTTCGACGCCCACGAGCGCGAGGTGCTCGCCATCGTCGGTCCGAACGGCGCTGGCAAGACGACGCTCCTGTCGATCATCGCCGGCACGCTGCGCGCGAGCACCGGCAGCGTCGACGGCCCGGGCGCCGGATCGGGCGCACGGCGCGCGGTCGGCTGGGCCCCCCAGCAGCCGGCGCTCTACTCGAAGCTCTCAGTCGCCGAGAACATGCGCCTGTTCGCTCGCCTCGAGAGGGTCGCCGACCCCGACCGGGAAGTCGCGAGGATGCTCGAGCAGACGGGGCTGGGCGAACGCGCGGACGACCTGCTCGGACAGCTTTCGGGGGGCAACCGGCAGCGCGTCAACGTGGCGGTTGGTCTGCTCGGAGATCCACCCGTGCTCGCGCTCGATGAGCCGTCCTCGGCGCTTGACCCCAGACAGCGAGAGCGTCTGTGGCGCTTCATCCGGGGGCTCGCCGACGCCGGCACGAGCGTGATCTTCTCCACGCACAACGTCGGCGAGGCCGAGCGCTATGGCGACCGCGTGATCGTGCTCGACGAGGGTCGGATGATCTTCGATGGGACGCCCGAGGCGCTCATGCAGAGCGCCCCCGAGGGCGCCGGCGGCGACTTCGAGCAGGCCCTCCTCGCGTTCCTCTCCGAAGGGCATGAGCTGTGAGGTGGCTCCTGCGCAAGGACCTCTTGATCCTACGGCGCTCACGTCTGCTGGTCGCGCTGCTCGTCATCTATCCCGTCGCGATAGCGCTCTTGATCGGGCTCGCGATCTCGCGCAGCCCGTCCAAGCCGCGCGTGGCGATCGTCGACGAAACCCCCCCGGGACAGACTGTTCAGGTGGGCAGGGAACGCGTTGACGTCGCCCAATACGCCCAGCACCTCTTCAGTCAGGTGCAGGCGGTGAAGACGCCGACCCGCGCGCAGGCGGTGGACAAGGTCAAGTCGGGCGAAGTGCTCGCGGCGGTCGTGATCCCGCCGGACATCGCGGCGAGGCTGTCGACCGGCGTCCGCCAGGCGCAGCTTGAGATCATCTACAACGGCGACGCGCTGCAGCAGTCGCTCGTGCAGTCACAGCTCGGCTCGGCGCTCGCACAGGCGAACCTCGGCTTCTCCGAACGCATACAGGGAGCCGCCGTCTCCGTGATCGACCTGCTGCTGACGGGCGGCAATCTCGGCGTGCTCGGGGCTCCGTCGAACCTGATCGGGCTCGGCCAGATCCCCTCGAAGCTGCACGGGATCATCGCCCACCAGCCCCCCGGGGCGGACCGCGTCGCCCTGGAACGTATCGCGAGCTTCGCCGAATTCGCGTCGCAGAACCTGACGGTCTCAAAGAACGTGCTGAGCACCGTCGGGCAGCCGATCCAGGTCCGCAGCACGCTGCTTCACGGTCGCCGCACGCCGCTCAACACGTTCGCCGTGGTCGTCGCGGTGAGCGTCTCGCTGATGTTCGTGTGCGTGCTGCTGGCCGCGGGAGGCGTGGCGCTCGAGCGCGAAGAGCACGTCCTCGCGCGCCTTCTCAGAGGCCCGCCCGCCCTCGTCTCGCGGGAGGGGCTGCTGGCTGAGAAGGGAGCTCTGGCCGCCGTCTGCGCGTTCGTCGTCGCCTTCGCGATGCTCGCGGGAGTGAGCGCATTCGTGCCGCTCGATTGGAGCCGGGTCGGGCAGTGGCTGCTCGCGCTCGCGTTCGGCGCGCTCGCGTTCGGCGCGCTCGGCGTCGCGATCGGCGCGGGCGCACGCGAGGTGCGTGCCGCCTCGCTGCTCGCCTTCCTGCTTTCCCTGCCGCTGGCCTTTCTTGCGCTCGTCCCGTCCGGCTCGGTATCGAGCGGGCTCTACGACGCGATCAGGACGATCTCGTTCGTGTTTCCCTTCAAGGCGACGCTGGAGGCGCTCGACGCGGCGGTCAACGGCGCCGCGCCGTCGCTCGGCGGCTCGCTCGCGCACCTCGCCGCGCTCACGCTCGTGTTCGGCGTGCTCGCGCGGATCGGGCTGCGGCGCGCCGATTGAGCCCGGGTATCCTGGGGGCATGGCCTTCCCGAAGACACGCATGCGCAGGCTGCGCGCAACGGCCGGCCTGCGCGGGCTGGTGCGCGAGACGCACCTTCAGCCTGCCCAGCTGGTGCTGCCGATGTTCGTCGCAGAGACGCTGGCGGGCAGCGAGCCGATCGCGACGATGCCCGGCGTTGATCGCCTCTCGATTGCGGCCGCCGTGGCGCAGGCGCGCGAGTGTGCCGCGCTCGGGATCGGTGCGGTGATGCTCTTCGGGGTGCCCGCCGAGAAGGACGAGCACGGGTCGGGAGCGTGGGAGGAGGACGGAGTCGTGCAGGCGGCGACGCGCGCGATCAAGCTGGCCGAGCCGGAGCTCCTCGTGATCACCGACGTGTGCCTCTGCGAGTACACCGACCACGGGCACTGCGGCGTGCTGAGCGATGATGGGACGGTCGACAACGACGCGACGCTCGAGCTGCTCGCGCGCGCGGCCGTCAGCCACGCCCGCGCCGGCGCCGATCTGGTGGCGCCGTCGGACATGATGGACGGGCGCGTCGCGGCGATCCGCGAGGAGCTGGACGGCGAGGGCTTCGCCACGACGCCGATCCTCGCTTACTCGTCGAAGTTCGCCTCGGCCTTCTACGGGCCCTTCCGCGACGCCGCCGGCTCCTCGCCGGCGTTCGGCGATCGCCGCGGCTACCAGATGGATCCCGCCAACGGCCGCGAGGCGGTGCGCGAGGCGTTGCTGGACGTGGAAGAGGGCGCCGACATGGTGATGGTCAAGCCGGCGCTCGCCTACGGCGACGTGATCGGCGCGGTCAAGCAGGCGACGGGCCTGCCGGTGGCTGCGTACAACGTGAGCGGCGAGTATGCGATGGTCAAGGCCGCCGCCGCGGCCGGATACCTCGACGAGTCAGCGGCGGTGCTCGAGATCCTGACCTCCCTGCGCCGCGCGGGCGCCGACACGATCGTCTCCTACCACGCAAAGGACGCCGCCCGATGGCTAGCAGAGCAGACCTGAAGCAGACGTCCGACAGCGAGCGCGCGGCTGCCGCGGTTCCGAAGACCCGCAGCCGAAAGGACGGCGCGGCGGTGCCGCTCGACGATCTCGATCGCAAGCTGCTCAACCTGATGCAGGGCAGCTTCCCGATCGCGCAGCGTCCCTACCGGCGCGTGGCGGAGCTGGCTGGGGTGCAAGAGGCCGAGCTGATGCGCCGCGTGCAGCGGCTGCTCGACAAGCGGATCATCCGCCAGGTCACGCCGATCTTCGATACCCGCGCCTTGGGTTACTCCTCGATGCTCGTGGCCGCAAAGGTCGATCCGCGCAATCCGCATCGCGCCGCCCAGGTGATCAACGAACACCCGGGCGTCTCACACAACTACCTGCGCAACCACGACTTCAACATCTGGTTCACGATCGCGACCGAGCCCGAGTCGAGGCTCGGGCTCGAGGGCACGCTGGAGGTCCTCGCGAAGGAGGCAGGGGCCGAATCCGTGCGCCAGTTGCCGACGCTCAAGCTGTTCAAGATCCGGATGGACCTCGAGATGGAGGGCGACACGGACGCCCTCGCGAGCGCCGCCGAGGTGGCCGAGCCGATCGATCTCGATCCCCAGCCCTACGACGAGCTCGACATCGCGGTGATCCGCGCGCTGCAGGGTGACATGGCGGTCGTCGAGGAACCGTACGCCGCTGCCGCCTCCGAGCTGGGGCTCACCCAGGAGCGCTTCCTCGACCACCTGGCCGGAATGCAGGAGCGCGGCCTGCTGCGGCGTGTCGCCGCGATCCTCTTCCACCGCCGGGCCGGATTCTCGGCCAACGGCATGGGCGTCTGGCAGGTGCCCGACGAGCAGATCTTCGAAATCGGGTGCCGGATGGCGGCCGTCCGCGGCATCTCCCATTGCTACCAGCGTCCCACCTACGAGGACTGGCCCTACTCGGTCTTCACGATGGCCCACGGACGCTCCAAGGAGGAGTGCGACGCCGTGCTCGACTCGATCGCCGCGCAGACGGGGATCGACGAGCGTGCGACCCTCTACTCCTCAACCGAGTTCAAGAAGATCCGCCTCCTCTACTTCACCGAGGACTTCAAGAACTGGGAGATGCGGCACGCCTGAGCGTGGGTTCGTGACGACCTCGCTGACCGACACTCGCTCGAGCGAGCTCTACCGGCGGGCATTGGAGGTCCTCCCGGGCGGGGTCAACTCGCCCGTGCGCGCGATGCGCGCGATCGGGCGCGACCCGATCTTCATCGCCCGCGGTGAGGGCGCCGAGCTGCTCGACGTCGACGGCAACCGCTTCCTGGACTACGTCTGCTCGTGGGGGCCGCTGATCCATGGGCACGCGCACCCGCATGTGATCGCCGCCATCACCGAGGCGGCGGCGAAGGGAACGAGCTTCGGCGCGCCGACGCCGGGCGAGGTCGAGCTCGCCGGCGAGGTCGCACGGCGGATCGAGGGGGTTGACATGCTTCGCATGACCTCCTCCGGGACGGAGGCGACGATGACGGCGATACGCCTGGCGCGCGCAGCCACCGGCCGCGAGCGGGTGCTCAAGTTCGCGGGCGCCTACCACGGACACGTCGACGGCCTGCTCGCGCAGGCGGGGTCGGGGCTCGCCACGCAGTCCCTCCCCGCCAGCCCCGGCGTTCCCGCGAGCGCGGCCGCGAGCACCGTGATCGTGCCGTGGAACGACCCGGGCGCCCTGGCCGAGGCCGTGGGCCGCTACGAGCTCGCCGCGATTCTCGCAGAGCCGTTGCCGGCGAACATGGGTCTCGTCCCGCCGCGGGACGGATTCCTCGAGCTGCTGCGCGAGCAGGCTGACGCGAACGGGGCGTTGCTCGTGCTCGATGAGGTGATCAGCGGCTTCCGCGTCGCCGAAGGAGGCGCACAGGAGCTGACTGGCATCACGGGCGACGTCACGATCATGGGCAAGATCATCGGCGGCGGGCTACCGGCGGCGGCGGTAGGCGGCCGGGGCGAGCTGATGCGCATGCTCGCGCCCTCGGGTGAGGTCTATCAGGCGGGAACGCTGTCGGGCAGTCCGCTCGCGGTGGCGGCCGGCCTGGCGACGCTCGAGCTGCTCGACGAGACCGCCTACCTGCGCCTGGCCTCGATCACGGCGCAGCTCGCGGACGGCCTGCGCGAGGCGGCGGCCGCCGCGGGCTCATATCCGGTGGAGGTCGTGAGCGCCCCCGGCCTGCTGACCGTGTTCTTCAGCGACCGGCCGGTGCTGTCCTTCGAGGACGCGCAGGCGTGCGACCTCGATGCCCACGCGGCGTGGTGCCGCGAGCTGCTCTCGCGCGGGGTCTACCCGCCGCCGTCGCAGTTCGAGGCGTGGTTCCCCTCGCTCGCGCACGCCCCCGAGCAGATCGAGCGCACGATCGATGCGGCAGCTGCCTCCTTCGTCGCATTGCGCGACGCGGGGGACGCCTCATGAGCTCGCGGGGGCTCGCCCGCCTGCAGCGCCTCCTGCATGGCGAGGGCGGGCTGATGGCGACGCTCGTCGATCCCGCCGCGCCGGTTGACGGACAGGTGGGCGGCGGCGGCTGGGCGAGCCCGGCGCTCGTGGCTGCCCAGGGGCCCCGGGCCGAGGGCAGGCGCGAGGAGTACGAGCTACTGGTCGAGGCGATCTATGAGGGCTACCTGCTGCACTATGGCTCCCCCCGCGTCGTGCGCACGCCCGAGGCCGACCTGGGCCTGCTCGCCGGCGATCAGCTCTACGCGATCGGGCTCGCCCGCCTGGTGGAGCTGGGCGACACGGCTGCGGTCGCCGAGCTCGCCGACACGATCACCCTCAGCGCGCTCGCGCAGGGCGCCGGCGAGCCAGCCCTCGCCGACGCGGTCTGGGCGGCTGGGGCCCGCGCGGTGGGGTGGGGCTCGAGCGACGCGCACGGACGCGCCAAGGATCTCGTGTTCGCGGGCGCTCCCGAAGCGATCGAGGCGATGCGCACAAGCGCCCTGGAGTCTTCCCTCCCGCGCTGAATCCCGCCCCGATATTGTTTGCGCCCCGTGGCAGCCAAGCGCCCAAAGCACACCTCCAAGTACACGCTTGACCGCGGAATTCCGGGCGCCTTCGACGGCGAGACGATCACACGGCGCAGATTCATGGACGTCACGGCGAACGCCGCCGGCGCAATTGCAGTGAGCGCATTCGCCCTGCCGGCGCTCGGGTTCGCGATCGGGCCGATCTTCAAGCAGCCAGGGCACGCTTGGGAAGACATCGGCCCGACCGAAGCCTTTACCGAGACAAACTACATCCCGGTCGTCGTCACGATCACGCCCGGCGTAGGCGAGGTCGGCAAGTCGACTGCGTACGTGCGCAAGCGCAACCCGGCGATCGATACGGATCCGTATGACGCGAATACGCCGTACATAGCGATCAGCACCCGCTGCGCGCACGTCGGCTGCCCGGTGCGCTGGATCGATGCGGCAGAGCGCTTCGTCTGCCCCTGCCACGGCGGCGTCTACGACCTGCTGGGACGCCGCGTCAGCGGTCCGCCCGTACGCCCCCTCGATCGCTTCCCCACGCGCGTGCGGGCGGGAAGGGTGCAGCTGTACACCGGTCGCTTCTCGGTCAACAGCCAGCTGCGCCGCTTCTCCCCACGCGATCCGGGTGAGCCGCTCGACGGCATCGGACAGTACCTCTACCCCTCGCGACCCTCCGCCCGGATCCCGTAAGTGGCCAAACGCCCGGCACCTCCACTGCCCTCGGCGCTGCGAGCGCCGCCCCCAAGACCGGGCGAGGCCAATGGCCGCCCGACGGCGGCCGACCGGACGAAGGAGGCTGGGATCGCGGTCGTCGACTGGCTCGATGAGCGCACGTCGCTGAGCGGCGCCGGCCGCTGGCTCATGTTCAGGAAGGTGCCGAAGGGAACGAACTGGTACTACACGCTCGGCTCGGCGACATTGTTCGCCTTCCTCTCGCAGGCGGTCACCGGCGTGTTCCTGGCCATGTTCTACCGGCCGGATGCGTCGGGAGGCGCCTACGAATCGATCCGCCACATCACCAACGACGTGTTCCTGGGACAGTTCGTCCGCGGCATGCACCTCTGGGGTGCGAGCGTGATGGTGGTGCTGGTGTTCCTGCACATGGGTCGCACGTTCCTGTTCGGCGCCTACAAGTATCCGCGCGAGCTCAACTGGGTGATCGGGGTAACACTGCTGATCCTGACGATGGTGATGGCCCTCACCGGGTACCTGCTGCCCTTCGACGACCGCGCTTACTGGGCCACGATCGTGGCGAACAACATCACCGCCACGGGCCCGCTGATCGGCCCGTACCTGGGGGACTTCCTCAGAGCCGGGCCGGAGTTCACGGCGACGACGCTGTCGCGCTTCTACGCGATCCACATGCTGCTCGTGCCGGGCGCGATCGCCGCGCTGATCGGGGCCCATCTCTACCTCGTGACGAAGCTCGGGACCACCGCCCCCCCGTGGTCGAAAGTGGACAGGCGCCCCGAGCTCAGCGAGACGGAGGTCTAGAGCTCGTGGCTCGGCGACCACCAGCACTCGCCGCGCGAGCCCCGAGGGACGCGAGATGAACAAGCGCGAGAAGGAGGCATACCTCCGCGACTACTCGGTCCTGAAGGCTCAGGGCAAGCCGTTCTTCCCGTACGCCGTGGCCAAGGACGGGGCGATGGCGTGCGTGGTGCTGGCTGTGATCATCACGCTGTCGCTGGTGCTGGGCGCCGGGCAGGGACCGAAGGCCAATCCGACGTCGACGTCCTACGTCCCGCGACCGGACTGGTACTTCTTCTTCCTGTTTGAGCTGCTGCGCGTAATCAAGCCCTCGAGCCTGACCCAGCTGGCCACGATCGGGATCCCGACGATCGGCATGATCCTGCTGTTCCTGCTGCCGTTCTACGACCGCGGCCCGGAGCGTCGCATCGAGCGCCGTCCGGTCGCGGCCGTGACGTTCGTCGTCGTGTTCGCGGCGATGGCCCTGCTCACGTACAAGGGCGCCCACGCGGGGGACCCGACCACGATCGGGCTGGCCACGCCGCAAAAGATCGTCAACGCTGGAGGCCCCACGCTGGCCGAGTACGAAGCGGGCAAGGCGGTGGTGGCCCAGACGGGCTGCCTGGCGTGTCACAAGATAGGTGAAAACGGAAACGACGGGCCCGGTCCCAACCTGACCCACGTCGCCGCGCGACTGCCCGTCCTTGCGATCGCGCGAACGCTCGTCAACCCCACCGCGCCGATGCCCTCGTTCAAGAACCTGCCGCCGAACAAGTTCAACGCGGCCGTCGCCTTTTTGAGCCAGCTGAAGTAGCTGCCGATGGGCGTTGGGCAAGGCGCGACGTCCGGCCGCCTGGAGGCGGATCAGGTGCGTGCGATGTTCGATCGCATCGCTGGCGTCTATGACCTGATGAACACGGCGATGACGGCCGGCCTGCACCACCGCTGGCGAGAGCGCGCTGCCGCGGCGGCGCGGGTTCGCCCCGGCAGTCGGGTGCTCGACGTCGCCACCGGCACCGGCGATCTGGCGTTGGAGCTCGCACGGCGCGTGTCGCCGGGAGGAGAGGTCGTGGGAAGCGACTTCGCCGAGGGCATGCTGGCGCGGGCGCGGGCAAAGGCAGCCGCGAACGGCTCGGGGGTGCAGCCTCGCTTCGAGTGGGGCGACGCGCTGGAGCTCCCCTATGCGGACGACTCGTTCGATGCTGCGACGGTCGGCTTCGGGGCGCGGAACTTCGACGATCTCGCGGCGGGGCTGGCGGAGATGGTGCGCGTCGTCGCACCCGGAGGGCGGGTCGTGGTGCTCGAGATCACGACTCCCATGCGTGCACCCCTCTCGCTCTTCTACCGGCTGTGGTTCGACCGCGTGGTCCCGGCGATCGGCCGCCTTGTCGGCGCCGGCGTCGCGCTGAGGACGGGCCCTCGCGATCGGGGCGTGCGGGCTACGGTCGCCGACGCGTACACGTACCTGCCGAATTCGGTCAAGCGCTTCCCCTCCCCCGAGGGCCTCGCGGCCGAGATGGAGCGGGCCGGCCTGTCGGAGATCAGCTACGTGATCACGGCCGGCGGCATCGTGGCCATCCATGCCGGTACGGTTCCCTTGGTGCGCGCGTGAGAATCATGGTCGGCAGCCGGGCCGCCGGCGGCCCCGAGCAAGGGGTGGACGGGCTCGAGGCGATCATGCGGCACGGCGGGAATGGCCTGCGTGAGCTCATGATCCGCACCGAGCTTCAGCTCGAGCGGGTGACCTCTCGCGCTGGCGAGCCGCTGGCGTCGTACGCGAGCGCCACGGTCACCGCGGGCGGCAAGAGGCTGCGACCGCTGCTCGTGGTCCTGGCGGCCGAGTCGGCCGGCGGTCCGCCCAGCGGCGCGGACGGTGAGGAACGCCTCGTTCGAGCGGCGGTCGCCGTCGAGCTCGTGCACTCCGCCACGCTCGTCCACGACGACCTGATCGACGGTGCCCGGCTGCGCCGCGGGCACCCCACGGTGGCTGCCGTCGCTGGGCGTACGGTTGCCGTCGCGACCGGCGACCTGTTGTTCTCGCGAGCGTTCGCCGAGCTCGCTCGCAACGAGGACGCCGCCCAGCTGTGCGCGCTGTCGGATGCCAGCTCGGCCCTCGCCGCAGGCGAGCTGCTTCAGCGGGAGGACGCCTACGCCGCCCACGTCGCCGTCGAGCGCTACCTGAGGCGCTGCGAGCTGAAGACCGCCGCGCTGTTCGAGGCAGCCTGCCGCCTGGGGGCGCTGGCGGCGGCGGACGGGTCGAGCGCGCTCGCGGACGGGCTCGGCGCGTTCGCCCGGCGGATCGGTCTCGCCTTCCAGATGCTCGACGACGTGCTCGACGTCTCGGGGCCGGTCGAGCGGACCGGCAAGGCGCGCGGGACGGACCTGCTCGACGGGACCGTGACGCTGCCCCTGATCCTCGCTCGCGAACGCGAGCCCGAGCTGGCGGCTTTCGATCTCGCCTCGCTGCAGGGGCCGGCGCAGGCCGAGCGGCTGTGCGAGCGGATCGCCGCGACCGGCGCGCTCGACGAGGCCCGCGAGCAGGCCCTCGCGGTCGTCGCCGAGGCGAAGGCGGCGCTGCCGGCGATCCTTCCGGGCGGCCGCTCGCTGCTGCTCGACCTGGTGGCCGACGCGGTGGTTGAGCGCTGCCGCTAAAAGTCGCTGGGGACGATCAGGTCAGCGTCGAGCGCGCGCACGAAGAAGTCGATCTCGTCGGTCATGTTCGCGTGCGTGATGCGTTTCAGGTCGGCCAGGAGCGCGCCGGCGCCACGGTCGAGCTCGTCGTCGAGGCTCTCCACGGTGGCCTGCTCGAAGACGCCCTCGCGCAGCGACTCGCAGTCCGGACAGCGCAGCACGATCCGCCAATGCCGGGGGCCCTCCTCACACCAGTCCAGCGGATAGGCGAGCTCGCCGGCACAGTGAAAGCAGACGTGAAGACGATCCGGCGGGGAGCCGTCCGCGGGCACCCTTCGACCGTCGCCGGGGGTGATGTCCACCCCTGCGGCGCCCGGCACCTGCGGGCGTTCCTGGATGTTGTGATCTCCGTCGGGTCCCATGGCTTTCTCTCCGACGTCATCGACCTTTCGGGCTCCTCCCTTTAGCTTCATGTCCGGGGACTCGCACCTGTGCGGGGGACGTGAAATCGCCGGCGGGCGCCCGCGATCGGGCACTCGGGGGATCGCGAGCGGTCTGTCTCACGCGAGCCCGGTGGTAGTTTCAGGGGCCGATGGCCACAGCAATTCGCCCTATTGGCCACGAGGATCGACTCAGCCTCGTGGAGCACCTCGACGAGCTGCGCACGCGGCTGATCATCAGCGCCATTGCGCTGGCCGTCGCATTCGGCTTCTGCCTGTGGCAGAACCACGCGCTGCTGAAGATCATCAACAAGCCGCTCACGACCCAAACACAGAAGCAGGTGGCGAAGGGCCACGGGACGACCGGCCAGGCCGTGCTCGCCCAGCAGGGGGTGCGAAGCGTCGGCTCAGAGACGCAGGCGGCGCTCGGTGTGCTCGTCAAAGCCGGCAGCGGGCTCTCCCCCGACGCTCGAGCGCAGCTGCTGCCGCTGATCGCCGCGCTGCAGGCGGACGTCGCAAAGCTCCCGCGCGAACCCCAGGGGGACCTGCCGGTGACACTTGGCGTCGGCGAGCCCTTCACGACCACCCTCACGGTGGCGCTCTATTTCGCTCTGATCATCTCGCTGCCGGTCATCCTGTTCGAGCTCTACGGCTTCATCCTGCCGGCGTTGAAACCGGATGAGCGGCGTGTCGTGATGCCGCTGCTGAGCGCCGTGCCGTTCCTGTTCGCCGCCGGAGTGGTGTTCGGTTACTTCGTTGTTCTCCCCGCGGCGGTGCGCTTCTTCGTGAACTTCAACTCGAGCGAGTTCAACGTGCTCGTGCAGGCGAGCCAGTTCTACCGCTTCGCCGCCACCGTGCTGCTGTCGATGGGCCTCATCTTCCAGGTCCCGATCGCGATCCTGGCGGCCACGCGTGCTGGGCTCGTGACGGTGGCCCAGCTGCGCCACAACCGCCGTTATGCGATCGTGGCGTGCGCGGTGGTCGCGGCCTTCCTGCCGGGCGATTTCATCACGCTTGCGCTCGAGACCGTACCGCTGTATCTGCTCTATGAGGCGAGTATCCTTGTGGCGGCCTTCGTCGGCCGATCGGATCGCGCCCGCGAAGCGGCCGGCAGCACCGTAGGCCCGGGAGGTCCTCCCGAGGGGCCGGGGCCACCAACACATGACGCAGCAGACCGAACCGTGCAGGAGATAATCGACCACGAAGACCGAGAGCTCTCGGACTGATGCTGTTCGATCTGCGCGGGCGCGGCCGTCGCACGACGGTGCGGGTCGTCTACATGGGACTCGCCCTGCTGCTGGGAATCGGGCTCGTGGGTTTCGGCATCGGCGGCGGCTTCGGCGGCGGCGGCTTCCTCAACGCCGCCAGCCAGAACGAAGGCGCGAATGGCGTGAGCTTCTCGAGTCAGATCAAGAAGTACGAGAAACTCACCAGGCAGCAGCCTGGAAACGTGAGCGCATGGGAAAACCTGCTCAAGGCGCAGCTGCACGAAGCGGGCGGCGAAGCCTACGTGACCTCTGCCGGGGCGCTGACGAGCAAGGGACACGAACTGTTCGCGCAGGCCGCCCAGACGTGGAGCGGCTATCTGGCGGTCAACCCGCACAAGCCAAGCCCCGAATTGGCCCAGCTGATGCTGAGGGTGTTCGGCGAAGAAGGGCTCAACAAGCCCAGCGAAGAGGTGCAGGTGCTGCAGATCGTCGTCGCCGCCAAGCCAACGAATGTCGCCTACTACGCGCAGCTCGCCAGGTACGCATACCTCGCGCAGAACACCCGCGTCGGTGATCTCGCGGCGGCGAAGGCGGTCAGCCTGGCGCCGGCGGTGCAGCGGACGCGACTGAAGACCGAACTCGCTGCGCTCAAGAAGAGCCCCAGCGGCGGCGAAACGGTGACGGGAACCGGCAACGGGACCCTGAAGAAGGGAGCGAACGGCCACCTCACGACCACCGTACCGTCGACCACGCCGGCCACGACCACGAAGAAATAGCTCGCTGGGATGGCCCAAGCAGGGGAGGCTCGCCACCCTCCGAGAGACAGCCCCCGAGGCCCGCCCGGTTACACCGCTCGCCTGCTGATCGGTTGCGCCGACCGCCCGGGGATCGTCGCGGCGGTTTCCGGCTTCCTGTTCGAGCGCGGCGCGAACATAGTCTCATCGCAGCAATATTCGACTGATCCGAGCGGTGGTCGCTTCTTCCTGCGGACCGAGTTCTTCCTCGAGGACGCCGCTGAGCGTGAGCGCCTCCATGACCGCTTTCAAGCCGAGGTCGCCGGCCGCTTCGAGATGGACTGGCGGATCCGCTGGTGGGGTGAGCGCAAGCGCCTGGCGATCCTCGTCTCACACCAGGATCACTGTCTGCTCGACCTGCTCTGGCGCTGGCGTCGAGGCGAGCTCGACGGCGAGATCGTGATGGTCATCTCCAATCACCGTGACCTGGAGCGCGAGACGATGGCCTACGGCGTGCCCTTCCAGCACGTCGCGGTCGAGCCCGGAGCCAAGGAGCGCGCCGAGGCGACGATGCTCGAGCTGCTCGGCGGCAGAGCCGAGCTGCTGGTCCTGGCTCGCTACATGCAGATTCTCAGCGGCGGCTTTCTCGAGCGTGTCGGGATGCCGGCGATCAACATCCACCACTCCTTCCTGCCGGCCTTCGCCGGCGCGGATCCGTATCGCCGCGCCCACGAGCAGGGCGTCAAGCTCGTGGGTGCCACCGCCCACTACGTAACCGAGCAGCTGGACGACGGACCGATCATCGACCAGGACGTCGTCCGCGTGGATCACCGCGATCGCGCCGCCGATCTCGAGCGCCTGGGGCGCGACGTGGAGCGCCTCGTGCTCGCGAGGGCCGTTTCGCTGCATCTCGACGACCGCGTGATCGTCGACGGTCGGCGCACGATCGTCTTTTGACGGGGCTTCGGCTCGGCGTGCTCGGATAGAATCGCCTTCGAGCCGGCAGCCTCCGCCGGCGCCCTCACGGGCCGTTAGCTCAACCGGCAGAGCAGGGGCCTCTTAAGCCCAAGGTTCCGGGTTCGATTCCCGGGCGGCCCATAACGATGCCGCGGCCACATGGCGCCTTCGTCGAGGTTCGCCTTGTCACTGAAGCCGAGCGTCGCGTAGCTCGTGTTGGCGATCTGCGCGAGCACGTCTTGGCGGACGTCTGTATTTCCTTCTTTGGGCTCATGGAAACCTCCTCAGACTGTGCAGGTCAATTCTGCGATCGCCGCGCGGCGCGCCTCAGACTCACGCGGTCTCCCACACGAAGCCGTCCGGGTCGGTGAAGGGCCCGGCATCGCTGCCGATCACGATCCGGTGCGATCCGGTGCCCTCGGGGGAGACGCCGGCGTCCTTGGCCAGGGCATGGCGCCCATAAAGCGCCAGCTTGACGGGCGTCGCGGCGAACTCGACGTACTTTCGGCCAAAGCTCCTCGCCACCGCCAGGCCGCGGTCGACGAAGAACCGCTTGCTCGCGGCAACGTCCGCGACTCCCAACAGGAGCACGATCTCGTCGATCTGGCTAGTGGCCGGGCCGGTGTTCCTCTTCGACGACGTCGCGAGCTTCCAGATCGTCCCGTCCGGAGCACGTACGACGCCGCCGTAGCCCCAGAACCCCTTCTTGACCGGCTTCAACGGCGTCGCGCCGGCGTCCAGGGCGGCGCCGACGAGTCGATCGACCGTGGCTGGCTGGGACACAACGAGCGACAGCGTGAACCCTCGGAAGCCGTTCGTGGGCGCCTCTGAGGCGCGCAGGCCCACCTGAGTGCCCAAATCGAAGGCGGCGGTGTAGAAGGCGTCGGCGACCGCGGGGTCGGGCACTTCGAGGGTGACGGACTCGATGGTGGTCATGGAACTCCTCTAGTCGTGGGTCACGTCGACCCGGTGTGGTTGGGATCCGGTGGATCAACGATCATGATGGTACCGCGCGATTATGGTGCGCGTCAACTATTGTAGTGCTCCAGCTAATCTGTAAAGCTTTAGCAATGACAGGATCTTTATCCACCGACACCGAGGTGGCCGAGTTCGCCGGCCAACTCTTCTTCCGCCTCTGGCGGGCCTCGCATACGCGAACGGCCGAGGCGCTCGATTCCATTGGGCTCACGCCCGCGCTGTTCGCGCTGCTCAATGTGCTCGGCGCTCGCGGAGGCGCTATCCAGCAGCAGCTGAGCTCCGAAATGGGTATCGATCCAAGCGCCATGGTCACGCTGATCGACAAACTCGAAAGCGCGAGGCTGGCCGAACGCCGACGGCACCCAGGCGATCGCCGCGCATGGGAGATCGCGATCACGCCGAAGGGCCGGCGCACGCTGGACCGGGCCAGGCGATTGGTCACGCAGGTCGAAGACGAGACGCTCGGCGGGCTCACCGCCGCCGATCGCCGTCAGCTCCTGACGCTTCTCCGCCGAGCGCTCATCTCAGCGCCTGCACAACCTCCCTGGCGCTCGGAGGAGGGGGACTGAGCGACACGGCCGATGAGGTCCGAGCACGGTCGAGCATTGCTGCAGCGCCGAGTAGCCGACCGCAGCGATTGGCCAATCTAGAAATGCGCTCGAGCCGACCGGCGTCCATCGCAGCGATCGCGGCGGCGTTCGGTCTGCGCGCGGCAGAACCGGCTACTCCTCCGAGTCATCGACAGGCCGCTGGCGCACCAGGCCCAAAAGCAGGTGCGGGTACGCCGCACGCGAGTGCTCACGGTGACGAGCGCGCTCGCAGCGCGTCGATCAGGAGCGGCTGGTTTACCCGCGGTGAAGCGCGCCGGCGCTCTCTCACGGATCTCCCAGCCTCCCGCCGGGGGATCCCCAGGGTGAATTGCGAGGCTCGCCGTCTCCCCCCGAACGAAAGCGAAGTGATCCCCATGTTTTCCCGCAAGCTCACCAAGCTCCTCGCCATCGGCGCGACA
>DATMQG010000046.1:0-44983 GCA_035566835.1 Solirubrobacteraceae bacterium
ACCGTGCAATGCGTTCCGGGCCAGCACTTCGACAACGATAAAAACGGCTACGCCAACGACATCGCCGGCTGGAACTTCTTCGACAACAACAACGACCCAACCGACCTGTCGAGCTACTTCGCCGCGCACCATCACGGCACGGGCCGCGCCCTCGACGTGGCCGAGCAGGGAAACGACGGGCACGGGTCGATCGGCGTCTGTCCGCACTGCCAGATCACCCCCATCCGGATCTGGGACACGTTCGTCTCGGACGCCAACACGTTCGCGCTCGGGATCCTCTACGCGACCGACAACGGCGTGAAGGTCGTCGAGGGAGCCAACGGCAGCCTCTACCACTCCGCGTTCGCCGAGGCGGCCTCGCAGTACGCCTACGACCACGGCGTCGTGCAGACCTTCTCCGGCAACGATCTGAACACCGCCAACCACAACTATCCGGCCAACTACGGGCACGCGATGCTGATCCAGGGCACCGTGCCGGACACGGTCGGGTTGGGGACCAGCTCCAAACAGTGGCTTGAAGGCGAGAAGCTATGCGGCGCAACCGGCCAGCCCGCCTGTTTCGGCTCCAACGCTCCCGTCAGCACGTTCTTCCGCGGGGCCAACACCACCCAATACGGCGGCAAGAGCTCGATCGCGATGGAGGGGCCCACGGGCTCGGTCAACACGAGCAAGGCGGCCGGGGCGGCGGGCTTGGTCGTGAGCGCCGGCCTCGATCACGGCATCGCACTGCGCCCCGACGAGGTTCGCGAGCTGCTCGAGCAGACTGCCGAGCGGGTGCTCGCCGGCAACACCGAAGGCGCCGGCGTGGCCGACCCGGGCTCCAACCCGGCGCTGCCGCGCGACGAGCAGTGGACGCCGCACTTCGGTTGGGGCCGGGCCAACCTCGGCGCCGCGGTCGGCGCGGCGCTCGCCGGCAACATTCCGCCCGAGGCCGCGATCGACTCGCCGGATTGGTACGCGCCATTGACGGGCGCGAGCGCGGAGATCACCGGCCTGGCGCGGTCGCGCTTCGCCAGCGGCGGCCAGTTCCACTGGAAGCTGATGTGGGGAGCCGGGCAGGCGCCGGCGTCGTGGACGACCGTGCGCGAAGGTGAATCGAGCGGCACCGTTACGGACTTCGGCTCGATCAACCTCGAAGCGGTCCGACAGGCCCTCGCGACCTATGTCGTGCCGCCGGACCCGGGCGGACCGACATTCTCGCCAGGCGAGCCGAACCCCTTCCAGCACGAATTCACCGTGCAGCTCGAGGTCAACGGGAAGGGGATCCCGCTCACGGGCATCGACCGGCGTGTGTTCGACACGTTCACCGACCCCACCCTGCGGCCGGGCTATCCGAAGCGGATGGGCACGGGCGGTGAATCGCCGACGCGCTACGCGGATCTGGGCGGCGACAACGGCCAGGAGCTGATCGTCCCCAGCGAGGACGGCCTGGTGCACGCATTCCAGCCGGGCGGCTCGGAGCTGCGCGGCTGGCCGGTACACACCGAAACCGAGCAGGCGGCGCTGGGGCATTCGGGGTCGCCCGGGCTCGCCGCGCTCGGGCTGCCGCGCGAGCCCCCTCGCGGGCCGCTGATCGCCGATCTTGCCGGCGACGGGAGCAGCGACGTGATCGTCGCAGCGGGGACCCACGTGTACGCGTGGCAGGCCAGCGGCAAACCCGTGAGCGGATTCCCGGTGTCCTCGAATCCCGCCTTCTGCGGCCCTGCCCTCGAGACCACCAGCAGCCATCCCAAGTGCGGCTTTCTGGCGGCGCCGGCGATCGCGCACCTCGAAGGCTTCGCGAAGAAGCCCGACATCGTCGAGCCGAGCCTCGACGGACACCTGTACGCCTGGCGCGCGGATGGCACACCCGTGCCGGGCTACCCGGTGGCGCTCGTCGACCCGGGCGAAGTCGCGGCCGGCCGGCAGATGATCGCCGAGTCGATCAACGACCCCGCGATCGGCGACCTCACCAAGTCTGGACACGACGACGTCGTCATCGCCAGCAACGAGGTCTACGGTGCGCCGGCGTCTGGCAGCGACGTCAGCTTCGCCGGCGTCACCGCCTCGGCGGCGGGCAGCAGCGGCCGCCTGTACGCGATCGACGGGGCGACCGGAAGGATCCTGCCGGGCTGGCCGGTCGCGATGCCCGGGATCATCCAGAACGTGCTGCCGCTCGTCGGCCCCGGCCAGGACGCCGCGATCGCCAACATCGGTGGTGAAACCGTGATCGTCGCATCGGTCACCGGTGGGGCGCTCGAGGAGCTCAGCTCCAGCGGCCAGGTCGTGCGCACGATGCAGCAGACGGGTCCCCAGGCATTCGGCGCGGTCGCCGACGCCACCGACCGGAGCGGCGCCCTGAACCTGTTCGAGTCCGCCTCGGTCGGCGACCTGCTCGGGACCGGCACGCCCGACGTCGTCAAGTACGAGCTGTCGCTCGGTCAGGCTGCGAACCTGCTGCTCGTCGGCCAGAACTTCCCCTACAACCATCTGATCGGCGCATTCGACGGCTCGACCGGCGCGACACTGCCCGCTTTTCCGACGATCACCGACGACTACCAGTTCCTCTCCGCGAACAACGTCGCCAAGATCGATCCCTCGCTGGCGAGCAACCAGATCGTGGCCGGCACGGGGCTCGGTCTGCTGCACGCCTACGACGGCGCGAGCGGCCTGGACGTCCCCGGGTTCCCCAAGCAGACCGGCGGCTGGCTCGCTGCACCCGCGTCGCTCTCCTTTGACGGGCGCATGGCCGACATGACCCGGGAGGGCTACCTGTTCGAGTGGCAGACGCAGGCGCCCGCGTGCCAGACGCAGTGGCCCGCCTTCCGTCACGATCAGCAGGGCAGCGCCAACTACAACCACGACGGGACGCCGCCCAACGCACCCGCCAACGTGACCCTGTCGGCGCTCGGGGAAGGCAGGTACCGCCTCGCTTTCACGGCACCGGGAGACGACGGACCGTGCGGAACGCCGAGCGCCTACCTGACGCGCGTCAATGGCACGCTCACGGACCTCGGCCTCGGATCACCCGTCGCCGGCGGCACTGCCTTCACAGCCATCATCACGCTCGCGCCGAGCGCGCACCAGCTGACGATCCAGGCGCGCGACAAGGGCGCCAACCTTGGGCCGCTCGCCGGCGTGACGGTCAAGTAGGCCCATTAGTCAGCTCGCGTTGCCGGCGTAGAGTGCGAAGCGATGGTTGGGACGGGTCCGCCCCTCGCGCCTGTTGGCTACAGTGACCGGCGATGGCCGCTAGGGAGCTGGTTGAGCTCGATCAGGCTCGACGGATGGTTCTGGACGTCGCCGGTGCGCTGCCCCCCACCCCCGTCGCGCTTGACGCGGCGATCGAACCGCGGCCCGCGAACGTTGGTGCGCTGGAGTGAGCGACGGCGGGCACGCGAGCGCGCCCGGCGCGGGCGCCGCGGATGATCCAGGCCCCGCTGGCACGGCCCGCGCGCCGATGGTGGTGCGCGTGCGTCTGTTTGCGATGCTGCGTGAGAGCGCGGGCAGCGCATCCGTCGAGCTCGAGCTGCACAACGGCGCGACGGTCGCGGATGCTCTGCTTGCGCTCGCGGAGCACGAGCGCTTGCGCGAGCTGCTCGCCCGCGTGCCGGTGCGGATGGCGGTCAACCGCGATTACGCGGATGCCGACACACGGCTCCGCGCCGGAGATGAGCTGGCCCTGATCCCGCCGCTGAGCGGCGGGTGCCCTGATGGCGTGCCGCATGTGCGCGTCGGTGGCGCACCGCTCTCGGTGGAGGATCTCGCCGCCGTCGTCCGCGACCCCGGCGCTGGGGCTGTCGTCCTCTTCCAGGGCGTGACGCGGGAGGTCGAGCGTCTGGACTACGAGGCATACACGGCGATGGCGGAGGAGCGTATCGGGCGCATCATGCGCGAGTGCACGGTTGCCCACGGGCTCAGGGCGGCAGCCGCCGAGCACCGTACCGGCAGTGTCCCGCTCGGTGAGCCGAGCGTGATCGTTGCGGTCTCGGCGGCGCACCGAGAGCAGGCGTTCGCCGCCGCGCGGGAGGCGATCGATCGCATCAAGGCCGAGGCGCCGATCTGGAAGCGCGAGATCGACGCCGACGGGTCCGGGCAGTGGGTCGCCGGCTCCGAGCCTCCGCACGCAAGCGCCGGCGGCCTCAGCCATATCGATCCCGACGGCCGCGCCCGCATGGTGGACGTGGGCGGCAAGCAGCCGACCGAACGGGTCGCGCGGGCACGGGCGCGTGTGAGGATGTCCGCGCGCAGCGCACGGACGGTCCAGGAGGGTGCGGGCCCGAAGGGCGAGGTCATCGGCGTGGCGAGGCTGGCCGGTATCCAGGCGGCCAAGCAGACCGGGATGCTGATCCCCCTGGCACATCCGCTTCCGCTGACGTTCGCCGACGTGGCTGCAACCGTCTACGGCGACGAGGGGCTCGTGGAGCTGACCAGCGAGGTGCGGACGATCGCGCGCACCGGCGTCGAGATGGAGGCGATGACGGCATGCGCAGTGGCTGCCCTTACCGTCTATGACATGGTCAAGGGACTCGAGCGGGGCGTCGTCCTTGAGCAGGTGGTGCTGCTCGAGAAGCGAGGCGGACGCGGCGACTACCGGCGCCCGCCGGACTGAGCCCTTCCGTGCGCGCCGCAATCGTCACCGTCAGCTCCTCGAAGGCGGCCGGCGCCGGCGAGGATCGGAGCGGCGGCCGGCTCCTCGAGCTTGCCGAGCGCCTCGGGGCGCAGATCGTCGGCAGGGAGGTGATCGCCGACGACCGTTCCGCGATCGAACGGAGCCTCCGCCATTGGGCCGACGTCGAGCGCTGCGCGCTCGTGATGACAACCGGCGGGACTGGCCTCTCGCCGAGCGATCTCACGCCTGAGGCGACGCGCGCGGTGATCGACCGGGAGGCTCCGGGGATCGCCGAGGCCATGCGCGCCGCCTCGAGGCCGCATACGCCCTACTGGATGCTCTCACGCGCCCTCGCCGGCGCGCGTGGCGCGACACTGATCATCAACTTTCCCGGCAGCCCGGCCAGCATCGAGCAGGTCGGCGAGGCGCTGCAGGAGGCGCTGCCGCACGCGCTGGCGCTGCTCGCCGGCGGCACGCCTCCCCACGTTCGCGACGGCCGCGACGGTTGAGGGCGCGACGGAGAGGCGCGGGTTCGAGGTTGGGGTGGCCGCGGGCGGCACCGAGGTCATAGGGGTACTCTGCTGCGGCGAGCAGGTCAACCAGGCAACAGCGCCGACGGGCTGCAACGGAAGGAGCGCAAATGGGAAACCGGACGTTCGTGATCGGGGTCGGGATGTCGAAGTTCGACAAGCCCGGCACGAAGGACGGCGACTACCCGGCGTGGGTGCTGGAGGCCGGATCGAGGGCACTCGCCGACGCGGGCATCGCGTATCAGTCCGTGCAGCAGGCGTTCGCCGGCTACTGCTACGGCGACTCGACCTACGGCCAGCGCGCGATCTACGGCCTCGGCCTGACTGGCATTCCGGTCGTCAACGTCAACAACAACTGCTCGACCGGATCGAGCGCGCTGTTCCTGGCGCGCCAAGCGGTCAAGGGCGGCCTCGTCGACTGCGCGCTCGCGGTCGGCTTCGAGAAGATGGAGCGCGGGTCGCTGGGGGTGAAGTACACCGACCGCACCTCGGCGATGGACAAGCACATGGCGCGCATGTTCGAGATCCGCTCGCCGGAGCAGTCTCCCCTCGCGCCCCAGATGTTCGGGAACGCAGGACGTGATCACATCGAGCGCTACGGCTCGACACCGGACCATTATGCGTGGATCGGCTGGAAGAACCACAAGCACTCGGTCAACAACCCGTACGCCCAGTTCCAGGACGAGTACTCGATCGAGGACATCAAGGCAGCGAAGATGATCCACGACCCGCTCACGAAGCTGCAGTGCTCGCCCACCTCCGACGGCGCCGCGGCGGCGCTCGTCGCCAGCGAGAGGTTCGTCGAGGAGCACGACCTCTCCGGTCAGGCGATCGAGATCGCTGGCCAGGCGATGGTCACGGACCTCTCCTCGACGTTCGACGAGAGCGCCGACTGCATCAAGATCGTCGGCTATGACATGAGCCGGGAGGCGGCGCGCCAGGCCTACGAGGAGGCGCAGCTCGGGCCGGAGGAGGTCCAGGTGATCGAGCTGCACGACTGCTTCAGCGCAAACGAGCTCATCACCTACGAGGCGCTCGGCCTCGCCGAGGAGGGGCACGGCCATGAGCTCGTAGACGCGCAGGACACCACCTACGGCGGGCGCTGGGTCGTCAATCCCTCGGGCGGACTGATCTCCAAGGGCCACCCGCTCGGGGCGACGGGTCTGGCTCAATGCAGCGAGCTCTGCTGGCAGCTGCGAGGCGCGGCCGAAGGCCGTCAGGTGGAGGGGGCGAAGGTCGCCCTGCAGCACAACATCGGGCTCGGCGGCGCGGCCGTCGTGACGGTCTACCAGCCGGCGGCCTAGTCTGCGCGCGCAGGGGCAGCGGCGACCCGCGCCCGCAGCTCGCGAGTGGCGGCGGTCGTGACGGGTCCGCCGCTGGCAAGGCGGTGCTGCTCGATGCGGCTCACAGCCAGCACCTCAAAGACGCTCGAGGCCGCGAAGGCCTCGTCCGCGCGCTCGAGGTCGGCTAGAGCGGTGGCGGCCTCACTCGCTCCGGCGACGTCGATCACGATCCGCCGCGTGATCGAGTCAAGAATGTGATCGGAGAGCGGCGGCGTGCGTACGGCGCCATCGACCACGTAGAACAGGGACGCCGTCGGCAGCTCCAGCACGCGTCCGTGCGGGGTCACGAGCAGTGCCTCGTCGAAGCCGCGCTCCCGCGCGAGCCTCGTGGCGAGCATGTTGGCGGCGTAGGACAGCGACTTGACACCGTCGAGCACACGGACCGGCGCGTAGGTCACATAGCCGAGCGCGAGCGTCTCGGGAAGCGTCGGCAGGGGCTCGAGCAGGACAACGCGATGGCCACCGCGTGTCGCGAGCACCCGTAGGAGCCCATCTCCCGGCTTGGTCGCACGCAGCAGCGCGTCGATGTCGCGGCCGACGGCGCCGACGTCGAGCTCGAGTCGAAGGTTGCGCGCCGATTGCGCCATGCGCTCGATATGACACTCAGGCGCGAAGGGGACGCCGTCGTAGAGTCGCATCACCTCGAATACACCGTCGCCTCGCAGCAGTCCCTCGTCCGCGACGGGGATGCGAGCCTCCGCTACGGGCATCAGAACGCCGTCGAGGCAGGCGGTATCCACCTGTCAAACCTACCGATGCAGGCGGCCCGCCTCGAAGCCGACATCGGCAAACATGATGTGCGTGATGCCCGAGCTCCCCGAGAGCAGCCTGATCGTCCTCTATGACAGCGACTGTGGATTCTGCAAGGTGATGCTGGCAGTCCTGCTGCGGTGGGATCGAGGGCAGCGCCTGACGCCGTTGCCGATCCAGAGCTCGGGCGGCGAAGCGCTGCTCTCCGGCATGACTTCCTCCCATCGGCTGGCGTCGTGGCATCTGATCGACGGCGCCGGCGTGATTCGCTCCGCCGGTGCCGGGTTGCCGGTCCTTTTCGCCGCGTTGCCCGGGGGCTCGGCGATCGCGCGCCTAGCGTCACGGTTTCCGAGCGCAACCTCGCTCCTGTACGAGCGGGTGGCGGCTCATCGCGCATTGCTCGCGCGTCCGCTGGGCGCTCGAGCGCGAGCTTGGGCAAGCCGAGTCATCGCCGAACGCGTTGAGAGCTGAGCCACGCCCCGCCGCGTCACGCCCGGACTAGCTGGGGCCTTCGGGCGGGGGCCGCTCGCCCCGGAGCTCGCTCGCGGGGTGCTCGACGAGCGCGAGGACGCGGGTGGCCATGAACCTGGCTTTACGCACCGGTTCGCCGTTGCGGGTCACCTCGGCGACCTCGACGATCCCGCGTCCGGTCGTGATCTCCACACGGCGACCCGCCCGTGTCGCGATGATCTCATACGTGCGAGAGCCGTCATCTGCGGCGACGACGATCTCAACCCGATCGCCCTTCATCGTCCGAGGGTACCGCGCGGTGGGGAGCAGCCCCGCGCCGTCGAGGAGCAACGTAGTGCGGACGATGCCGGCTGGTTGGACACGTGAGCTTGACCGGCGACCGCCTATGTCTGTACGCCGATGAGCCACTCAATCTCCCGGCGCTCGCCGGCCTCTGTCAAGCGACTGACGCTGCTCGCCACGATCCTCGGATCGAGCATCGCTTTGCTCGACGGCAGCGTCGTCGGGGTCGCGCTTCCGTCGATACAGCGCAGCCTAGGAGGCGGGCTCGCAGGGCAGCAGTGGGTCAGCAACGCCTACCTGCTGACGCTCGGCTCGTTCATTCTTCTGGGCGGCTCGCTCGGCGACATCTTCGGCGAGCGGCGCGTCTTCGCGCTTGGGGTGGCCGGCTTCGGGGCGGCGTCGGTGCTGTGCGCCATCGCACCGTCGATCGGGCTCTTGGTCGCCTTTCGCGCACTGCAGGGAATCGCCGGCGCGATGCTGACGCCGGGCTCGCTGGCGTTGATCGTCGCCACGTTCCCGGAGCGGGAGCGCGGCCCGGCGATCGGCACCTGGACGGCATGGGGAACGATCGCGAGTGCGCTGGGTCCGCTCGTCGGCGGCGAGCTTCTGAACGTGGGCTCATGGCGGTGGATCTTCGTGATCAACGTGCCGCTCGTCCTCGCCTGCCTGCTGTTGATCGCGAGGGTCGTGACGCCTGGGAAGGCCAAGGCGGTGCGGCGGAGGGTCGACGTGCTCGGCGCGGTACTCTGCGTCATCGGCCTCGGAGGCCCCGTGTTCGCGCTGATCGAGCAGCCGCGCCTCGGCTGGTCACACCCGGCGGTGAGCGTCTCGATGATCGGCGGGGTGCTCGTGTTCGCGGCCTTCCTGTACTACGAGTCGCGCGCGAGCCATCCGATGCTGCAGCTCGGCCTGTTCAAACGCCGGAACTTCGCCGTCGGCAACGTCGAGACGCTGGTGCTCTACGGCGGCCTGAGCGTCCTGTTCTTCTTCCTCGTCCTCTACCTGCAGCAGGTCGCCGGCTACTCGCCGCTGCAGAGCGGCCTCGCGCTGCTGCCGGAGAGCCTCTTGATGTTCACCCTCTCGTCCCGCTTCGGCGCGCTCGCAGACCGGTTCGGCCCGCGATTCTTCATGGGGGCCGGACCCGTGATCGCGGGCGTCGGGCTGCTTCTGCTGCTGACGGTCGGCGTCCGTGTCGACTACGTAACCCAGGTGCTGCCGGGAATCCTGCTCTTCTCGCTCGGGCTCTCGATGACGGTCGCCCCGCTTACCGCCGCGGTCCTCGCCGGAGTGGACGAAAGCGACGCTGGAATCGCCTCGGGTATCAACAACGCGGTCGCGCGGGTCGCCGGCCTGATCGCGACGGTCGCCGTGGGCGCGCTTGTGGCCGCGCAGTTCAGCACGTCGATCGATCGCCATCTAGCCGGCAAGCCGTTGACGCCACCGGGACGAGCTGCGGTCGCGCGCGCCAAGCGCCTGACGCTCGGCCGGCCCTCGGTCATGGGCGTACCGCCGGGCGAGGCAGCGACGATCGTCGTCGCGTCTGAGCAGTCCTCGCTCGAAGCCTTCCGCTTGGGCATCAGCGTGGCCGGGGCGCTCGTGATCATCGGCGGCGTGATCGGCGCTGCCGGCATTCGCAACCCGCGCCGCGTCGTCCGTGCCGAGCAGTGCGCCGGCGGCCAACTCGCGGGCGCGCCACTCGATGCGGCCGGTCTGCATGCGACGGGGACCGCCTGAGCGAGGGCTATCACTGACGGGCTTCGTCGCTCGCTTTTCGGAGGGCCCGCCACAGCGAGCCCGCGAGCAGAGCGATGACCGCCAGCGGCATCACCCACCACGCGTCGAAACCCTGATCGGCGATCAGCGCGGTGAGTGCGATCGCGGCTACGATCCCCACCGCGATCAGCCAGTCGTCGCCGACGACGAAGTCGTACCAGAAGCGAAGGAAGGCCATAACCCATCTCATGCCCCCGCTCCCTTCTGGGCGGGCGCGAGACGCGCGAGATCTCGCTCGTGACGGAGCAGTCTCACGGCGGCGAGAGAGGCTATCGCGAGCAGCGCGAGGATTCCGAGCAGCGCCGCGTCGGATCCCGGCCAGGAGACTCCCGCTCCCTCCCCGCTCCAGAACGTCCCGAAGCTCGCGAGCAACAGCCCGACGACGAACTTGAGCGTGTTCTCCGGAACCCGGCTGAGCGGCGCGCGGACGGTCGCGCCGACGGCGATCACGATCACGAACGCGGCCCCGGCCGCGGCGGCCGCGATCGTGACACCGTTGCTCTTCGAAGCCCCAAATGTGATGACTATGAAAGCGACCTCCAGCCCCTCGAGGAAGACGCCTTTGAAGGCGACGGTGAACGAATACCAATCAACCGCGACAGATCCGCCGCTGGCCGCGCGCCCCGCCTCAGCCCGCTCCTGTTCGAAGGCAGCGGCCTCGTCGTGAAGGGGCTTGTAGCCCGAGGCGCGCAGGATCGCCTTGCGCAGCCACTGCAAGCCGAACACAAGCAGCAGGGCACCGACCACCAGACGTAGGGAACCGATCGGGACTTCGGAGATCAGAGGACCCAACCCCGCGATGAGGCCGGCGAGCAGGAGAGCCGCGGCTCCGGCGCCGAGCAGCGTGGAGCGCCAGCCTCGCGTCACCCCGACCGCGAGTACGATCGTCAGAGCCTCGACCATCTCGACACCGCTGGCCAGGAACGCGGTCAGAAAGAGGAAGGCGCTTCGGGTCATCTCGCCCCACATCATCGTGCAGCGGGGACAGATCCGCGGCCCACGTGCCCCCTGCTGCGATATGCCCGGGTTATGGCGCACACCGCCGCCTGATCGGCAACTTCCCCCAGGCGTTCACCCATCTCACCCTCGTCCAGGCCGCAAAGACGCTCGCATCGCCGGCCGGGGACCTCGCAGCTCGCTACTCCCAGTCGCAGCCGGCGCGCAAGACGCCCCTCACCGGGAGGGAGCGGAACGTGATCGGCCTCACCTCTTCCTGCGGGCGCTCGCAACCTGCGAAACTGCCCGTCGATGGGTTTCCCTGAGGAGCTTCGCGCGTTCAGGTCTCGCGATCACCGGCCGGGCACGAGCGGCACCGCGCGACGGCGCGCAACGTCGAGGAACCGATGAACCAAGAGCCCGGCGAACCGTCGAGCGAGCCCGAGCGCCCCGGCGTCGATCAGCGCGATGCCCACCCGCCGATGCCGCGCGACAAGCGTGGCTGGCACGTGGCGCCAGCGCCCGATGGGCGCGGCATGCCCGAGCAGACCCCGAGCGGCCCGCCGGTCCATCGCAGACAGGGCTTCCTGTGGTTCGTCCTGGCCCTGCTCGCCCTCAACTGGCTGTCGCTGCTGTTCTTCCAGCCCTCCTCGTCCCAGCCGCGCGTGACGATCCCGTTCAACCCCGTCTTCCTTCAGGACGTACAAGCCGGACAGGTCAAGTCGATCTCGACCAAGGGCGACACGGTCGAGGGCACGTTCACGAGCAAGCTGCGCTATCCGCCGAGCAACACGAAGGCGACGCCCACCACGCTGTTCAAGACCGAGATCCCCTCTTTTTGGAACGGTGGCGAACTGTCGGCGCTTCTGAGGTCGAAGGGGGTGCAGATCAACGCGAAACCCGCGACGAGCAGCCCCTCCGTGCTCGCCGAGCTGTTGCTCGGCTTCGGACCGACGCTCCTGATCGTCGGACTGTTCGTGCTGCTCGCGCGGCGGGCCGCCAAAGCCGGTGGCGCGATGGGCGCGCTCGGAAACTTTGGACGCTCTCAGGCCCGGCGCGTGGACCCGGAGAAGATCCGTGTCACCTTCGACGACGTCGCGGGCATCGACGAGGCGAAGCGCGAGCTGTCTGAGATCGTCGACTTCCTTCGCAATCCGGAACGCTATGGCCGGCTCGGCGGGCGCATGCCCCACGGCGTCCTGCTTTCGGGGGCGCCCGGCACCGGCAAGACGCTGCTCGCGCGGGCCGTCGCCGGGGAGGCGCACGCGGCGTTCTTCGCGATCTCGGCCTCGGAGTTCATCGAGGCGATCGTGGGCGTTGGCGCGTCGCGCGTGCGCGACCTGTTCGCCAAGGCCAAGGAGGCCGCCCCCGCGATTGTCTTCATCGACGAGATCGACGCGATCGGACGCTCGCGCCAGGGCTCCGTATCGGTGACCGGGGCGAACGACGAGCGCGAGCAGACGCTCGACCAGATCCTCACCGAGCTCGATGGCTTCGAACCGGCCGAGGCGGTAATCGTGCTTGCGGCCACGAACCGCCCCGAGATACTCGATCCGGCGCTGCTGAGACCGGGCCGCTTCGACCGACGCGTCACGGTCCAGGCTCCTGACCGGACCGGGCGGCGCCAGATACTCGAAGTTCACACGCGCTCGATCCCGCTGGGGCCAGACGTGGACCTGGACGCCCTCGCCGCGAGCACGCCGGGAATGGTCGGCGCGGATCTGGCGAACCTCGCCAACGAGGCGGCCCTGCAGGCCGCCCGCCGTGGGCACGAGAAGGTCGAGATGGCCGACTTCACCGATTCGCTGGAGAAGATCCTGCTCGGCTCGCCGCGGGGCATCGTCCTGTCGCCGGCCGACCGCGAGCGCACGGCCTACCACGAGTCGGGGCACGCGCTCGTCGGCATGCTCACGCCGGGCGCCGACCCCGTGCGCAAGGTATCGATCATCCCCCGTGGCCTCGCGCTCGGCGTCACCCTCTCGACACCAGACTCCGACCGCGTGTCCTACTCGCGCGAGGAGCTCGAAGCGAAGGTCCGGGTGTCACTCGGTGGCCGGGCGGCCGAGGAGGTGATCTACGGCAGCATCACCTCCGGCGCGGAGTCGGATATCCAGCAGCTGACGCAGATCGCACGCCAGATGGTCGGCCGCTGGGGCATGAGCGATGCGATCGGTCCCGTCGCGGTCCTCCCGGCAGACGGACAGGGACCTTTCCTTCCGGGTGTCAGCGAGACCGCCGAGTCGACCCAACAGCTCATCGACGAGGAGGTGCGCAGGCTCGTCGAGAACGCCCACGAGGAGGTGACGCGCTTGCTCGTCGATCATCGCGACCAGCTCGAGAGCCTCGCGCAGGCCCTGCTCAAGTCAGAGACCCTGGATGCGAAGGACGCCTACGCCGCGGCGGGCGTGCCCGCGCACGAGGAAGAGCCGCGCGCGGTCTCCCCAAGCGTCGTGTCGTGACGACGGCCGTTGGCGCCGCTCGCGAAGGGCGAGCGACTCGCCATAGCGACCGCCTACGTGTCTAGGCCGACAACGACGGCTCGACCTCCTCGCGCTGCAGCTGACCCAAGCTGCGACGCAGCCCAAGGTAGGCGATAGCGCCGCCCACGAGCGGGACGAGCAGGCCGACCGCCTGATAGATGACGACGGCAGCGAACGCCGCGTTGTGTCCGACGCCGTAGAGAATCAGCATGCCGACGATGCCGCCGACCGCGCCGAGGCCGGCCGGGAGGGGAATCGAGCCTCCGAGGGCTCCGATGATGTACGCCATAACCACCACGGCAAATCCTGGCACCGGGTGGGCGTGAATCGCGAAGAAGGCGCTCCACAGCACGAGTACGTCGAACCAGAGATAGACGAGAGCGCCGAGCACGCTCTTCAAGCCGCCGCGGTGAAACAGCAGCCGGTCCGTGTCGTTGACGGCGTCGACGACGGTGGCCCGTGCGGCGGCGAGCTTCGGGTGCTTGGCCGGGGCGACGCGGGCATGGGAGCTCGAGCGCAGCGCGAGCAGGCGCACCGCGACGATCCCGAGGAGCGCGAGCATTGCGGGCAGCAGGGTCAGCGTGAGCTTGCGCTCGCCTGCGAAGAGGCCGATCGCGAGCACGAGGCCAAAGCCGATCAGGGCCAGGGCATCGATGCTCGTGTTCAGGAGGCTGAGGTTGAACTCGCGCTCCGCGATGCGCTTCGTCGGCATTCCCAGGCGGTGCAGAATCCAGCCGCCCACGCCCATGCTCGCGAGCGAGCCTCCCGGCATGAGCGTGCTCCCTCCGAGCTGCGTCCACGCTACACGCGCACTCATGCGGGGGGCGCGACCATCACCCCCCAGCAGGTTCTCCGGATCGAGAATCGCCCGCCACGACGTCACAAAGCCGAACTCGGAGATGGTCTCGATGACGATTGCGGCGAGCACCCATGCCCAGCTCACGTGCTGCAGGCTCGCGAGCGCCTGTTTCAAGCCAGGGATGAGCTTGAGCAGCACGAGCGCCAACGCCGCATAACCGAGCAGCTTGATGGCCGACTTCGCCAGCCGCCCTCGCGCGGCGGTCACCGACGCCCGCGTATGGTGCGCCGCCCTGAGTCGGTGCCTGGGGGGCGGCGAGAAGCTCTTCGGCGCCGTCCTGCACCGCGGGCTCGTCCGCTCCTGCGCTCACGCCAGGAGCATGGCACCTTGCCGAGGCTGCGACGGATGTGACCTGGGCGGGAGGCCATAGCTTCGGGTTCTCGACCGCGGCGCTCGAGCGCTCCTCGGCGATGCCTTGCCGGTGTCGCGCGCCCGCGGACGCGGACCCATACGGCGCGCCTAATGGCATACCCTGGTGGTCCTCTATATGTCTCGCTCGGAGACGGGATGGGAAGGGCCCTTCTGGCTCATCTTTGAGCGATCGTCGAACGCGATCGTGCTGCTCGATGACGAGCGGCGCTACGTCGACGTCAACCCGTCGGCGGTCGCTCTGCTCGGCCGGACTCGCGAGGAGCTGCTCGGAACATCGAGCCTCGAGAACATCAGGCGCTCTGAACGGGAGCTCGCGGCGAGCGAGTGGCAGGCGTTTCTGAAGTCAGGAGAAGACTCGGGCACGCGCGCGCTTGTCAGACCCGACGGATCGGAGGTCGAGATCGACTACGCCGCGAGGCTTGCGGTGATCGGCGAGCGCCGCCTTGCGATCTTCGTGAGCTTGGCCAACCCGGACCTTTCGGCCGAGGTTCCGAGCGGTCGGGCAGCAGCCGGTTCGTTGACGACCCGGGAGCGGGAAGTGATCACACTGATCGCGATGGGGCGCGAGACGAACGAGATCGCCGCGCAACTGCACATCTCGTCCGAGACCGTACGTACCCATGTCCGCAACGCGATGTCGAAGCTCGGCGCACGTACCCGCGCTCAGCTCGTAGCAATCGCTCTCTCCACCGACGAGACGATGCACGCGCGCCATCTGCCCGCGTGAAGGCGCCAACAGCCGCCGCCCGGCGCCGTGTCGTCCCGGAGGTCCCGGCGGTTTGTCTGCTCGCCAAGCCGGTCATGAGCCGGCAGCGATTCGGCGGGCTGATAGTGCTGCGCGGCTACCTGCTGGTTGCGCTCGTCCTCGCGATCGTGAAGATCATGGAAACCGCCATCAAATGACTCCGTCGCCCTCGCTCTAGTGTGGGTCACGCCGAGGCGGCTGAGATCACGTCGGCCATCGATCAGAAACCTGCCAATCACCGCACCCAGCAGATAAGGAGACCATATGTCGGCCTACACGATCACGAACCTGATGGAGATCGAGGACTCAGCTTCAGGCCGCGGCGCCGGCATGCAGGCGCGCTTCGCGCGGAGCCACATCGACTCAGAGCAGATCGGCGTCACCCTCATCAGCTACGAGCCAGGCGTCCGCGCGCCGATGGGCCACAGCCATCGCGAGCAGGAGGAGGTCTACGTGGTCGTCTCCGGTTCCGGGCGCATCAAGCTCGACGACGACATCCTCGCGCTGGCGCCGTGGGACGTCGTGCGCGTCGCGCCATCCACAGTGCGTGCACTGGAGGCCGGTCCCGATGGCCTCGAGGTGATCGCGGTCGGCTCGGCGCGGCCCGAGGGGGGCGACGGCGTGAGGGCTCCGGAGGATTGGTGGTCGGACTGACGCTCGAAAACGGCGCCGACTTACGCGCGAGCTTCGTCAGAAGCTCGACCGGTAATGACCCATATCACACCCGTCTGCGCGTACACGTGGGCTCGCCGACGCTACTCGGCTAGAGTGCCGCGTGAAGGTGCCGTGGATCTAGATCTCGCTGACAAGATCGCCGTCGTGACGGGAGCTGGACTGCGCATTGACCTCGCAGCGACGAGCGCTATCGCGGAGGAGGGGGCACAGGTCCTTCGCGGGTCCCGCTCGACGGAGACGCTCGAGGGACTGAGGAGTCTCGCCCGATGGCCAGCGATCTCTCGATGCCCGAGGCAGTCGAGCTCACCGATTCAAACAGGAGCGTTCCGATGGGGTCGAGTTCAAGCACAGGCCTAGCGGTCCCCGTAGATCAGGACCGCGACCACTCGCGAGGCGGCGAGCCGACCACTGCGATCACGCTGGTGGAGTACGGGGACTACGAGTGCCCATATTCGCGGGCCGCATACCGGTCGGTGCAGCAGATCGAGCAGCAGCTCGGAGATAGGCTTCGATTCGTATTTCGGCATTTCCCACTTCGGGAGATCCATCCGCACGCGCAGATCGCCGCGGAAGCGGCAGAGGAGGCGGCGACGCAGGATCGCTTCTGGGAGATGCACGACGTCCTGTTCGCGCGTCAGCATGCGCTCGCGCGAGCGGACCTGATCAGCTATGCGAACGACCTCGGGCTCGACGCGGAGCAGTTCAAGTCGGCTCTCCGCGACGGGCGCCACCGCGCGCGCATCGAGGAGGACGTCTCAAGCGGGACGCGCTCAGGTGTCCAGGGAACACCCACCCTCTTCATCGCCGGCGAGCTCTACGCCGGCTCCTACATGCCGGAGGAGCTCGAACGTGCCTTGCTCTCGCAGGCGGACGCGCTGTAATCCGCGATCGCCGGCATGCCGGTGCTCTCGATCACCGGAGCTCTGTCACCCTTGCTGGCCATGGACGTGTTGATCTATGGCGATACGCAGACCTCCGCGACGATGCGCCACGAGGTGCCGCTGAGCATCGGCGACCCCTTCTTGTATCTCGAGGCCGATGGTCGCCGGGTGGTCTTGACGAGCACGCTCGAAGAGTCGAGACTCGCGGATCGCGTCTCGGATCTCGAGTGTCTTTTGATCGATGCTCTCGGTTGGGACGAGCTGCGCGACGAAGAACGGTCGCGCGCGGAGATCGAGCGCGAGCTGTGCCTGCGGGCAGCACTCAGCCTGCGGATCGATGAAGCGGTCATCCCGCCCGAGTTTCCCGTGTATTTGGCTGACTACCTGAGAGGAGCCGGCGTTAGGCTGAATCCCGACGAGGCGTTGTTCGACGAGCGCCGCCGTCACAAGACGGCGGCCGAGATGGCCGGCATTCGCCGCGCGGCGGGCGTCGCCGTCGAGGCGATGGGTGTGGCAGCGACGATGCTCCGTGAGGCATCGATCGAGGGAGACGGTCTTTACCTTGCCGGCGAGCTCTTGACCGCGGAGCGGGTCAGGTCGTCGATCCGGGAGACGTGCGCTCGCGCGGGCGCGCCTGCGCCTGCGGAGATCATGGTGGTCGCCTCCGGTCCGACCGGCCCCATCGGACACCAGGAGGGGCACGGACCGCTTCCCGCCCATACGCCGATCGAAGTTGACCTTTGGCCGCAGGATGAGGCTTCGGGATGCTGGGCGGACATGACGCGAACGTTCGTCCGCGGCACGATCAGCGACCAGGTGGCCGAGATCCACGCGATCGCCCTCGAGGCTCACGAGCGCGCATGTGACGGCGCCGTTCCCGGCGTGACCGGGACGGAGCTGCACGGACTCGCATGCGACGTGTTCGAGCGCGCTGGTTACCCGACGCAGCGGACCAAGAAGCACGGCCAGCCGCTGCGGGAAGGCTTCTACTACGCCCTCGGCCACGGTGTGGGACTTCAGGTCCACGAGCCGCCGCTTCTCGGGCGCGGCGAGCGCGAACCGCTGATCGAGGGCGACGTGATCGCGATCGAGCCCGGAATCTTCCATCCAGGCGTCGGCGGTACGCGGGTAGAGGACCTGGTGCTCGTTAGCAGCGACGGGCTCGAGCGTCTGACCGGGGCGTTCCCCTACGACCTGATCCCATAGTCCCCCGCGGGCCGTCGAACTAGTTGCGGCTGCTCGTTGCCGCGCCACCATGACGGGCTTCGTCATCTTCGACAACGCCGAGCGCTTTTCGGGAGGCGCTCGCCGGCGCGACCCGGCTGCTTTCAGGGTTGGCCGGTCGGTCCGAAGCGCTCGGTGCGGATCCGCTGCGGCTCGAACCCGGACTCCAGCAGCAGGCCGGTAGCCGACTCGACAAACCCGTTCGAGCCGCACACGAACGCGATCCCTGCGGTCAGCGAAGCGGCCGACTGCGCGATCAGCGCCTCGTCGAGACGCCCTCGATGACCGCCCCAGCCCTCGGGGGCCGCGCGGGTGAAGGTGAGCACCGCGTCCTCGCCGAGCTCGTCGGCGTAGATCACGTCCTCGGCGGCGCGCACGGAGTAGACGAGCCGCATCGGCAGCTCCGGCATGGTGCGGCGACGATGTCGCAGCATCGCCATCAGCGGTACGACTCCCGAGCCGCCGCCCACGAGCAGCACCGGGTGCTCTCCGCGCCAGACGAAATAGGAGGTGAACGGGCCGCGCACCTCCACCTCATCGCCCTCGGCTACGACATCGTCGAAGTACGGCGAGACCTCGCCGTCCTCGAGCCGGTCGATCGTCAGCTCGATCTCTCCCCGGTCCAGCGGCGAGGAGGCGATGGAATAGGAGCGCTCCGCCTGATAGCCGTCCTCGGCGGTCAGCCGCACGTCGTAATGCTGGCCGGGCAGGTGTTCCATCCACATTGGCAGTGCGATGCGGAACGACTTCACCCGCGGCGTCTCACGTCTGATCGCGGTGACGGTTCCGATCTGCCATCGCCCCGGCGCGCGCTGCTCAACGGGCGTCAGTCGTTCCAATAGCGCTGCTCCTTCCACGGATCGCCGCGGATGTGGTAGCCGTTCATCTCCCAGAAGCCGGGTTCGTTGTGGTCCATCACGCGGAGCCCTGCCACCCACTTCGCGCTCTTCCAGAAGTAAAGGTGCGGGACGAGGAGGCGGGCGGGCCCGCCATGCTGTCGCGGCAGCGGCTCTCCCTCGTGCTGCGTCACGACCCAAGCCTTCCCGTCCGTCAGGTCGTCGATCGCCAGGTTGGTGGTGTAGCCGCCGTAGGACCAGATCGTCGTGTACGCCGCGAGCGGCTCTGCCTGCGGAAGCAGCGTGTCCAGCGAGACGCCGCCGAAGCTCGTGCCGAGCTTCGACCACTTGGTGACACAGTGGATGTCGCACGGGATCGTCTCGAATGGCAGCTGCGCAAACTGATCCCAGGTCCATTCCTGCTGCTTGGCGACCATGCCATCGATCCTGAAGCGCCACGTGTCGGTGTGCACGTCAGGGGTCGGACCCGCCGTGAGAACGGGAAAGCCGGATTCCACGTACTGCCCCGGCGGGAGCCGTGCGGCGAACTCGGCCGGCGTGCGCTCGCGGCCTTTGAACCCACGGGAGATGAACGCGCTCATCGCTCCTCGCCTTCTTCAGGTGGTGGCCAACCCTTGAGTCGATCGCAATTCTTGCGCATCTTTCGATCGGTGGTCGGCACGCGCGAGCCGTGCGGCGACGCGAGGGCGCCAGGGGCGATGAACCGGCCCCTTTAGACTGTTCGCGGGCGCCCGGGGGCAGGGAACGTAGCGTGACCGAGCGGGCGGCAATTACTGAGGAGGCAGCTGTGCAAGCGGCATCGGGTCGGCGTTGCTTCGGAGAGGGCGATCCACTGTTCGAGCGCTACCACGACGAGGAGTGGGGCTTCCCGGTGCTCGATGAGCGTGGGCTGTTCGAACGGATCAGCCTCGAGGCCTTCCAGTCCGGACTGTCGTGGCGAACGATCCTCGCCAGGCGCGACGCGTTCAGGGTCGCGTTCGCGGGATTCCAGCCGGATGCCCTCGCGCGCTACGGCGACGGGGACGTCGGGCGTCTGCTCGCCGACGCGAGCATCATCCGCAACCGGGCGAAGATCGAGGCGACGCTCGCGAACGCTCGGGCCACCGTGGCCCTGCGAGCCGCCGGCGCGCCGCTCGACGAGCTGGTCCGCTCCCACGCTCCCGGTGCGCGCCAGCGGGCGCCCGCAACCTGGGCGGACGTGCCGGCGACGACGCCGGAGAGCAAGGCGCTCGCGCGCGAGCTCAAGTCACGTGGCTTTCGCTTCGTCGGCCCGACGACGCTGTACGCGCTCATGCAGGCCTGCGGCCTCGTTGACGACCACCTCGCCGGCTGCCCGGCCCGGCCCGCCGCGGAGCGGGCGCGCCGGGCCGCCGGTCTGATTTGAGCGAGATTGCGCTGCGCGCCGGCCGGTCGTCCCGCCTGCGCGCGCGCTGGATACTCAGGTGAGCGCTACCGCAGCGTCGTTGGTGGCGACGCGGAACGTGAAGCTCTCGAGCAGGTAGAGCTCGACGGCGCCGGCGTCGTGACGGTCGTAGCCGACGGACAGATCTTCGCCGACCTCGAGCAGGAAGTCGCCTCCGCGCTGGCTGAGGACGACCGCGCCCTGCACGCCAGGTGCCCACACGAGCGGCCCGCCGATGATCTCGCGCAGATGGTCGAACAGCGGATAGCCACCGTGCTCGGTCGTCTCGAGCACGTGCGTGTAGACCTCGGGGCCGAGCGCGAGCCCGTACGGGCCGCCGACGCCGGCGCTCAGCAGCGCCTGCACCGCGCGAGCGACGTGGCGCGGGTAGCGCTCGCAGTCCTCGCCAAGCGGGATCGCGTCATGCACCGAGGCCTCCGCGATGCCGGTGATGCCGCCGTCCCGCCAGCCGTGGAACACGGCGCGGTTCTCCGCCGTCGCGATGCGACGGGCGGCCTCGTCGAGCGCGCCGAGGTCGGCGTCCTCAGCACCGCGGTCGACGTCGCGCAGCTCGCTGCGTGCGAGCGAGAACGGCACGTACAGCTCAGCCAGCGCGAGCACTCGGCGCTGTTCGGCCGTCACACCCTCGGCTGGCGCGTCGGCCAGCACGCGCGCGCGCCCGAGGTTCGTCGCCGAGTGCTCCCAGCCATAGGGACCGGCGAAGTCGACGAGCTTGCGCGCGGCGAGCGCCGGCGTGAGTCGCCCGCGAGCCTCCTCGTCGATGACGGCCCAGCCTCGATCGGTGATCGGCGCGTGCTCGCGTAGAAGATGGTTCATCACTCAGCGCCCCTCAAGCTGCCGATGCCGAGCGATGTGGAGCCGTGCACCGCTGACCCGCGCTCGGCGGCGCCCTCGGTGGCCTCCTCCTCGGACTCCTCGCCATGCTCGACGATGTCGCCCTCCTGGAAGAGGATCCCCTGCGCGATCTCGCGCCACAGTGGAGTGCGTCGCAACAGGAACTCGAGGTTCATCGAGAAGTGCTTGAACTCCTCGCCCTGCGCGTCGCGCATGATCGCCCGCGCTTCGCGCTCGGGCTCGACCGCCAGGCGCTGCTCATACCAGCCGATCGCTTCGGCCTCCTCGGTGAGCGACGCGCAGAGACGCGCAAACGTGCGCGTTCCGTCCGGCAGCTCCTCGGGGGGCTCGTGATACTGGTCAAAGCCCATGCCGGCATCGTGGCACAGCACGCCCGAGAAAGTCACGCGGGCGGCGCGCAATTTCGAGCTCGCGGGCTCCTATCCGGGTGACGATCCGGCGCTCGCGGCTCCGGACGCCGTCCTTCCCTCGCCGCTCCCCACCCCCGTCCCGGTGATCAGCCGGGCGCCGCGGCCGTGCGTCGCGAAGCTGAACATCCAGCGGACGAACACGATCACGCGGTTCTGGAAGCCGACGAGGTACCAGAGGTGCACAGCGACCCAGGTGACCCACGCGATCAAGCCACTCAGCCGCAGCCCACGGACATCAGCCACGGCCCGCGCGCGGCCGATCGTGGCGAGGTTCCCCTTGTCGCGGTAGTGGAACGGCGGCGTGTCGCTGCCGCGCAGCCGCGCCCGCACGACTTGAGCCGCATAACGGCCCTGCTGCATCGCGACGGGCGCGACACCTGGCAGCGTCACTGCGGTGCCGTCCGCTTCGCGGAGCCGCACCATGTCGCCGAGCGCGAACACCTCGGGGTGGCCCGGGAGCGTGAGATCGGGCTCGACCGTCACCCGGCCCGCCCTATCGCGCTCGGCTCCGGTCAGCTCGCCGAGTCTCGAGGCGAGGCTCGACGCCGTCACGCCGGCGGCCCAGACAACGGTGCGGGCCGGCAGGCGCTCGGTGTTGTGGTTTCCGTCGTCGACCGTCACTCCGGCGACGTCCACACCGACGACCGTGCGTCCCAGCAGCGGCGTCACGCCGAGCCGGCTCAGCGATCGCGCGGCCTTCGCCGACAGCGATGGCGGAAAGCTCGTCAGCACGCGCTCGGCGGCCTCGACGAGCAGGATCCGAGCCGCCCGCGGATCGCTCATGCGAAAGTCCCGGCGCAGCGTGTCGCGCGCCAGCTCCGCGATCTGGCCTGCCATCTCGACGCCGGTGGGCCCTGCCCCCACGACGACGAACGTGAGCCAGGCGCGACGCAGCTCGGGGTCGGGCTCCAGCTCGGCAGCCTCGAAGGCGCTGAGGATGCCGCTGCACACGGTCAGCGCGCTCTCGAGCGACTTCACCTCGTGGGCGACCGCGCCCCAGTCGTCGTGCCCGAAATACGAGTAGCGCGAGCCGCCGGCGACGATCAGCGTGTCGTAGGGAATCGCGGCGGGCGCCGGCACGCCGGCGACGGGCCGGAGCTTGAGCTCGTGTCTGTCAAGGTCGAAGTCGGAGACCTCTGCCATCACGACGCGAACGTTGTCGTGACGTTTGAAGATCGCCCGCAGCGGATAGGCAATTTCCCCGGCAGAGAGCGCGCCGGTCGCTACCTGGTAGGTGAGTGGCTGGAAGAGATGGAAGTTGCGCCGGTCCACCAGCGTGACCTGCACCGCGGCGCGGCGAAGCTTCAGCGCCGCCTGCAGCCCACCGAAGCCGCCGCCGACGACGACGACGCGATGCGCGGCCGGGACACCGGCGGGCGCCTGGCTGCTCATTTATCACGCTGGCGCCGGATCGGCGCTCGTCCCTTCGGCTGGCGCGGCGCCTCCCGGGCGACCAGTCGTGGGATCGGACGCTTCTGCGGCTTCTCCGCCGGCACGCTGATCTGCTCGTCGTAGTGGACGATGTCGAGGGGCTCGCCGGCAGTGACCGTGTACGTAGCCTGTTTCTGGCTGACCTCGACTCGCAGTTGGCGGCCGCGGAAACCGAGCCCGAACGACAGCCGCATCAGCTCACGCGGGAGGCGCGGTTTGAATGTGAGCGTGGTCCCGTGGTGTCGCATGCCACCGAAGCCCGCCACGGCCGCCAGCCAGGCGCCCGCGAGCGACGCGATGTGCAGCCCGTCGCGCGTGTTGTGCTCGATGTCGTCGACGTCGATCAGGGCGGCCTCGCCGAAGTAATCGAAGGCCAGCTCCATGTGGCCGACCTCGGCGGCGATCACGGCCTGCGTGCAGGCGGAGAGCGATGAGTCGCGCACGGTCAGCGCCTCGTAGTAGTCGAAGTTGCGCAGCTTCTCTTCGTCGCTGAATGCATCGCTGCGGAAGTGCATGGCGAGGACGAGGTCCGCCTGCTTGACGACCTGCTTGCGATAGAGGTCGAAGTACGGGTAGTGGAGCATCAGCGGGTAGCGATCCGGGGGCGTGGCGTCGAAGTCCCAGCGCTGGTGTTGCGTGAACGACTCGGACTGGCAGTGAACGCGCAGGTCGGCGTCGTACGGGATGACCATCGCGTCGGCCGCGTCGCGCCAAGACGCCGCCTCCTCGGGGTCGATACCGAGCTCCCCGGCTCGATCCATGTACTTCTCGGCGGCCTCGGCCGCCTCACGTAGGTTCTCCTGCGCCAACAGGTTCGTGTACACGTTGTTGTCGGCAACGGCGCTGTACTCGTCGGGTCCGGTGACGCCGTCGATTCGAAAGCGACCGCCCGCGTCGTGGTGCCCGAGCGAGCGCCACAGGCGAGCGGTCTCCGCCAAAAGCTCGAGACCGGGCCCGCGTTCGAAGTCCGGGTCCTGCACGGCGTGTTGGTAGCGCACGATTGCGTGGGCGATGTCGGCATTGATGTGGAATGCGGCCGTGCCGGCGGGCCAATACCCGGAGCACTCCTGCCCGCGGATCGTCCGCCACGGAAACGCCGCGCCCCTGAAGCCGAGCTCGGCGGCCCGCCCACGGGCGAGATCGAGCGTGTCCCGGCGCCAACGCAGGGCGTCCCGGGCTGCGTCCGGGACGGTGTAGGTAAGCATCGGCAGGACGAACGCCTCCGTGTCCCAAAACGTGTGACCGTCGTAGCCCGGCCCGGTCAGGCCCTTCGCCGGGATTGCCCGCTGCTCGGCGCGCGCGGATGCCTGCAGGCAGTGGAACATCGATGCGCGGACCGCCGCCTGGAGTTCTGTGTCACCCTCGATCTCAACATCCGCACGGCCCCAGAAGTCGTCGAGGTACGCCCGCTGGCCCGCGAGCAACCCGTCCCAGCCGGCGTGCTTGGCCTCCAACACTGCCGCGCGGGCTTGACCGGCGATCGACGGACGTAGACGCTGTCCCGACCAGCCATAGGCCACGAGCTTGACCAGGCGCAAATGCTCGCCGCGCTTGAGGTCCGCTGTCACCGCCACACGCGCCTGATCTTCGAAGCTTTCAGACACCGACTCGGTGCCCTTCGGACCGTCGATCATGTGATCCATCGACGCCGCCATCAACAGTCCGCTGGCGCTGGTCGAGTGCAGCAGCAGTGCCGCCAAGCCGCGATCCCGGGCCAGCTCGGACCGCAGCGGAGCGCCCAGTGCGGCTGCGGCGCGAGGATCGCCGTCGCCCTTCCGCACCGGCTCGTTGGCCAACAGCTCGGACTGAACCACGACGCGAACGTCCGCGTCAACGGCCTCAACCTCATAGGAGATCGCGACGATGGAGCGTTGCACAAAGGAGACGAGGCGCGTTGACTGGATGTGCACACGCGGCCCGGCCGGGGAAACCCAGTCGATGGTGCGCCGCAAGACACCGGCCCGGAGATCGAGCACCCGCTCATGACTGCGAAGCTCTCCGTAGCGGACGTCGAACGGCTCGTCGTCGACGAGCAGGCGCACGAGCTTGCCGTTGGTCACGTTGACGACCGTCTGGCCGGCGTCGGGATTGCCATATCCAAGCTCGGGGTACGGGAGCGGCCGCACCTCGTAGAAGGCGTTCAGGTAGGTGCCCGGCAGCGCGTGAGGGTCGCCCTCGTCCAGGTTTCCCCGCAGGCCGATGTGCCCGTTCGAGAGGGCAAACACCGACTCGGTCTCGGCCAGCACGTCGAGATCGAGCTGAGTCTCGCGCAGCGCCCACGGCTCGAGCGCGATCGTGCGGTGCCTGATCATGCGGGCGCCAACAGATCGCTGAGATCGGACACGACGACGTCGGCTCCGTGCTCGCGCAGCGCGTCGGCCTGGCCGACGCGGTCGACTCCGACCACGAAGCCGAAGCGGCCGGCGCTGCCGGCGGCCACGCCCGCGAGCGCGTCCTCGAACACAGCCGCCTGAGCCGGCTGGACCCCGAGCGCCCGCGCGCCCGCCAGGAACGTATCGGGTGCGGGCTTGCCACGCAGGTGCTCGCGCTCCGCGACCACCCCGTCGATGCGAACCTCGAACAGGTCCTCGATCCCGGCCGCGATCAGAACGTCGTGCGCATTCGTGCTCGAGGACACGACGGCTCGGCGCAGGCCCGCCTCCTTGGCCGCGTGGACGTAGCGCACGGACCCCTCGTACGGCTCGACGCCGTGTTCGCGGATCAGTCGCAGCACGATCTCGTTCTTGCGGTTGCCCAAGCCGTCGACGGTCTCGGCTTCCGGGGGATCGTTTGGCTCGCCGCGCGGCAACTCGATCCCGCGTGAGGCGAGGAACGACTGTACGCCGTCGTAGCGCGGCTTGCCGTCGACGTACTCGTCATACTCGGCCACCGCGTCGAAGGGCACGAACGGCTCCCCCGTTCTCGCCGCGCGTTCACGAAGGTAGGCGTCGAACATCTCCTTCCACGCGGCCGCGTGCACCTTCGCCGTCTTCGTGAGCACGCCGTCGAGATCGAACAGGCATGCGCTCACCTCGTCTGGGAGCCCAAGCAACGCGCTGCCCGTCTACGGACCCTCGAGGATCGCCTCGACGGTGACCGCTACCCGCTCGCTGCGCAGGCGCACTGTCTCGACGCAGCGCCGCATCGCGAGTTTGGCGACGGCGTCAAGCCGGTCCTCGTCGATGTCGGGAACGCGCCCGAGCAGCCGGCAGGCAAGACGGTTAACCGCGAGGTCCGTGATCCCACCGAGATCCTCGGACACGGTCAGGGTCACGTCCGCGGTCAGCTCGTGCGCTTGAGTGCCGTCATCCATGAGCTGCCTCGCGGCGAACCAGGCGAAGATGCTGCCGATCGCCCCCGCCAGGAGCTCGGCCGGAGACGTGGCCAGCGGGTGTGTGGCGGTTGGATCCAAGCTCAACGGCAAGCTAACGGAGCCGCTTCCGACGGTCATCCGGGGCAGGCCCTCGGGAGGATTCGTGAGCCATCTGATCGTGGCTTCCCGCTCAAGTACGGTCATCGACTGCCCTCCTGTCATCGCCGGCGCTGCGGCCGCGGCCGGGTCGCGCTTCGTGGGGGACCGGGGAAGCGTATCTGCAGGCGGCCAACCCACAGCGGCCGCCGCGAGACATCGACGGCCGATTTTGTCAGCTCTACCGCCATCTGCGATGGTGGGGGCGGGATGGCCGACCGTCGAGATATCGACTTCACGTACTCGCTGACCGACCGCATCTTCCGGCTCAGCATGGGAGAGCTCGCCGACTTCAGCGGCGCGAAGTACGACGGCGACTTCTCCCTCAGCCTCGCGCAGGCTCAGCGGCGCAAGCACGAGTACGTGGCCGAGCAGCTCGGGATCGGACCCGGCCGTCGCATTCTCGACCTTGGATGCGGTTGGGGCCCGCTACTCAACTTCATTCGCGGCCGGGGTGCCACGGGCGTCGGCGTCACGCTCTCCTCGGCGCAGGCGGCGGCATGCAGGCGCCACGACCTCGACGTCCACATCTACGATGCCCTGCGTATCGACCGCGACAGCTTCGGCCAGTTCGACGCGGTCGCAAGCCTCGGCGCCTTCGAGCACTTCTGCTCGCCGCAGGATTACCTTGCGGGGAAACAGGATGAGATCTACCGCGCGCTGTTCGAGCGGGTCGCAAGCGTGTTGCCGGAGAACGGCCGCTTCTACCTTCAGACGATGGTCTTCGGGCGTAACATGATCCCGCCTGAGGAGATCGACGTCGACGCGCTGATGGCGCTCCCGCCTCGCGACTCAGACGCCTGGTATCTCGCCCTCATGGGACGCCAGTTTCCGGGCTCGTGGCTGCCGTTCGGCCAAGAGCAGATCGCGCGCTGCGCCGACCCCTCGTTCCGGTTGGTATCGAGCAACAGCGGCCGGCTCGACTACATCGAGACGATCACCCAGTGGAACGCACGGATCGGTGCGCGCAGCCGCAGAAAGACGCTGTTGAAGCTTGCGCTCGTCCCGCGCTGGCTGACGAGCTCCGATTTCCGGCTGGCGTTCACGTCCGGCGTCAGCGCCAACAAGGTCTGCTTCGAACGCGAGCTGCTCGATCACCACCGCCTGGTGTTCGAAAAGCGCTGAGGCGATTCCGGGCGCGGTCCGCGAACAGCGCTACTGTTCAAGGAGCCGTCGTCCGTGTGGTCTATGCCAACTCTCCCTTGCGAGCGACGCCGAACTCGCGAGAGCCGGCCAGAGAGGCACGGATGTCCAGCCCAAAGCACCAAGGTGCCCATGATGGCGTTATGACCGCGGCGATCTCGGACGCCATGGTCCAGCTCCTGCACCGCTACACAGGCCGCGGACCGACGAGCTCGCGTACGACGGTTGGGACTGATCTGATCGTTTGCGTGATGGGAGCCGCACTTACCAAGGGCGAGCAGACGCTGGTGAGCGACGGCAAGCTCGAGCTCGTGCTGAGCACGCGCAGGGCCTACCAGGACAGCATGCGTGCGGACGCGATCAGCGCAGTGGAGACGATCTCCGGACGGCGCGTGCTGGCCTTCATGAGCAACAACCACGTCGACCCGGACCTGGCAGCCGAGGTCTTTGTTTTGGAGCCCCTGCGGAGCGGTCTCGATGCGCCCGGCGACGCTCTTGTCCGCGAGCTGAGGCTACCGAGCTAAGTGACCGATACCGTCGGAGTCCTCACGCCAATCGGCCTGCGCGCCTCGGCGAAGGTAACCAGGCGCCTGCGATCCTCGTCCCAGAGCTTGAGCCGCACGGCGCGGATCCCGTCCCAGAGGGTCAGCGTCGGGACGTCATGGAAGATCGGGTTCTCGTAATGGGCGCGCCGCAGGTTGTAGTTCGGTATCCGCGCGTTCAAATGGTGGACGTGGTGGAAGCCGATGTTGCCGCTGAAGAAGTGGAGCACTCGCGGCAGGTTTAGAAAGGAGCTGCCTCGGAGCGCCGCGTCCGCGTACTCCCACTCGGCGCCGTTCTCCCAATAGGCGTCCTCGAACTGGTGCTGCACGTAGAACAGCCAGATGCCGATCGAGCCCGCGAGCAGCTCCGGCGGCACGGTCACAAGCAGATACTGGCGCCAGCCGATCAGCCAGCAGAGTAGGCCGACCAGCAATGCGAGCGCCGCGTTCGTGGCCAATACGCTCCGGCGCATCCGCGGCCGCGCGCCGCGCGCGACGATCCGAGGCCCGATCATCATTGCGACGATCGGCCCGATCCCGAACATGACGAGCGGGTTGCGCAACAAGCGGTAGCCGAGGCGCCCACGCCAGTCCAGCGCGTTGTATTCGCCGACGGTCAGGGTGCGAATATCGCCCACGCCGCGCCTGGCGAGATCCCCTGACGTGGCGTGATGGACTGCATGATCGTGTCGCCAGCGCAGAAACGGCGAGAGGATCAGCAGCCCGAAGGCCATGCCGAGCCACGCGTTTGCGCGTTTGGAGGAGACGAATGAGCCGTGGGCACAGTCGTGGAAGAGAATGAAGGTGCGCACCAGGAAGGCGGCGGCGGGCACGGCGAGGGCGAACGCCAGCAGGTAGGAGACGCGCAGCGCGAGGTACATCGCGACGGACAATGCAAGGTAAGGGACCACTGAGGTGGCGATGTCGAGCAGGGCGCGCCGATGCGAGGGCCGGGCATATGGGGCGAGAACGGCCCGCCACGACGGGACGGCCGGGGAGGCACTAGAAATCTCAGGCGGCGCGGTCCTCGCCGCGGAGTCCGTTGGGGCGGCGTGACCGAGACTGGCTTGTGCAGGGATCATCTGATCCCCTTTCCTGGTCACGCGCGCAGCCGATCCGACTGGCGCATTCCCAAATCGCGGCCACGAGCATAGCGGCCGTGATGGTCGGACGAGCCGCCAGCCAGCGAACGTACGACGCGACGGGCCCATCTTCGGGGCGCCAGCGCGAAGTTCGGTCCGCGAGGCCGGCCCTCGCGGACCGGCCTCGCCCTACGGGTTCAGTCCTATTCGGTAGGGCCGTGACCGGTGAATTCGATCACCTGCTGAAACGTCGAGCGGTTCGTCCAGGCCATCGTGAAGGGGAAGAATTCTTTGGGTAGAGGCGGGAATTCAATCCGAACCCGCGCCGCCCGCCAGTTGGCCGGCACAGATCCTTGGCTTTTTTCAAGCTGTTCGGCCGCGGTCTTGATTGCCGCCCACAGCGATTCCCGGCAGCGGCTCAGCTTCCCGTGACCGCAGTAGCGGGTGCTGTAGAGCCCTTCAACCGGCTGGTTCAGCTCGGTCCGCAGGTCCTTGTTGACGTACCCATACCAACCCCCGCCGTAGGCCGAGCCGCTGGGGGAGGGCGGGTTGTCGGGCGAGCTGATGGAGGCGAATTCGTTCAACAGTTCCGGGCCGAGGACGGGGCCAAGGACGGCTTCGCCGATCGGCCTCCAGGCCTGGTCGAGCACCGCCGCGCCGGGGTCTTCGGGCCCCGTGACGCCGTAGCGGCTCGCGCCGTGCTGCGCCCATGCCGTGACCAGGTTGGCCGCTTCTTGGGCCAGTTTTGATGGCGCCGGTTCGCCTTCGAGTACCTGCTTGATCAGCGGCCAGTCCTTGACCGCCCGCAGATCCTGCGTCGCGGCTCGGTTCATGATCGAGGCGACGTCGGCCTCGGTCATGGCTGATTTGAAGCCCGTATACAGCTGGACGCGGTGCACGGGTCCGTAGGAGTATTCGTCAGATGCCGCCCCCCATTCAGGCGCGGGCTTGTTGTTCCAGTTCAGGAAGGTGTCGCTCTTCGGCGCAACCTGATGGGGGTGCTTTTCCTGCGAGAGGAAACCCTGCCAGTCGTACTGTCCGGTGCCGAACGTGGGCAGGCTCGGGTCGGTGCCCGGCGCGAGGATCGGCAGGCGCCCGGTCGAGAAGTACGCGATGTGAGAGCTGTCGACGTAAGGCACGTTGAACGTCGTCTCGAGCTCGTTTGCGGCTTCGAAGAACTGCGTCGGCGAGTGCACCCGGTTTGAGTCCAGGTCGCTGAAGGCGAGCTCTCCCGCCGGCTCGCGCCCGCGCGTCGAGCGCTCCTTGGCAACCGCGTATGGCTGCCCGCCCACGGTCACCGTCCCGCTGACCGGCCCGTGCACGGTTTCCATGAATTCGAGCTCGCGTGCCGGTTCGCCGTTGCCCGCACCGAGCAGGCCGGCATCGAAGTGGGTCATCGCGATGCATTCGCCGTTGTGCATGTAGTGAGTGGAGTTGCGTGTGGGCGGGCTGCCGTCGGGGTTGCACAGCTGCTCGAGGAACTGCTGGGTGTTCTCGCTTCCCGCGCTCGTGAGGCTCCAGGCGAAGTCGCGCCCCCGCCCGATGAACACGTACGGCCCGATCGGGGCGATGATCCCCTGGGCGTCGACGCCGCCGCCGTGCAGGTCGCCCTGCATGACGATCTCGGGGTAGAAGTATCCGAGTTGCGGGCCCATCACGGCCAGCGGGTGACCGTCGGCGGAGTGTTCTGGACCGGCGAGCAGGAAGTTCGAGGCTTTGCGCTTGGACGCCTGGGCCGCGCTGGCGGCCTGCACCGCGGACGCGCTCGTCGAGCCCGGGTCGATCACCGCGGCTCCGGGCGTCGGCCCGGTCGGGACGCCGTCGTAGGGGAACGGCTTCGTCGTCGTCGTCGGCGCTTCGGGGTCGTTGACCTCACGCAGGTCGCGGAAGGTCTTCGGTCCCTGCTTGGGGCCCAGTTTGGCCGTGAGCTTGGCCAGGAAGTTCGAGTTGGTGACTTCGTTGCCGCCGCCGTTGCCGAAGATCGAGCCGATCAGCGCAAAGCCGGCGATCGCGTTCGTCACCGTCAGGTGCGGCACCTGAAGCTGTGGCGGAAGGACCGATTTGAAGGTTTCCTCGAACGCGTTGACCCCGGCCGCCCAGGCTCCGAGGTCTTCGAGGACCTGAACGCCGCGAGGTCCTTTTTCGACAAGCGAGATCTTCTGCGCGTTGACGAAGTTGACCGTCTGTTCGGACGGGGTGAATTCGCGTCCGGTAAGCAGCAGCCCAAACGGGTTGATCCCCGGGATGTCAAGCGTCGCCGCGAACGCCGGCCCGACGGCCATCTTCAGGAGCAGGCCTCTGTCCTCGGCGGCCACCCAACCGGAGCCGAACATCACTTCAGAGCGCGTCGCCCCGTAGATGTGGGGAATGTCGTTTTTGTCGCGCTTGATGACGAGGCCAGGGGACAGGTGCTCTTCTGCTATGGCTTCGCCGGGTCCGACGCCGGCTCCGAATTTCTCCGGCAGGTAGAATTTTGCGAGAGCTTCCGTGGTGACGTTGCCCTGCAGAGGGGTAAGGGCGTCGTAGAGCAGCCCCTGATCGAACGTCGAGTTTTTGGCGCGTTCAGGGGGAGGAAAGCCGCCCTGCCCCGGGGCCAAGATCTGGTAGGCCGGCCCCGAGAAGTCTTCGGGTTCAGTCGCGGACGCCGCGCCCGCAGACACGCCGAGCGCCACCAGCAGAGCCGTGGCGAGCAAGCAAAAAGCAAGTCGTCGGACCCCGTGGGCGCCGGCCCGCCGAACCCGTCCTGCAGAGAACCCTCCGATGCCGAACATCGCTCCTCCTTTGCTGTTCAACAGAGCCGTACGCCCGCTCAGAACCAGCACCTGTGGCAGCCTAGAACTCCCCTCAGCGGCCGCAACGAGGCGATCCTACTACACGCGTCAAGCTCTTCTGGCTGCGTGGATCAGCGACCGAAGCCCTGCATCATGAGGCCGCGGCCGACGACGGGCTCGGTGTCGTGCGCGTCAATCTCCTCGCCGCAGTTCGAGCAGACCACGCGGGCGGTGACCCGTGCTCCGCAGGGCTTGTGGAGCAGGTCGACGGGCGGTGCGGGGAGGTCGGTCCACTCGTTGCCCCATTGCAGGAGGGCTGCGTAGACGGGGAACAGCGCGCGTCCCTTGTCGGTCAGTCGGTACTCGTGGAAGTTGCGCGCGGGTTGCCCACCGTACGGTCGTCGTTCGAGGATTCCGTGCTCGACGAGGTTGGTCAGGCGCTCGCTGAGAATGTTCCGCGCAAGGCCGATGGCGCGCTGGAAGTCCTCGAACCTCCGCGCGCCGTTGAAGGCCTGGCGGAGAATGACCCAAACCCATCGTTCGCCGAGGACAGCGGACGATCGAGCGATCGCGCAATTCTCATCGAACAGCTCGGTGTGCTTCATCTCAGCGCCCTAGGAACGTCGTGTTGCCCGGCCCGGAGTCCAGAAACGCCTGGATGCCGCCGCGTGCGTCGTCCGTGTCGAACAAGCTGACGGCAACGTCCAGCAACAGCGCGTCCGCGCGCGCGACCCCGCCCTCGGTGTACGCCCGCATCAGGTCCTTGACGGCGGCGTACGCCCGCGTCGGCCCATCCGCGAGCCTGCGTGCGAACTTCTCAGCCTTGGCCTGCAGGTCCGGAGCGGGCAGGACGCGATCGATCAAGCCCCATGCAGCGAAATCCGCTGCGTCGTGGAGCGCGCCGGCGAGGGCGATGGTCCTGGCCCGGCCGACGCCCGCGCGAGCAGCCACACGCTCGACGCCGCCGGCAAGGGGAACGATCCCAAGACTCGTCTCGGGCAGTCCGAGGACTGTCCCCTCGGCTGCCCAGATCAGGTCACAGAAGAGCGCCAGCTCAAAACCGCCCGCCATGCACGTTCCGTGCACTGCGGCGAGCGTCGGAAACGGCAGCTCCTCGACGCGGCGCCCGAGGTCAAGGAAGGAATCGACCAGCGGACGGATCTCGTCGGCACCGCGCCCGGCAAACAGCCTGACGTCAGCACCAACGCTGAAGACATCTCCCCCACCTCTCAGCAGCAGCGCCCGCAGGCCCGAGTCAGCCTCGACTTCTGAGATCGCGATCGACAGATCGGCGACGAGCTGCTCGTCGATCAGGTTCAGCGGCGGACTGTCCAGCGTGACGGTCCCGAGAGCGCCGTCCTGTGTGAAGCGAACCGTTCTCTCGCGTGCGCTCATCGGCCCGTGAACCTCGCCTCGCGGCGCTCGATGAACGACACCAGCCCCTCGCGGCCGTCCTCGCTTTCGAACAGGGCGACCATATCCGCCTCGAGACGCGCAAACGCCGCCTCCTCACCCTCCAACCTCGCCCGGTGCGCGGATTCGAGCGTCATCCGGACGCCGAGCGGCGCAGACCGGGTCGCGATCGCCTCCGCCAGTTCGATCGCTCGGCCGAGCTCGCTCCCGGTCTCGACGACCTCCTGCACGAGGCCGATGCGATGGGCCTCCGCCGCCCCGTACTCCTCGCCCGTCAGCAGCCACCGCATCGCATTGCCCCAGCCGACCTCGCGCGGGAGGCGAGCGGTGGCGCCGCCGAACGCATAGATGCCCCGGTTGATCTCCATCTGAGCGAAGCGCGCGTTCTCGGCCGCGATGCGGATGTCAGCCGCGAGCAGAAGCTCGATCGCCAGCGTCATCACCCAGCCCTGCACCGCGGCAACGATCGGGGTGCTCCACGGCCCATCCTTGCGCCACGGGTCACGACGCCCGGCGCCGGAGAGCTCAAAACGGCCCGCCTGGATCACAGGACCGACCTCGGCGAGGTCGAGCCCGCCCGTGAAGTGCTCGCCGTGGGCGAATAGCACCCCGCAGCGCAGCTCCTCGTCGACCTCCAGCTCATGGTAGGCAGCAGCGAGCTGATCGATCATCGCGAGGTTGAACGCATTGCGCTTGTGCGGCCGGTTCAGGCCCATCAACAGCACGTGCCCACGGCGCTCGACCGTCACCGCGTCCTGCTCCACCGCCGCACCGTCGGGTTCGTACATGGAAATCCGCTCCTGGTCCGAAAACGAAAGGTCCCCGATCATATTCGCCAGAGTTGCGTTCTGCGACGGGAATGATCCAGCATGACTGCGCTGACGCACGATCAGGGCAGTTGAATGGCGAGCGGGCAGTTGCGAAACGCTACGTGAACGGGTCGCAGGCCGATAAGGTCAAGATCCGGGGAAAAGTTGTCAAGCCGCCGGCGCTGCTCGCGTCGAACCCCTCACTACGCTCTCCAACTGCCACTGGGGACCGCCCAAAGGCGGCCCCCTCCCATGGGAATCAGTTGATCCCAGTGACCACGTAGGCGATCAGGCTGAGGTTGGTGATGGAGTCTTTGCTGCTCGTGCTGGTGCAGCTGAGCGTGATGCTCCCGCTCGTGAGCGCGCCGGCCCCTTGGAGGTAGACCTCGACGGGCGAGTCGCTGCTGTGCAGGACGACGGTCTGCTTGGGCGTCGAGCCGAACTTGAGGGTGCAGGTGCGAGAACTGGCGATCGTCGCTTCGCCGTTGGCGGTCGCCACATAGTTCTGTCCCGCCAGCGCCGTGAGCGTAAGGGTCTGAGTTCCGCTTCCACCTTTGCCTGTGGCGATATAGGCATGCTGGGAGCCGGGCGTGCCCGTGGCTCCTGTGGCCCCAGTCGCACCTGCTGTACCGGTAGCGCCAGTGACGCCGGTCGCGCCGGCGCCCGTGGCCCCGGTGGCGCCAGTCGCTCCCTTGGCACCGGTCGCGCCGGTGGTGCCGTTAGCGCCGTTCGTGCCCGCAGCACCGCTCGCGCCGGTGTTGCCGGTGGCGCCGGTCGATCCGGCCGCGCCCGTGGGCCCCGTCGCTCCGGTTGCTCCGTTCGTGCCGCCAGCGCCGTTGGTGCCGTTCGTGCCCGCGGTGCCGGTCGCGCCTTCAGCGCCCGTGGCCCCGGCCGGCCCGGTCGCACCGGTCACGCCGTTGGCGCCCGCGGTACCGGTGTTGCCGTTGGTCCCGTTCGTGCCCTCGGCGCCAGTCGCGCCTTCAACGCCCGTGGCACCGGTGAGCCCGGTCGCACCGGTCACGCCATTGGCCCCGTTCGAGCCTGCGGCGCCAGTCGCGCCATCGGCACCGCTTGTGCCCGCGGTTCCGGTCGCGCCTTCAACGCCCGTGGCGCCGGTGGCTCCAGTCGCACCGGTGGCGCCATCGCTGCCGTTTGCGCCCGCGGCTCCGGTGGTGCCGTTGGTGCCGTTCGTGCCCGCGGCGCCGTTCGTGCCCGCGGCGCCGGTCGCGCCTTCAGCGCCCGTGGCGCCAGTGGCCCCAGTCGCACCGGTGGCGCCGTTCGTCCCGTTCGTGCCCGCGGCGCCGGTCGCGCCTTCAGCGCCCGTGGCACCGGCGGCCCCGGTCGCGCCGTTAGCGCCGTTGGTGCCGGCGGCACCCGTAGCGCCCGTGGCGCCATTGGTGCCCGCAGCACCCGTAGCGCCCGTGGCGCCATCGGTCCCGTTCACGCCCGCGGCGCCCGTCGCGCCCGCGGCCCCTGTGGGCCCAGTCGCGCCGGTGACGCCATTAGTGCCGCTGGAGCCCGCGGCGCCGGCAGCGCCCGTGGGCCCGGTCCCGCCGGTAGCGCCTTCGGGGCCCGTGGCGCCGGTGGCCCCCGTCGTGCCGGGGGGACCGCTCACTACACCGGCGCTGATCCGCCCGATCCGGCCGCCGCTTTCCTCGGTGAACCAGAGGTTGCCGTCGGAGCCCGCCGCGATTTCCCTCGGCAGACTCGTGTACGGAGTGATCCCGGTCGAGAACTCCGTGACCGTGCCGGTCGGGGTGATCCGCCCGATCCGGTTGCCGCCATACTCGCTGAACCAAAGGTTGCCGTCCGGGCCCGCCGCGATTCCGTACGGTTTGCTGTTGACGGTGATCCCAGCCGAGAACTCGGTGACCGTGCCCGTCGGGGTGATCCGCCCGATCCGGTCACCAGACTCGGTGAACCAGAGGTCGCCGTCGGGTCCGGACGCGATCCCGAGCGGGTAGCCGCTGACGCCGGTTGAGAACTCGGTGACCGTACCCGCCGGGGTGATCCGCCCGATCCGGGTGGCGTTCGCCTCCGTGAACCACAGGTTGCCGTCAGGGCCCGCCGCGATCCCCTGCGGTCGGCTATTGGCGGTGATCCCGGTTGAGAACTCGGAGACCGTGCCCGCCGTGGAGATCCGCCCGATCCGGTTGCCGTAGTCCTCTGTGAACCAGAGGTTGCCGTCAGGGCCCGCCGCGATCCCGTGGAGGGCGCTGCCGGCGGTGATCCCGGCCGAGAACTCGGTGACGATGCCCGTCGGGGTGATCCGCCCGATGCGGTTGGTGTAGACCCCAGACGGGGTAAACCAGAGATTGCCGTCGGGACCTGCCGCGATCCCGCTCGGGCCGAAGCCAGCGGTGATCCCGGTAGAGAACTCGGTGACCGCGCCCGTCGGGGTGATCCTCCCGATCCGGTTGCCGCGATTCTCGGCGAACCAGAGATTGCCGTCAGGGCCCGCCGCGATCCCGATCGGGAAGCTTTCGGCGGTGATCCCGGCCGAGAACTCGGTGACCGCGCCGGCTGGGGCGTACGACGCGCTCGCGGTAGCGGCGAATAAGGCCAGAGAAGTTACGGCGACGGCCGATAGAACCGAGAGTGCGCTGCCCTGCCTGGGTTGCATGCCGTCCACCATCCCCCACCGACATGCCCGTTCGCAATAGGGTGAGACCCTAGTATTTACGAATCACGGGCTGGATCGGCGAGGCTGGGCTGGCCGCCGCCCATCCGACCTCGACCGTGTTGTCCTGGAGCACGGCCCTGGTGGAAGCCGCCTAGCGGAGCGGCTGGCCCAAAAAACCGTCGGGTCACCAGCGAAGCACTCCTCGCGTCAGAGCTGGATCGTTGTCGCCGAGACGACACCCATGCTGCGCACAGCCTCGATCCTGGATCGCTTCCCCGATCCGGCCGGAGAGCTGACTGGCCGAATCGGGGATCGACGTTTGTGATGCTTTAGCCGCGAAAGCGGCCCGTCGGAGAGTGAGCCCTCACAAGGAGCTCCCCCCCCTCAGTACGCGGCTGACTGCAGCCAGACGAGGCCGACGAGGTTGCCCAGCGCGATGTTGACGTCATCGAGGTGCAGGCCCCATTCCGGTCCGAGGGTTTCTTCGAGCACCAGCCGTGGGTCGCTCGCAGGTCCCACATGGCTGGCCTGCAGCCAGCTAGCGCCGTTGGCCTGTTCGCACTGGCCCGAGTACTCGCCGGGGGTGGCCACCCACGGAGTGGATGCGGGCGGCACCTGGATAAACGCACCGAGCGGTCCCGGGAACGGCGAGGTCGGATAGTAGGACAGCAGCGGTCCAGCATGCTTGCCTTGGAGAAGCAGCGTGGGGTTCACGCACATCACCTGGAGGCCGGGGCTTTCTGCCCTGCCGAAGAACGAACCGAGCGGCGGTTCGTGCAGGAACGCCTCATAGGCCACGACACAGTGCGTTTGCCAGGCAACTTGGCAGGTCGGGATGTGCTGGAAGGAACCGCCCACCGTCCCTCCGAGCGGCACGGTGAGGTCTGCGCCCGGCAGCACGGCGGACACCAGCTGGCGGCGCAGCGCCGGCTTGGGATCGATCTGTTCTTGGATCAGCTGGGCGAGTATGCCGGCACCTTGGGAGTGACCGATCAGCACCACCCCCCGGCCGTGGTTGTACTTGGCGAGGTATTCCTGCCACGCGGACAGCACCCCGGCGTAGGCGATTTCCCCCGCTTCGGGCGTGGATACGATTTCACCGAACACCGCAGCGAGGGTCACCTGCGGGTAGACCGGGGCGTACACCTTGCACACCTGCGAGAAGCGCGACGCCTGGGCGACCGCACTCGCGGTCTCTTCAGGTTCGATGTTCAGGTTCGCGTTGGGCGTGCGTTGACCGCTCACCGTGGGGTATACGTAGAAGCAGTCGATGGGCGGGTTGCTCGCCGGTTTGGCATGGTCGACAAACGAGGACCCGTTGCCGAGCTCGACAGTCGCTTCCTCACTGCTCAGGCAAGGGTTGTTGGCGAGACCCGGTTTGCACAGCCAGACGGTGCCAGTCGCCGAGGCGGAGGCCGCCGCGAGTCCCGACATGACGAGTAGCGAGGCAGCAGCGCCTGCAACCAGCCACGCTCGCAATCCAATGGTCCGGGTCGGCAATGTCGTCTCGCGACGCATTCGCGCTTTTCCTCCCTCGTGCGCAGGGGCACGCCGTGAGCTCCGCGCAATTTGGATGCGCTCGGCGAGTGGTTTGTGCGTGGTGGGCATCAGGTGGTCTCCTATCGGCGTGGTGCTATTTCGACCAGCGCGAGCGGCTTGTCGGGTTCTGAGGCACGTGTGGTCGCGGCGGCTTGGAGCAACGAGACGAGCTCGATCCAGCCGCTGAAGCCGTGGCTGGTGCCGTCGCGGTCAGACAGGGAGCCGGAGATCGGCTCTGAGTCGAGCTCGATGTCGAGCGTGACTTGCGCCCGCGCGGGTTGCATGCCACCCACTCTCCCCCATCGGCATGCGCCTTCGCGATAGGGTGAGACCCTAGTATTTAGAAACGCAGCAATCACAACCAAGGACGTCGTCCATGGGGGGAGTGGCGGTTTTCTCCGACTCCGCACGCACGGAAGCGAGCTTGTTGGAGCGCGAGCGCGAGCTGGGGGAGCTCGACGCGGCACTGGCACTTGCCTTGGTGGGGTCAGGGCGGCTGGTCGCGTGTGAGGGTCACGCCGGGATCGGCAAGTCGGCGCTGATACGGGCCGCTGGCGCCCGCGCCCGGGCGGCGGGGCTGCGGGTTCTGGTTGCGCGCGGCGGATTGCTCGAGCGGGAGGTGCCGTGGGGGGCTGCGATCGACCTGCTCGGGCCCGTGGTGGCCGGTGCGACACCGGCAGCGCGTGAGCGGCTGGTCGGTGCGGGGACACCGGTTGCGGCGCTGTTTGACGCGTCCGCCACGACGCCGGCATCGGGATCTGCGGCCACGACGATCTTCCCGCTGGTGCACGGCTTGTTCTGGTTGACCGCCGGCCTAGCCGAGCGTCGCCCGGTGGCCATCCTCATCGACGATGCGCATTGGTGCGACGTGCCCTCATTGCGGTTCCTCCTGTACCTGCTGGAGCGTCTGGATGAGTTGCCAGTGGCTGTGTTCCTGGCGCTGCGCCCTCCCGAGATGGGGCCCGCGGCCGAGTTGCTCGAGCGCATCTGCACGCACCCAAACACCGTGCCCAAGCGCCTCGCCGCCTTGGGCTTGCCCTCGGTGCGCACGCTCGTTCGTACGGTTTTCCCGCACGCGGGCGAGACGTTCTGGCGCGCCTGTGCCGAGCGCACGGCAGGCAACCCCTTCTACCTTCGTGAGCTGTTGTTGGCACTCCAGGCCGAGGGCAAGGGCACGGGCGATGAGGACGTCGAGCAGATCCGGGCCTTGGCGCCGCAGTCGATCTCTCGCTCGGTGCTCGTGCGCGTCGGGCGGCTGGATCCAGGGGCGGTCGCGCTCGCGCGCGCCGTCTCCGTCCTTGGCGACGGCGCCGCGCTGCGCCACGCAGCCGCGCTGGCGAGCCTCGACGGCGATCAGGCGACGAGCGCGATCGACGCCCTGAGTGCTGCCGAGATCCTTGCGCCCGGTGAGCCGGTGTCATTTGTGCACCCGTTGGTGGCAGGCGCCATCTACGGCGACATGCCCGACGCCCAGCGCGCCGTTCGCCATCTCCACGCCGCTCGCCTCCTTCACGCCGACGCTGGCGACCCCCAGCGCGTGGCCAGTCACCTGCTCCTCAGCCCGCATCGCAAGGACCCCTGGGTGGTCGAGCGGATGCAAACGGCCGCCGCCGTGGCGAGCGCGCGAGCCAGCCCGCAGACGGCCGCGCAGTATCTCTTCCGCGCTCTGGCCGAGCCACCCACCGAGGAGCTGATCGTGCCGGTGCTGGTCGCGCTCGCCGAAGCACACGTGATGAGTGGGCAGATCGAGCAGGCCACGCGCTGCGCCGAGCAGGCACTGGAACGAGTGGACGATGATCGCGTGCGCGCCAAGGTCGAGCAGGTGCATGGACGGGCTTTGGCCGTCGGCGGCGATCACCGTGGGGCGGCGCTTGCGTTTCAGCGCGGGCTCGCGATCCTCACCGACAACGCGCAGGGCGATCTGTATCGCGAACTGCAGGCCCACTACGTGGCCGCCGCGTCGCTTGAGACCTCGCTTCGCGATAGCGCAATGAACACGGCGAAGGCGATGCTCACCGTCATCGGTGCAGACCCGACTCCTGGCGAGCGGGCGGTGCTGGCGCAGCAGGCGGTGCAGCACAGCATGGCGGGCGACCCAGTCGACAGGATCCTCGAGCTCGTAGTTCGCGCGTGGGGAGAGGGCGCGCTGCTCGAGGCAGAGACCTGCGACGGGATGAGCTGGAACCTGCTCACCGGCGCCCTGACATTCTCAGGAGAGTTCGAGTTCAGCGCGAGGATCTGCGACGCGGTTCTGAACGACGCTCGTGAGCGCGGGTCGCCGATGGCCTTTGCCACGGCCAGCTACTGCCGCAGCTACCCCCGTCTGCTGCAGGGCCGCATCAGCGAATCGCTCGCCGACATCCATGCCGCGTTCGGCGCACAGCGCGATGGCTGGGAGATGTATCTGCCGAGCGCCTCCGCCGTCCTCGCCCGCGGCCACGTCGAACGAGGCGAGCTTCCAGCCGCCGAAGCGGCGCTGGCGATCGCCGAGGATGAGAGCACCCACCAGAACATGGGCTACCCGTGGGTGCTTCACGCGCGCGGCGAGCTGCATATGGCGCGCGGCCAACCCGAGCAGGCACTCAAGGACTATCTCGTGGCGGGCGAGCTAATGGTCAGCAAGCTCGCGATGCCAGGCCCAGGCATCTTTGCCTGGCGTTCAGGCGCCGCGCTTGCCGCTCACGCCAGCGGTGACGGCGAGGCGGCGCAGCGGCTGGCGCAAGAGGACCTCACCCTCGCCCGCCGCATGCGCGCGCCCGGGATGATCGGCCGCGCGCAGCGCACGCTCGGGGTCATATGCGGAGGTAGCGAGGGGCTCGAGCTGCTGCAGAGAGCCGTCGACGCCCTCGGGGACTCACAGTCACAGCTCGAGTTTGCTCACGCGCTGATCGACCTCGGCGCCGCCCAGCGGCGCGCCGGGCATCGTATCGACGCCCGCGAGCCCCTCCGACACGGCCTCGCAGTCGCACAACAGGGCGGCGCCGGCGCTCTTGCAGAGCGCGCGAGGATCGAACTCGCCGCTACCGGCGCGCGGCCGCGCAAGACGTTGCGCACCGGTGTCGACTCCCTCACACCGAGCGAGCTGAGGGTCGCCATCATGGCCGCCAAGGGCCTCAAGAACCGAGAGATCGCACAAAGCCTCTTCGTCACCGGCAAGGCCGTCGAGGCACATCTGCACCACACCTACCAGAAGCTCGACATCCTCTCGCGTCGCCAACTCCGCGATGCTCTCGGAGAACACCGGCCCACGATCGGGGGCTACGCCCGCCGCTCGACTGATTGAATCTTCGCGCCGGGCTAATCCTGCCCTCGGCAAGGTAACCTCACTCGGACAGCGAACCCGCCGAGGGAGCCGAGGATGTCGACGCCGAGTCGCACCGATCGGGCAGCAACGCATGAGGTCCTGAACCAGCCGCCACGACTCGTCGACTACAACGCGTTCGAGGCCGACCAGGCTCTGCGCGAGGCGCTGATACGCGAGGGAGGGGAATGGGGCCTCGACCGAGTCCGCGATTTCGGCGCAGTGGTTGCATCCGCCGATGCGCTGGCCCACGCCAAGCGCGCACAGCGCAACATTCCGGTGCTCAACACGCACGACCGCTACGGCAACCGCATCGACGAGATCGAATACGACCCGTCGATGCATTGGATGCTGCGCCTGGGCGTTGAGCGCGAAGTCAACTCGCTGCCCTGGCGCGAACCGCGAGAAGGCGCTCACGTCGTGCGGGCGGCGCTGTTTCACTTGTTCAATCAGCTCGACACGGGTCCGTGTTGCCCGATGTCGATCAACTATGCCGCCGTCCCCACGATGCGCCAGGACGCCACCCTCGCAGGAGAATGGGAGCCGCGCCTGACGTTGCCCGACTACGACGCCTTCGCCCAGGCCGGCATGGTCATGACCGAGAAGCAGGGCGGCTCTGATCTGCGTGCCAACTCAACGTTCGCGGAGCCGATTGGCGACGGGTGGTTCGAGTTGACCGGTCACAAGTGGTTCTGCACCCACCCAATCTTCGAGGTTTTCTTTACGCTCGCGCAGACGGAGGCGGGGATCACCTGCTTCGTTGCGCAACGGCCACATCCCGGGTTCCGCCTGCAACGGCTGAAGGACAAGCTCGGCGGTCGCTGTCTTGCTTCCTCAGAGGTCGAGTACGACCATCTCCCGGCGCGGATCCTCGGCGAAGAGGGCCGCGGAACAGCTTTTGTCGTGGAGCAGCTGATCTGGACGCGCCTTGACACGCTGACAGCAGTCGCCGGCATGATGCGCCGTGTCGTCGCTGAGGCAATCTGGCACACGCGCCACCGTGCGGCGTTCGGCGCACCACTTGCCCAGCAGCCGACGATGGTGAACGTGTTAGCCGACATCGCGCTCGAGTCGGAGGCCGCGACGCGCTCGGCACTGCGGATCGCCCGCGCATTCGACTCTTCTGACCCTTACGAGGCTACCTTCCGTCGCCTCGCGCTCGCGGTCATGAAGTACTGGGTCTGCAAGCGAGGCGCCCCGCTCGCGGCTGAGGCGCTCGAGTGCCTCGGCGGCAACGGCTACGTCGAGGAGGCGCCGCTGGCGCAGTTCTACCGCGACATCCAGATCGGCACTGTCTGGGAGGGCTCGGGCAACGTGATCGCACTCGACGTGCTGCGCGCGTTGAAGCGCGAACCCGAGGGCGCATCGGCGTTCCTGGCCCAGTGCGAGCTTGCCGCCGGCGGGGACCCTCGTTTTGACGCTCACATGATTCGCGTGCGCGAGGGACTCGCCGCGTTGGCGGATGAACCCGCGGTGGCCGAGTGGAGCGCCCGCCGCGTCGTCGAGGACATGGCCCTCGCGCTGCAGGCCAGCCTGCTCCTTCGGGACGCGCCGGGCGTGGTGTCCGATGCATTCTGCGCCGGACGCCTCGGCGCACGCGGCCTCGCGTTCGGCGACCTGCCGCGCGGAGTCTCCGGTGCGGCCATCGTCGAGCGCGCCCTGGCGCTGTAGCGTCCTCACGCCCTGCGGGCTCAGGCCGCTCTCTCATCGGAGTCCCAACCTCGACGTTGCAAACGATCGACGGCAAGCCGGTTCGTGTTTTCGAACTACGAGCGGTCGTGGTTTTCATCGATTGGTCCGCCCGCAGATGCTCGCCTCATGCGGAGCTGAATTCGTGTCGAGCCGCACACCATGAGCACTCGCGCGAGAGCACCGCGGGCGATTGCGCACCTGTTCGCCGTGTACGCCGTGATCAGCCTGGTGCCCGTGCTGGTGCTGGGGCTTGTTCTCGCCTCCAGCCTGCGCAGCGAGGCCCGACAGCGCGGTCTCGCTGAGGGTCGGTCCGAGGCCACCCTGATCGCCCACACTGCGCTGGAGCCGCTGCTTGACGGGCGACCGCTCAGTCGCGGTCTCACCGCCGGTGAGGCGGCCGGCCTGCGACGTCTTGTGGCCCGCGCGGTCGGTGGGCGGGAGATACTGCGGTTGCGTGTGCGCGACCTCGCGGGACAGGTCGCCTTCTCCGACGATGGCTCCGGTTTCCGGACCGCGCCCGAGGACGAGGCTCGCGCAGCCGCACGTGGATTGGTCGTTGCCCTTCTGACACGTTTGAACGCGGACAGCAACGACCTCGGCCACAGCGGCGTCGCGTCAGTGGAGATCTACCTGCCGCTCATGGCTGGGACACCCCGGCGTCGCGTGGGCGTATTGGAGGCCTATCTTCCATACGCGCCGATCAGCCACGATGTGACGGCAGGTCTCCACGGGCTTTACCTGAATCTCGGGATCGGCCTCACGCTGCTGTACCTAGCGCTGTTCGCGATCACGTGGTCTGTGAGCCGCGGCTTGCGCCGAGAAGTCAAGCTCAACGCCTTCCTCGCCGAGCACGACACCCTCACCGAGCTGCCCAACCGGGCGCTATTCCATCGCCGCGCCGAAATCGCCGTCGCCAACGGGACGCCCAAGCGGAAATCCGTCGCGATCGCGATCGTCGACCTCGATCGCTTCAGGGACATCAACGACACACTGGGCCATCACAACGGTGACCTTCTGCTCACCGAGCTCTCACACAGGATCGCCGCGAACATGCGCGCTCACGACACGGTCGCGCGGCTCGGCGGCGACGAGTTCGGGCTGATCCTCTGTGACGCTGCGGGCGCCGAGCAGGTGCTGCGGCGACTGCGCGAGATCGTCGACCGTGAGGTCGAGATTAGTGGGCTACCCCTGTCGGTCGAGGCAAGCATCGGCTTCGTGGTCGCACCGGAGGACGGAACCAACGTCGACACCCTTATTCAGCGTGCCGACGTGGCGATGTACTTCGCGAAGGCACAGCACGCCGGGGTGATGCGCTACGACGCGACCCTTGACCATTACGACGCCGGCAAGCTGAGCCTCGTTGGCGAACTGCGGCAAGCCATCGACGCCGACCAGCTCGTGCTGCACTACCAGCCGCAGGCCACACTGTCCGACGGACGCATCGAGGCTGTCGAGGCACTGGTTCGCTGGGAGCACCCCACACACGGGCTTCTTTATCCGGACAAGTTCCTGCCGCTGGCGGAGCAGACAGACGTCATCGACAAGCTGACGAGCTGGGTATTGAAGACGGCGCTCAGAGAGATCCGCGAGCTGGGCCCGATCGCCGACGAGCTGTCGGTGGCGATCAACGTGTCGGCTCGCAGCGTCGGGCGCAGCGACCTAGCCGGAAGCATCATCCAGGCCCTGCACGACGTAGACTTCCCCGCCGAGC